>CAZCOX010000008.1:0-33323 GCA_964500115.1 uncultured Rhodobacterales bacterium
AGCAACCTTGGACGTGATTTGTCGTAGGCCACGGCAAGCGTCAGCGGTGGCAATGCATCCGAGATTGGCAGTTCCACCAAATCCCCACCGGCATAGCTCACTTGCGTGAGCGGCCGCATGTTCAAAATGGCACAGCCCCGCCCGGCGCTGACCAGACTGCGCACCATTTCGGTGGAACTTGCATAGGCCGCGACGGACACATCGTGTGCGTGTGCAGCGATCAGATCGCGGTAATATGCGCCCGCCACGGGCCTGTTGAGGACAACCAAGGGTTCGCGCGCGATCTCAGCCATGCTGACCGAGGCTCGCCCGGCAAGCGCATGCGCGCGCGGCAGCAGGCAATAGGCTGGCGCTGTGATCAATTCGTCATATTCGATGGACGGCAGCACATCCTTGCTTACAAACAGGATCGCGTCATGGGCCCCAGTCAGCAATCCATGCTGTGCCGCGTCGTTGTCGCATTCCTCCAGGTGCAACTCCACATCCGCGTCTTCGGGTAGAAACGTGTTCAGGATCGCCGGCACAAACGCAGGCGCAATCGGTGCGTAGTAGCCGATCCGCAAGGTCCCGCTCAACGCATGTTTGAGGTCCGCGCCTTCGGCCATCACAGCGCGGTATTCTTCGAGCAACCGCTCGCATTTGCGCGCAACCGCCAGCCCGCTGGCTGTCGGCGCAATCCCCCGCGCGCGTTGGCGGTTCACCAGCGTCAGATCAAACGCCGCCTCCACCTGATCAATCGCAGCAGCGACGGCAGAGGCCGCGATGTGCAACTCTTCTGCCGCATTCGCGATATTGCCGTGCCGCAGGGCGGTGGTGAAATAGGTCATTGCCTTCAGCGTAAGGGCCATCAGAACCTCGGAAAATCAGCGATATTTTTAGGCAATCTACTGATTTTCAAATGTAGCGAAATGCGAAACCGCGATCGCGCGCGGCGTTTCACCAATCAACGTCGAACTTTCGAACCACGGCGTTGACATCTTCGGGCGACAATCCCCTCACGTTCATTCCCCGCGTCAAAAGCGTCAGTTTCGCCGCTTCTTCCAACTCTTCCATCGCAAAGACAGTCGCCCAAAGGTCTCTGCCCGCAACCACCGGCCCGTGATTGGCCAGCAAAACCGCCGATCGTTTGCCCGCAAGCCCCCGCACCGCATCCCCCATAGCCGGATCGCCAGGCAGGAAGAACGGCAAAAGCTTGACCTTGCCCACCCGCATGATCGCGTAGGGTGTTAGCGTCGGCAAAACACTGTCAGGGTCGGTTTCCGGCAACATCGACAGCGCGACGGAATGCGTCGAATGCAGATGCACAACGGCCCCTGTGCCGCCTCGCGTCTCGTAAAACGCTGAATGCAAAGGGGTTTCCTTGGTTGGCGGATCGCCCGAGATCAATCGGAATTCCTGATCAAGGTGGCTGATCTGCGCCGGGTCCAGAAACCCCATCGCGCGCCCTGTCGGTGTGACCAGCACCGTCCCGTCAGACAACCGCGCGGAGATGTTGCCAGATGATCCACTCGTTAACCCGCGATCAAACATCGACTTGGCCAAAACACAGATGTCTTCGCGCAGTTTGGCCTCTTCGCTCATTGGTCGACTTCCATCAAGGCAAGTGTTTCCGCAAAGAAGTCAGGTCCACCAAAATTGCCCGACTTCAGCGCAAGCGCCATACCATCATACAGCACAAGCGGCACCCCAGCCGCAGCCCTTGGCCCGATATTCAGTGTCTTTGCACCCAGCCCCTGCACAACCGCCCCGGACGTTTCGCCACCTGCAACGATCAAGCGCCGCACGCCACGCGCCGCCAAGGCCGTTGCGAGGTCGGCAAACAGCGCCTCTATCGCCACCGCAGACTCTTCGACACCGAACTGCTGTTGCGCGGCGCGCACCACAACCGGGTCGGCAGATGAATAGAGCAACGGCGGCATATCCTGCGCCATGACCCAATCTGCCAGCTCGTTTGCATCGTACTGTCCGCCGACGGCCTTTTCCGCCATGATCTGACGTGCTGGGGCAACTTTCAGATACGCCTCGACCTGCGCACGCGTCGCGCGACTACAGGAACCCGAGATGACAGCACCGGCTCCGCCCACACCGTGCCACTCTGGGGGCTTTGGTACAAAACCAAAATTCGCAGGTAATCCCAAAGCAATCCCGGACCCACCGCAAAGCAACGGCAGTCCGCGTGCGGCTTGGCCAATCTGCATCAGGTCGGCGTCTGTAATGGCATCGACAATAAAATGCCGCGCCTCGCCCATCGCGTCAGAGATTGCGCCCGCCCCCTGAAGCACAGTCAAAGCAGGCACATGACCGACCGGGCGGTCAGACTGGACAGAAAGAACGCGACGGATATCCGCATCTTTCATTGGCGTCAGCGGATGGTCCTGCATCCCGCATTCATTCAGCAGCTGGTCGCCGACAAACAAATGCCCTTGGTACACGCTGCGCCCATTTTCTGGGAACGCGGGGCACACGATGACAGACTTGGCATTCAATCGGTCTGCCAACGCATCCAAAACCGGGCCGATGTTACCCAGGTCCGTGCTGTCAAAGGTCGAACAGACTTTCAGAACGATCTGCTCCGCCCTTTGTGAAACCAGCCAGTCGCAAGCGGCCAGCGATTGCGCAACGGCATCCGCAACCGGCGCTGTGCGGGATTTCAAAGCGACGACCCCAGCCTGCACCTCAGCCGCGGCGCCATCCGGCACCCCAATGAACTGCGCCACAGACATGCCCGCCTCCGCCAGTGTTAGCGCGATGTCGGACGCGCCGGTGAAATCGTCTGCAATCACACCGATCTTCATCTTGGGATGTCCGTCACAGGCCCGACATCCAGGCGGTGAATGTGATCGGCCATGACGCTTGGAAAATGCGCGCGGACGAGCGGATCATGGCCCGGAATGATCAGCCCGGGCGCAGACGCCAACCGCTCCAGCGTTTCAAACCCGTCGAGCATGTTCTGCATGTCCACCACAATGGGGAACGGTTTGCGGGCAAAAACATTCTCAAAATAATGCGCGGCGTCCGAGGCCAGAACCAGCCATCCTGCCTGCGTGCGCACCCGCACGCATTGCAAACCCCTGCTGTGCCCGCCAATGCAGTGCACGGTCACGCCGTCGGCAACTTCCGCATCGCCGTCATGGAACACAAGCTTTCCAGAGTAGAGCCGTTTGACCGCCTCACACACGTGCTCGGCTGTAAAGGGCGCGCGGACCGTGTCGTGGCACATGCATGGCCCGGTGGCGAAGGCCATCTCAGCGGCCTGCATATGTAACCTGGCATTCGGGAAAACATGCATTCCACCCGCGTGGTCGTAGTGCAGATGCGTGACAATGATTTCGGTCACGTCGCCAGGCGTGATCCCAAACGGCGCCAGCGCCTCCGCCGGAGCTAGCCTGATCGGCCGCCCACGTGCGTCAGCCTCTGCCTGATCATAGCCCGTATCGACAAGGATCACCCGGGTTCCGCACCGCAGGAGCCACATAAAGTAATCCATCGCATGCGGCGCGTCATGGTTGTCATCAAGCACAAAACTGTCTGCCCGCGTCCGCGCATTGCGATCCGCATATTTGATCGCATAGACCTCCCACTCGCTCATGACGCGACCTCGGCGTATAGCCGCACGTCCTTGGCCGCCACCATCGGTGCCACTTGCGCATCAAAGGCCTTGAAATGCGCGCTGGCGAGATGCGCATCAAACCCCGCGCGGTCGGAATACAGCTCGTAAAGGAACACCTCATTCGGGCGATCCGCATCCGTACAGACATCAAATCGGTGACAGGCCGCTTCCTCCGCCAAAGACACCCGCGCGTTTTCCGTCATGGCGGGCAAAAAAGCATCCATCGCGCCGTCCTTGATCTGAAATGTCACGACAACAGCAAACATCACACCTCCTTTCGGCGCAGACGCCGGAACGCCCGTCTCATGATCGGCACCTGGCTCATCACCAGCGCCACGTTCAATGCAAGCAGGATGGCAGCAACCGGGCGCGACGCAAAGACCGCAAGATCGCCACCGGAAATCAACAAAGACCGACGGAAGGTTTCGTCGAACAACCCACCAAGGATCACGCCAATGACTAAGGGTGCGATGGGATATTTCATCAGGTTCATGAAATAGGCCACAAACCCGACACCCAGCATCAGATACAGGTCGTTGATCCCGCCCCCTACGCTGAACGACCCGATGGTGGTAAGCACCATCACAATCGGCAGGAACACGACCTGAGGGATGCGCAGGATCTTGATAAACACCCGTGCCGTGAACAGCCCCAGAATGAACATTGTCAAAGACGCCAAGACCATGATCGCGACCACCCGCAGGATGATGGCCGGATCAATAGTTGGCCCCGGAATGATGTTGTTGATCTTGAACGCACCCATCAGGGCCGCCGCTGGAGGAGACCCAGGAATGCCCAGCACCAAAAGCGGGATCAGCGCCCCACCGATGCAGGCATTGTTGGCCGTCTCGGACGACAACAAACCGTCGAGT
The DNA here is from genome assembly GCA_964500115.1 of uncultured Rhodobacterales bacterium. Lineage (GTDB taxonomy): Bacteria > Pseudomonadota > Alphaproteobacteria > Rhodobacterales > Rhodobacteraceae > Marivita. The sequence goes on from CAZCOX010000008.1 coordinate 4,483, forward strand.
GAACCCTTGCCGAACGTGTCACCCTCTTTGCTGACCGTTTTGCCAACGCCATAACTGACCCATCCGGCCACATCCTCGCCCACCCCCGGCAAGGCGCCAACGCCCGTGCCGATCACGCCGGACCGCGTGATCGTTGGCAGATACCGCCGAACAGCTTTCAGGTTCGGCAGTATGCGGCCTTTCAGCTGCACCATCTGGCCGATTTCCATATGCCGCATCCCGTCGATGATCTGTGGCACAGCAAAGGCACCCATCAGAACCGGAACAACCTGAAACCCGCTGAGCATGTAAGACCAACCAAACGTGTAGCGCGGCTCGCTCAGCAGCGGATCAAGGCCAACCATGGCCATCGCCAGACCGATCAGGCCCGCGATCCAGCCCTTGATTACAAGGTCTTCGGACATCAGCGTGCCTGACAGCAGGATTCCAAATAGCGCCAGCAGGGCCTTCTCGGGGCTTGCAATGTTTTGCGACAAAAGCAGCAGCAACCAGACAAAGATCAGCAAAGCCGCGGTGCCGATCAACGTCCCAATAAAGCTGGCGGTTGTCGTCAGACCCAGCGCTTCTCCACCCCGCCCGGCCTTGGCCAAAGGATGACCATCCATCGCTGTGGCGGCACTGGCCGCCGTGCCCGGGATGTTCAACAGGATCGATGGGTAAGACCCGCCATAGATCGCCCCGACATAGGCCCCCAACAACGCAATCAACGAGTAATCGAGCGGGATCTTATTGCCAAAGAACCCGGTCAAAATCGTCACAGCCAACGTTGCAGTCAGCCCCGGCAAAGCGCCAAAGGTGATGCCCAGAAAGACCGAGATGATCAGATACGCATAGGTTAATGGGTCCAGCACGAGCGCCGTAAATGCGCCAGCGAACCCGGCAAGCTGCGTCAGAACAAATTCCACGTCACGTCCTCCACAGCGGACGGATCGTCACGTAGTAATGGTATTCGATCTGCTTAAAGACCAACCCGCCCCGGTTCGGCACGTTCTGGCGAAACCCGAACGCCATCGCGGAGACCAGCAATACGGGTGCAACCAAAGCAATAACCGGCACAGCCTTCAACACGCGATCCCCCCGCGCTTGCAAGAGCACGACCCCGGTCAGCACGATCCAAACGACAAGCGTCAGCCAGTCGTCATCATGCGCCGCCCATTCCGACTGTGGCAAATGCGCGATCAACGCATATCCGCCGCACATCGCGACTGCCGCTGCGGCAAGCGCCATGCGCGCGCGTTCCAGCTTGTGAAATCCATAGGTCAGCGCCGTAATCAAAAGCCCGCTGCTCAACACAAAGTCCACACGGGGCACCAGACCGGCGATGTAAAAAAACAGGATCACTGCGATTGCAGAAAACCGAAGCGCCTCATCTACGCTCCATCCGATGCCGACCTTTGAAAGCGCGCGCTGCGCACCGCCAGCACGCACCGCGATCACCAAAAGCACAACGGACAGAACCAGCAACGCCGAAAAGATCCCCAGCGGCACAATAGCCGCAGAGTTGTACCAATCCGCGCTGCTAACTCCGGCGCGATTGCCACCCCACAGCGGGATGTCCATCGTCCGCCACAGGAAAAACAGCGACAGCCCCATCAAGACAAGAGCACCCCAAAAATCGCGAGCGCGCAAAACCTCGGTGTCTTCGTCCATTGCCTCGTGCCCTTTTCAAAGCTGGCAAAACGGGCGCGGGATCAAACCCGCACCCCTTACTACGTCAAGCGTTCGCTTAGGGACGCGCGATCCCAAGGCTTTCCGGGTCAACCGTTGTCGCGCCAAGCTCTTGCAGCGTGTAGGCAAAGTTGCTTTCCAGCGTCGTAAAGATCGCTTGCGCGTCTTCGCCATACGCACCGCTCACCGCGTAGTTGTTGGCGGCAGCCCACTCATCGACAACGTCTGAAGAAATCGCCTTCTCAAAAGCCGCGCCCAGCGTGGCTTTGACATCATCCGACGCGCTGTCATGTACAGCAAAACCGATGGCCTGCATCAACGGCAGGTACTTGTCGAGCCCGTCATAGATATCGAACGCCGATGGCACAGACATGCCCGCAATCTCGGCGCTGTCCGGGGTCAGCATGGCAAGCGGCTTGAGTTTGCCGCCTTCGATCAAGGCCGCTTGTTCGGCCAAAGACGTGACGACCAATTGAACCTCTCCCGCGATGGCCGCTTCCTGCCCTGGTGCTGATCCCTTGTACGGCACAAACAGGAATTCCGCGCCAGAGCCGTTCTGGATCGCCAAGAGGTTCAGATGGTGGATGGACCCGGCACCCGATGCTGCCGCTGGGATCGTGCCGGGTGCCGCCTTGGCGGCATCAACCAACTCTTCCAGTGAATTGTACGGGCTGTTGGCCGGAACCGAGATCAGGCCTGGCGATCCCCCAACGATGAACGGGTACCAGTAGTCAAACTTCTTGTCCCATCCGCCCTGCACAGCGGCCGTTACGTTCGATTCCGAAAGACCAACCAGAGTGTACCCATCATCTGGCTGGTTCATGACATAAACCATACCATTCGATCCGGCGACGCCACCGGTTTGGTTTATCACGTTGATGCTGACCGGCAGGTGCTTTTCCATTTCTGCCATGATCATGCGGTTGATGCTGTCGGTGCCGCCGCCCGCGCCCCAGACCACCGCCGTCGTGATGTCGCGATACGGATAGTCCTGCGCCATTGCCGCATGACCCAATCCCGTCACGAGCGCAGCAATCGCTGCGATCTTGCTCAGTTTGACTTTCATTTGATGGCCCTCCCAAAGGCTGTTGCATTCCTTGTTGCATTTATTTGCGTATGCATTAAAAAATGCCTTGTCAACTTTTCGATTGGATAAGTTGGCAAATTCGTTCAAATCAACCGCGCACAAAGGGTCCAATCATGAACCAGACTTTCAGCATTGCCGTGTTCCACGGAGACGGGATCGGCCCTGAAATCATGGCCCCGACGTTCGCGATCCTTGAACGGATGGCGCAGGCATCAGATGGCTATAACCTTATTTTTCAAAACGCTGATGCTGGTGCCGCGCATTACGCCAAGACGGGCGAATCGCTGCCGGAAAATTCGATGGACATTGCACGCAGGTCCGATGCGATCCTCTTGTCAGCCATGGGGCTGCCTGACGTTCGCTATGACGACGGCACCGAAATCTCTCCCCAGATTGACCTGCGCAAGGCACTGAAACTCTTTGCAGGCATCCGCCCCGTCACGGTCAAATCGGGTCAGAAAACGCCGCTCAAGATACCGGCCAACAAAGAGATCGATTTCGTTCTGGTCCGCGAAAGCACCGAAGGTCTCTTCCACACGCAAGGCTGCGGCGAGGTCACGGAAAACGAGGCGCGCGAAACGCTGCTTATCACGCGCGACGTGTCGGAAAAGCTGTTTCGCTTCACCTTCGATCTTGCCAAAACGCGCAAAGCCACCGGGCGCGGCCCGGGCCGTGTAACTTGCGTCGACAAGGCCAACGTCTTCCGTGCATTTGCGTTCTTCCGCGAACTCTTTGATGCCGAAGCCGCCAATCACCCGGATATCACTGCGGACCACGCCTATGTCGATGCCACAGCACTGCGGATGATCCAGAACCCTTGGGATTTCGATGTGCTTGTGACCGAAAACATGTTCGGCGACATCCTGTCAGACCTCGGCGCTGGCCTTATGGGTGGCCTTGGCCTCGCTCCGTCTGCCGATATTGGCCTCGATCATGCCGTCTTCCAACCGTGCCACGGCTCTGCCCCCGACATCGCTGGCAAAGGTCTGGCCAACCCGCTCGCCATGATCCTGTCGGCCGCGATGATGCTCGAATGGCTCGGGATCAAACACGACAACGCCGCACTCCAAAAAGACGGCACGCGCTTGCGCGAAGCGGTGGAAGATGTGGTTGCCAACAACGTCGCCTTGACCCGCGATCTTGGCGGTACCGCTGGGACCGATGCCGCAGCGGATGCGGTTCTGAACGCGCTGTTCGTCGCATGACGGGTGACCAAAAACTCAAAGTCGCCTGCGTCGGCGCAGGGTATTTCAGTCAATTCCACTATAGCAGCTGGGCCCGGATGGATCGCGTTCAGGCCGTAGGGTCCTGCAACCGTGATCTGGATCGTGCCAAGGCTACCGGGCTGCCGGCCTATTCAGACCTGCCCCAGATGTTGAAGGAAACCCAACCGGATTTGCTCGACATCATCCTGCCGCCGGTTGCGCATGCTCAGACGATCCGCACGGCGCTTGCCGCCGGGATCAAATGGATCATCTGCCAAAAACCCTTTTGCAACGACCTGACGGAGGCCCGAACCATCACCGCAGAGGCCGAAGCGGCAGGTGCGACAATCATCGTACATGAAAACTTCCGGTTTCAACCGTGGTACCGCGCCATCAAAACCGCCATTGCCCGGGGCGATGTCGGACACATCCAACAGGTGACCTTCCGGCTCAGACCCGGCGACGGGCAAGGGCCGCAAGCCTACCTTGACCGCCAGCCATATTTCCAACAAATGGAACGCTTCTTGGTACACGAAACCGCCGTGCACTGGGTCGATACGTTTCGCTACCTGCTTGGTGACCCGGTCTCGGTTTATGCCGATCTGCTACAACGCAACCCGGCCATCGCGGGGGAAGATGCCGGATATATCCTCTTCGAACATGCCAATGGCGTCCGCGCACTATTCGATGGCAACCGCCATTTGGACCACAATGCAGACAACCTCCGGCGCACCATGGGCGAAGCATTGGTCGAAGGCACCGATGGTGCCATAATGTTGAATGGCGACGGCTCAGTCAGCTTGCGCAAGTTCGGCACGCAAACCAGTCAGACCCTCCTGCCCGCCGACATCTGGGATGGTTTTGGCGGCGATTGTGTGCATGCGCTGCAATCGCACGTGGTGTCGGGCATCCTTGATGGCACAGTTCTGGAAAATTGCGCGCGCGACTATCTTGCGGTTATCGCAATAGAAGAGGCAATCTACACCTCAGCGAAAACGGGACGGAAACAAGCGCTCCAGGAGAATTAGACGCGATGACAGAAAAACCCCTTTCAAGCTCTCAACGCGCTATCCACGAACTGCGCGCCAAGATCTTTTCGGGGGAATTGGCGGCAGGCTCAGACCATCTCGAATCGGAGTTGGCCGAACTTCTGGACATGTCCCGCACCCCTGTACGCGAAGCGGTCCTCACACTTGAAAGCCAGGGCTTGCTGGAAATGCGCCCGCGTAAAGGGGTGCGCATCCTGCCCCTGTCGCCCGAGGATATGGCCGAGATTTACGATGTGCTGACCGAGCTTGAAAGCCACGCCGCCGAAAAAGCGGCTGAGTCATGCTATGACAAAGAAGACCTCAGGCTGTTGTCCAAAGCCATCGACGATATGGACGCAGCGATTGCGAAAAACGACCTCGACAGCTGGGCCGAAGCTGACGATCGCTTTCACGCCGAACTCGTTCGGTTGGGCGGCAACAGCAGAATTCAGGCCATTGTCAGCATGATGAGCGATCAGGTCAGGCGCGCCCGATCAACAACGCTCTTCATGCGCCCATTGCCCACCAAATCCAACGAAGATCACCGCGCCGTGTACCACGCCATCTGCAACGGCGACGCCGCCACCGCCCGCGACTCGCATCGCCAACACCGTCAGCACGCAAAGGCGATCCTCGTGGAACTGCTCGGCAAACACCGGCTTCGGTTCCTGTAGAACGCCCCTTACGTCAGTGCAAAATGCCCGGCGATATGACCAATCAGATACGCCACCAGCCGCCGGTGCTCTTTGGCAACGCGCGAATGCAGCAAAAACCGCAGGCTGAGCGCATCCTCGCGCGATGACGCCGCCGCCAGCTGCACCAACCAAAACTCATCGAACGACACTTCTGTAACGCCCGGCGCATAAAGTTTCGCCCGATGGCCCAGCGCCTCTGGCAAGCACCGCATCAAGGTTTCCGCATGCGCCTCGACCGATTTCGATCTGGAGCCATGCAGAAGCGCACAGGCCTCGAACAGGTCCGTACGCGGCAAAACCCGACATTGCATAGCAACAAACCTGAGATGGTTCAGCAGCGCCCAAGCGCCAGCTGAAAGATCATGCACGGCGTCGGGCGCAATCCGTATTTCAGATCGTAGAGGCACCATATCGCGGGTCTCATTCAACTCGGCCACGCCCATTCAATGGGAGGCGCGCAATCCTGAGTATATTTATAAGCTATTTCCCGGCCCGCAAGTCGTTCGGCTCAACTGCGACGAACACGCGCGGCGATAGCGATTACTCGACCGCTGCATCCAGCATGACGCGCCGCCCGATGTCATCAAGCATGGCATCGACATCCATAGACAGGTCCATCTGCTGCAACTTGCCATCGATCAGCAGAAACGAAAGACCGTGCACAAAGCTCCAAAGCTGAAAGGCGCGCTTCACATCGCTGTCCTCAACCACGTCCCGACCGCGAAACGCGGCGACCTCCTGTTGCACCATCGCAAAGGTGTTGCGGCCCTTGTCGACCATCGCTTCATGCTCGGCATGATCCTCGCTCAGCCCAAACATAAGGCGAAAAACAGCCGGCTCTTTTTGCGCGAAATTGACGTAGATGCGCCCCATCGCTGAAATGCGCGCCAGGCTTTGCGCAGGCAAAGGTGCAAGCGCCTCGACCATTTGATCATACTGCCGGTTCATTCCTTCCATAGCGACAGCGCGCAGCAAATCATCCTTATCTTTGAAGTGCTTATAGGGCGCTGCGGTCGACACGCCAGCAAGACGGCACGCCGCAGAAACAGACAGATGATCAGGACCTTTTTCTTCGACAAGCTGCCGCGTGGCCTCGATCAATTGCGCCCGCAAATCACCATGATGATAGTTGCCGCGCGATTGTGTGGAGTTCGTTTTTTTCATGATCCAATAGCTTTCAGACTTCGTAGACCTTGTCAAAGTAAGAACTTCTAACATATGTTAGAGTCTCTAACATTGAAAGGTCAGGGTCATGGTCGATCAAATCAAGACAGTCTGGTGGCGCGGTGCATTGCGTCGGTTGATAACAGTTACGTTCACACTCCTCGTCGTTGCCGGGTCCGCTGCGGCGGTCGTCTTTGGCTCCAATTTTCTGGCCGACCGCGCCGAGGCAACGGACACCGTTTCCGAAGCCGCGCCAACACTTGTTGAGACGACGGGGCTGACGGTGACAGACGGCTACGACGTACCCCGACAGTTCGTGGGTCAGGTCGAAGCCGCCGCCAGTTCTGTTCTGTCCTTCGAACGCGCCGGGCGGCTGTCCCAGATCACCGTGGACGAAGGCAGCGAGGTGACCAAAGGCACCGTGCTGGCCACGCTCGACACCGCTTTGCTAGAGGCCGAAGAGACCCGCCTGACCGCCTCGAAAGCCGCCATCACCGCCCAACTTGACCTTGCCGAAACCCGCCTGACCCGCGCCCAATCCCTGTTGGCCGGTGGACACGTCAGCCAGGAAACCGTGGATCAGGCGCTCGCCACACGGGACGAGCTTGCCAGCCGCATCCAGGAAACCAACGCAGCCCTCGAAACCGTCGCGATCAACCTTGAAAAATCCGAATTGATCGCGCCATTCGACGGGCGCGTCGGTTCGCGCAATGTCGATGGTGGCGAAACGTTGGGGGCTGGGTCACCGGTGCTCACCCTGATCGAAACCACAGCACCGCAAGTCCGCGTCGGCCTGCCCCTCTCCGTCGATGCCAGCCAATATGACACCGTGGCAATCACAATCGCCGGAACCGAATATCCCGCCAACCTGACCCAAATCAGGCCGGACATAGACCCGGTGACGCGCACCCGCACCGCGCTTTTCACGCTGCAAACCACCGACACGCCCGCCTTCGGCCAGACCGCCACGCTGACCCTGCCGACATATGTGCAAGCGACCGGCACATGGGTACCGTTGGACGCTCTGCAAGAAGGCGCAGGCGGCGGATGGACAATCATGGTCGTAGAAGATGACACGGTGCGCGTCGCGCTCGTTGAGACCCTGCACGCCGACGAAACCCGGGCCTACGTCACCGGCACGTTCACATCAGACACCCGCATGATCAGCACCGGTGCGCATCGCGTGGTGCCCGGTCAGGCCGTTCAAATCCTCACGGCACAGAGATAAATCATGTTCACCCTGCCCTATCGCCAGCCCCGCATCGTCGCACTGATCCTTCTGGTTCTGATCTCTGCCGGTCTGTCCTCTTTCCTGTCGATAGGCCGTCAGGAAGACCCGACAATCACCAACCTCTTTGCCACGGTCACCACGCAGTTCCCGGGCGCAGACCCTGCCCGTGTCGAAGCGCTTGTCACCGCCGAAATCGAGGAAGAGCTGCACGAGATTGCCGAAGTTGACACCATAAGTTCGGTCTCACGCACCGGTGTCTCTGTTGTCTCGATTGAGCTTCTTGAAACACTGGAAGCCGCCAAGATCGAACAAGTCTGGTCCGAAGCCCGCGACGCGGTCGAGGATGCCCGCCGGTCCTTCCCCCAAGGCGTGCTTGCGCCCGAGTTCAACTCCGAAGGCATATCCGCCTACTCCGCCGTAATCGCCGTGACCGCAGATCATGACGGCGTCCCACTGACACTCGTGCACGGCCATGCCGAAGCGCTGTCAGACCGTCTGCAATCCATCCCGGCCACCCGCGCCGTTGATCTATTCGGCGAACCGGAAGAAGAAGTTCTGGTTGAAATTGACCCCTACGCCTCCGCCGCGTTGGGCCTGTCAGTTGCCGAGATCTCGCAGCGCATCGCAGCCGCTGACGGCAAGGTCCGCGCAGGGTCTATTGACGGCGACGACACAGGCCTGACAATCAACGTCTCGGGCGAAATCTCTGCTTTGGACCGGCTTGGACGGGTTGTCCTGCGCGAAGGCGCAAGTGGCGCGACAGTCACCGTCGCCGACATCGCACAAATCTCTCGCGGCCCCCGTGAACCGGCCACAGAACTGGCCTATGCCAACGGGCGTCCCGCCGTATTGGTCGGCGCGCTGGCCCAGGACGGTGTTCAGATCGACCGTTGGATGGGATTCCTGCGGGCAGAACTCGATGACAGTGCCGCCTTTGTTCCTCAGGGCCTGTCCGAAACCCTGATCTTCGATCAATCCACCTACACCGCCAATCGTCTGGCGGAGGTTGGGACCAACATGGCCATCGGCGTTGCACTGGTTGTCGCCGTGCTCTTTGTCACCCTTGGCTTGCGCGCCGCAGCCATCGTCGCGCTGGTGCTGCCAGTTGTGTCGCTGGCCACGCTCGCAACGATGAACTTCATTGGCCTGCCCATTCATCAGATGTCCGTCACCGGGCTCATTGTGGCGCTTGGGTTGCTGGTGGATGCCGCCATCGTCATGGTCGACGAGGTACGTCAACGCCTGTCGCGCGGCATGGCCCGCGAAGACGCCGTCGGCGATGCCGTCAAACGCCTCGCCGCCCCGCTTCTCGCGTCCACAGTCACTACGGCGCTGTCCTTCACACCGATGATCCTCTTGCCCGGCCCTGCCGGAGACTTCGTCGGCTCTATCGCGATTGCCGTAGTGATCATGCTGATTTGGTCACTCTTCATCGCACTCACGGTCACTCCCGCCTTTGCAGGCTGGTTCATCAAATCCGGCGGGCGCGGCGGGATCAATATCCCGGCCCTTGGCCGTACATTCACCGCGTCGATCCGCTGGTCCGTCTCCAACCCCGTCAAATCCATCGCCCTGTCGCTGATCCTGCCCGTCACCGGGTTCGCGGCCTTCCCCACGCTGACCGCGCAATTCTTCCCCGGGGTCGAGCGCGATCAGTTCTACCTCGAGGTTGAGATGCCACCGGGCACCGCCCTGACCCAAACCGCAGAGGTCGCACGCAGCATTGACGCGGAATTGCTGACAACCGACGGTATCGATCAGGTCTACTGGTCTGTCGGTCAGTCCGGGCCAGCCTTTTACTACAATATCACCGGTGGACGCTCGCAAGAGCCGACCTACGCCATCGCGATGATCAAAACCGATACCGCAGAAGACGCCGCACGCCTTGTGCCCGCCTTGCAAAGCCGCTTCGACACCACCTACCCGAAGGCCCGCATCATCGTCCGCGGTCTGGTACAGGGCCCACCCGTCGCGGCCCCCATTGAGGTGCGCCTCGTTGGCCCGGACATGACCGTCTTGCGTGAATACGGGGATCAGGCGCGTGCATTGATGGCAGGACTGCCGATCATAACCCAAGTGCGCTCTGGCGTATCCGGTGGCGCACCCAACGTCCGCTTCGATATCGACGAGACCGCCGCGCGGCTTGTCGGGCTGAACATCACCGACATCGCCGCACAGCTTGAAAACGGCATGGTCGGCACAACCGGCGGCAGCCTCGTGGAGGGCACAGACCAATTGCCCGTGCGCGTGCGGTTCGACCGTGATGCCTTTACCGACCTCGCCGCTGTATCTGACCTGCCCGTCCTGCTGCCCAACGCGCCAAGCGTATCAACCACTGGCGCATCCCCCGCCGTGCCGTTGTCGGAACTGGCAACACCGGTCCTCGAAGCCGCCGAAAGCGTTGTCACCCGGCGCAACGGCGAGCGTGTGAATGTGGTCCAGGCCTTTATCGTGCCTGACGTCCTGCCAGAGGAAGCCCTGCAATCCGTTCTGGCGGAATTCGACGCCGCCGGGTTTGCCCTGCCGCCCGGATACCGCATGGAGCTTGGCGGCGACAGCGACGCGCGCTCCAACACCGTTGGCAACCTCTTGGCCTCCATCGGCCTGATCGTCACCCTGACCATCGCCACCATTGCACTGACGTTCAATTCCTTCCGCCTGACAGCTGTTGCCTTGGTGGTCTGTGTGCTGTCCGCCGGTCTGTCGATGCTGTCGCTCGCGGTGATGCAATACCCGTTCGGCATCAACGCCATCATCGGCGTCATCGGCTCCATCGGTGTGTCAATCAACGCTGCGATTATCATCCTGACCGGCTTGCAATCCGATCCGGACGCCGCAACCGGCGATACCGAGGCGATGACCCGCGTGGTCACCGGCTCCAGCCGCCACATCATCTCGACCACCATTACAACGTTCGGCGGTTTCCTACCCCTTATCCTCGAAGGTGGCGGCTTCTGGCCCCCCTTCGCAGTGGCCATCGCAGGTGGGGTTCTGCTCTCGGCGGTTGTGTCGTTCTACTTCACACCACCGGTTTTCAAACTCATCGCCCGCAAAGCGCCGAAAGCTGAGGTCGAAGCGCCAAAACACGAAGCCCAAATCGTCGCGCTTGCGGCGGAGTAACGTCAACAAGGTTCCACGCCAGCGGAATGCAGGTCATAGAGGCAAATTTCATCCGTCAATTGCCAAAGTGAATTGCGTGTCGCGGGACGCCCTCTCGGCTCGAATGTAGGCCGCCGCGATACGCTCAACCTCGGTGCGTGAACCTAAAACGACGGACGTGCGCTGATGCAGATCATGCGCAACGATATCAAGCAGATCCGTCTGCCCATCCGTCGCGCGGCCACCGGCCGCCTCGATGATCATGGCCATCGGATTTGCTTGGTACAAAAGGCGCAGCTTGCCACCTCGAAAACGGTTCTCATCATCCGTTGGGTAAAGGAAAACGCCACCGCGAATGAGGATGCGATGCACCTCCGCCACAAAAGACGCCGTCCACCGCATATTGAATGCCTTTCCACGCGACCCGTTTCGGCCATCGATGCACTGAGACACGTAATCCTGAATTGACTCGTCCCAATGACGAAAACGCGACGCGTTGATCGCAAATTCCGATGTTTCTGGCGCAACCGTCATGTGCGGGTGGGTCAGAACAAACGTGTCCGTAGCAGTTTCCAAAGTGAACCCATCGACACGTCCACCAACCGTCAAGACAAGCATGGTCGAAGGTCCATAGATCGCATATCCAGAGCACAACAGCTCTCGACCGGATGGCAAATGGTCCGACTTGAAGCCTTCACTAACCGTTGAAACCGCGAAGATCGTTCCGACAGAGAGGTCAACATCGAGGTTGGACGACCCATCAAGCGGATCATATGAGACGACAAAGTCGCCCGGTTGCGCGTCTTTGAGACTGACGATCCCCTCACGTTCTTCAGAGATGAGCGCCGCGACGGAACCATTACCCGAACATGAATGTGCAAAGACCTCATCTGCCATCAGGTCGAGAGGCTTTTGCACCTCTCCTTGCGAATTAAGAGTCCCTGCCTCGCCCTGATTGCCTTGCAAGGCGGACCGACCAACCAGCGACGAAATAGACCAGCACGCGCTCGCAATGCGATCAAGGAGATCGCGCAATCGCGCATCACCCACCTCGCGGTCGAGGTAGGTCTGAAGCGTTTCGATGTGCATTGTCTTAACTTGCGAGGTGCTCGAACAATCGGGCGACGGCTTCAGCACCCGGGTCAATGTGCCCGTCCAACTGCTCTGCATTGATATAGCTGGCACGCCCCGCATTCGCAGATGTCAGGGTTGCTGTATAATCCGCGCCTTTGCGCGCCGCCGTCGCAGCTGCTGCAACGCCCGTTCCCAGTTCTTCCAATGCCGGCAACAAAGCGTCCACCATCGTTCGATCCCCAGGATTGGCCCCGCCAATCTGACGCATTCGCGCCAATCCCGTTTGCAACGCATCCTTCATAGGCAGGCCCGAAGACGACGCATCCCCGGCCGCCGCAAAGAAGATCGCCAAAAGCACGCCGGACGACCCACCCATTGTCTGACTGAGTTCCAAACCGATCGCACGATAAAGCTGAGTATGATCTGCCAGCGGAAGCGTATCCATCGCACCAATAAGCGCGCGTGCAGCGGTGGCCAGAGTGGACCCGGTATCGCCATCCCCCGACTTCGCATCCAGCAAGTTGAGATCAGCCTCGGATGCGATCAACACGTTGCAACACGCCGTCAGAAAAGCTTTCGTCGGTTCATGCTCCGATGCTGGCGCACGGATTGGTGAAAGCCCATCTGGCAAAGGCAAGACATCCGGGATCTGCACCCTGTTGCAACCGGGCCAGGCAGGCGCACCGACGGCCTGTGCCAGCAACTCCTCGTCGCCATTCGACAACTCCATCAAAGAGATCGAAAACCCATGCATGTCGAGTGCTGTCATCATCGCATCCGGTCCGATGACATGGCGAATATGTTGGCCCAAGTCTGAGGCAAGCAAAGTCTCAGTCAGGATGGTCATTTCCAGAAACGATGCGCCACCCAGATTGTTGATCAGCGCCACATGCGGCGTTCTGGGCATTCCCGCCGCCAGCTTTTCTGACATCAGCGCAATCGCGTCTTTTGCACCGCTAGACGCCACCTGTTCGACCCCGGCCTCGCCATGAATTCCAAGGCCCAACTCCGCCATACCATGGGGGATACGATCTTCTTTCAGCGAACCTGGGACTGTACAGGTATCAAGCGACATGCCAATGCTGCGGGTCGCCTTGATGACACGTTCCGCAGCCAGCGTGCAGGCTTCAAGGTTGGCGCCATTTTCGGCCATCGCGCCCGCGATCTTGTGCACAAAGAGCGTCCCGGCAACGCCCCGTGCCTGCGGAAGATCCGGCAAAGCGACATCATCATCGACGATGACCATAGACACCTTGCGTCCAAACGCCCGCGCCCGTTCTGCCGCCAGACCGAAATTGAGCCGGTCACCGGTATAGTTCTTTACGATCAGCAGGCAGCCCGCCGGACCAGTCACAGCAAGGATTCCCGCCAATACCGCATCGACAGATGGCGAGGCAAAGACATCGCCACACACTGCGGCCGTTAGCATGCCTTCCCCGACAAACCCTGCATGGGCAGGCTCGTGACCTGACCCACCGCCAGAGACAAGCGCCACCTTGGACTTGTCCCAATCCGACCGCACCACCACGCGGATATGCGGGTAGCCATCCAGTCGTGTCAGTTTGCCACCGGCTGCGGCGATTGTGCCGTCGATGGCCTGCGTGACCATATCTTCTTTTGCATTGATAAAATGTTCCATGCTGCCCTCCCTCAGGCCACGCGCGCGCCGGCGGCGTCAAAGTAGTACGGATTATTGGGGCGAATTCTGACAATATCGCCTTCGCCCAAAGTGGTATGTGCATCGGTGACCGTAATCAGGTCATGGTTCTTGAAAGCCAGATGCAGCCGGGTCTGATCACCCAGATGTTCCACCCTGGTGACCATGCTGTCCTCGCCTTCGCCCTGCACGATGTGTTCAGGTCGCAGACCGATCGTGGACGCGCCGTTCGGCGCACCACCAAACAAATCAGCCGGGACAACATTGATGCGTGGCTGCCCAAGACGGCTCGCCGCATAAACGCTGACCGGATTTTCGTAGATCTCGCGCGGCGTCCCAAACTGAACCAGTCGTCCTTTATCCAAGACACCCACGTGGGTTGCCATCGTCATCGCTTCGATCTGGTCGTGCGTCACATAAAGCAGCGTCGCACCGGAATTGGCTTGGATGTTCTTAAGCTCGATCCGCAGATCGGACCGCAGTTTTGCATCAAGCGAACTGAGTGGTTCATCCATCAGATAAACGGACGGCTTGCGCACCAGAGCGCGCCCGATGGATACCCGCTGCATCTCACCGCCCGACAGGGCCGTGGCCTTGTTATCGAGTTTATGACTGATCTGAAGAACCTCAGCGACTTCGGCCACCTTTTGATCAATGAGCCCTTGCGGGGTCTTCAAAATCGGCGATTTCAACGGAAACTCAAGGTTCTGGCGCACTGTCAGGTGCGGGTAGAGCGAATACTGCTGGAACACCATTGCCACATCCCGCTGCGCCGGTGTCAGGCCCGCCATGTCGCGGCCGCCGATCGAAACCGAACCTGAATCCGGCCGATCCAAGCCAGACACCATCCGCAAAGTTGTGGTTTTGCCCGCGCCTGTTGGCCCCAGCAACACAACGAAAGACCCATCGGGAACTGTCATTGTGACATCGTCCAATGCGGTCTCATCGCCAAAGGATTTGCTTACATTTTTCAAGACGACTTCAGCCATGAGACAGCACCTCCAAATTGGCAGCGCTCTTAAGAGCGCGTCCATTGTTTGCGTCAAAAAGAGTTATCGTCCTTGGATCAAAACGTAGACCGGTTTGGTCCCCGACATTGACGATATCTGCAGAAGAAAGGCGCGCTTTCACTTCGCCGTTTGCGGTCTCCAAGGTCACGATTTGTGTCGTTCCCAGGTACTCTGTGGCACGGACCCGCCCCCGATACGGCGCCGCATCGTCCAGTCGGACATGTTCGGGACGAACGCCAAAGGTCATCGCACCATTTGTGCCCTCCCGCATCTCCGGCACTTCGATGGCGACGTCGTTCATCCGCACTTCGCCCTGACCGGTGCCAATCATTCCCGAAAAGTCGAGGAAGTTCATAGGCGGTGACCCGATGAACTGCGCGACAAACTTGGTTGCAGGCCAATCATAGATGTCCTGCGGGACACCGAATTGTTCGACAACGCCATGGTTCATGACGACGATCTTGTCGCCCATCTGCATCGCTTCCAGCTGGTCGTGGGTCACATAGACTGTGGTTGCGTTCATCCGGTCGTGAAGCGCGCGCAGCTCTTCCGACATATGCTCTCGGAATTCCGCATCCAGCGCGCCAAGCGGTTCGTCCATGAAAAACGCTTTTGGTTCTCGCACGATCGCCCGACCCAGCGCCACGCGCTGGCGGTCACCGCCTGACAGCCCGCCGACGGGTTTGTTCAGAATGTCTGTAATGCCAAGAATTTCGGCAATCTCATGCACCTTTGCCTTTGCCGCCGCCTTTGGCATCCCCTGGCTAAGCAAGGGATAGCTGATGTTCTTGCCCACATTCATGTGCGGGTAGAGGGCAAACATCTGAAAGACAAAGGCGATGTCGCGCTGGCTTGCCGGTTTCTGACCCACCTCTTCGCCGTCGATGTAAACCTCGCCTGATGTCGGCAGTTCCAGACCGGCCATCATCCGCAGCGTCGTCGTCTTGCCGCAACCTGACGGCCCCAGCAGCATGAAGAACTCGCCATCTTCGATAGTGAATGTCGAAGACTGTACAGCGGTGAACGCGCCAAAATCCTTGCGCACGTTTTCAATGCGTATTTGTGCCATTGTGCGCCTCCTATTCCGGAAAATGGCTGACGATGATGAACATCACCGTGCCAATCAGGGTTACGACGAAAGAGTAGGTATAGAGGCCAATCGCGACAGGCTGCATGAGCATGACGACGCCCGTCGCGATCAGGATCGAAGCCACCATTTCCCACGGACCACGACGAAGCCGCATCAGGCCGTTGATAAATTTGGTCATTTGCGAACCGCTCCGAATGTAATGCCGCGCAGGAGGTGCTTTCGAAGAAGCACTGTGAACACCATGACGGGAACAAGAAAAATCGTGGCGCCGGCCGCAACAGCAGGCCAATCCTTGCCATTCACACCAATGATGTTCGGAATGAACGGCGGTGCGGTCTGCGCCTCGCCAGAGGTCAAAAGCACTGCAAAGGCGTATTCGTTCCACGCAAAGATCAGGCAAAAGATCGCGGTAGAGGCAATGCCCGTCGCGGCCTGCGGCAAGACCACTTTGTAGAAGGCCTGAAACCGCGTGTACCCATCGATCAGCGCCGCTTCTTCGTACTCCATCGGGATTTCATCGATAAACCCCTTCAGCAGCCAAACGGACAGCGACAAGTTCACTGCCGTATAAAGCAGGATCATGCCCAGATGCGTGTCATTAAGCCCAAGGTTGCGGAACATCAGAAAGATCGGGATGGCCACGGCTATGGGCGGCATCATCCGCGTCGACAGGATGAAGAACAGCAGATCATCCTTCAGCGGCACCCGGAACCGGCTAAACGCGTAGGCCGCAGCGGTGCCAAGGATCATACAAAGCGCCGTTGATCCAAAGCCGATGATCACCGAATTGAGAAAACGTTCACCATACCGCGACGGGCCAGAGATAACCGTGCCGCGCTCGCGGGCGATCTCTTCGTACCAGGTCTGCGGCGGGCCAGCGGCCTCAAGCATGTCATCCGTCGCGCGGGTCCGGTCGGTGAACAAGTTCACGTAACCTTCAAGCGTCGGCTCAAAAACCACAACCGGAGGGTAAGCAATTGAATCCGATGGCGATTTAAACCCCGTCGCGATGATCCATAGTAGCGGGATAATCGTGATAACCGCGTAGGCAACAACCAGAATTCCAGCGAACCATTTCGTCCCCGTGGACGGTTCAGTGACGGAAAAGCTCATCTTTCTTTTACCTTGTTCAGCGCTTTGACGTAGATCGACGCAAGGCCGAAAACGGTGACAAAGAGGATGACCGCATAAGCCGACGAATACCCGGTTCGCCATTTCTCAAACGCCTCACGTTTGAGATCGATGGAGGTCAGCGTCGTGGTATTGCCCGGGCCACCACCCGTCAGCTGCACAACAAGATCGAACATCTTGAAGTTCTCGATGCCTCGGAACAGCACGGCCAACATCAGAAACGGCAGCGCCATGGGGATCGTGATCGTCCAGAACTGGCGCCACTTGCTGGCGCGGTCACATTCAGCAGCCTCGTATATACTGTCGGGGATGGACCGCAGACCCGCCAGACAGATCAGCATAACAAACGGCGTCCACATCCAGGTGTCCGCGATGATGATCGCCCAAGGGGCCAGGTGCACGTCGCCGATCATCGAAAAACTGGCCGGATCAGCACCCGTGAAAAAGGCGACCACATAATTGAACAGGCCAATTTGCGGTTGATAGAGGAACGTCCAGAAGTTGCCGACAACAGCAGGCGACAGCATCATCGGAAAAACGATGATCGTCGTCCAAAGGTCATTTCCCTTGAATTTCTTGTTGATCAGGTAAGCCAGCGTGAACCCGATCAGCACTTGCAACGCGATGGTCCAAAGCAGGAAGTGTGCTGTGGCCTGCATTGTGCTCCAGATGTCCGGGTCATTGAGGATCCTTTGGTAATTCCTCAGCCCCACCCACTCGACATCGTTGTTGGGACGGTTGACCCTGAAATTCGTGAAGCTCAGCCGGATCGTCCAGATCAGTGGAAAGATATTGACGGCCAAAAGAAGAAAGATGGTTGGGGCCACAAAGATCCAGGCAATTGTCCTGTCGGACAAACCTTTGATGGTGCGCGCCATCCCGTCGGGCGTCTTTTCAACCATCTTCTGTATGGGGGTTGCGGTCATCGAAATTCCTTTTGCGTGGGTGCCAATGGCAGACAGCCCACTCCCATTTCGTATCGGAGGCATACGCCCCAGCCGACCGTCAGACCGGCTGGGGAATGTCAGCGCATAAGCGAGTGCCGCACGCGTCCGACAGGGAGGATGGTTTAGATCTTGCCTTCGTCTTCGAAGACTTCTGTCCAATCGCGAACCAGGCCATCAAGCGCCTCTTGCGCAGACCCTTCGCCTGCAACCACGTAATTGTGGATGCGTTCCTGCATGGGGATCAAAAGGTCGGCGTAGGCAGGCTCTGCCCAAAAGTCTTTCACGATTGCCATGCTGTCGAGGAAAGTCTGCGCGTAGGGCTGGCTCTCGACAAAGCTCGGGTCTTCGACAACAGCGCTTAGGGCCGAATAGCCGCCAAGCTCCCACCAGCGCGACTGGATTTCCGGCTGGGCAAACCACTGGATATATTCCAGCGCTGCCTCCTGCTTTTCGGAATACGCGACAACCGAGATGCCCTGACCACCGAGCTGGGCGAACTGCCCAGCAGGGCCAGCAGGGTTCGGGAAGTACCCGGACTTGCCGCCACCAACGTTTTCATCGGCCTCCACACCCGGCCAGATGAACGCAAAGTTCATTTGCATCGCCACTTGACCAGACCGGTACGCGTCGATGTTTTCGCCCATATACCAGTTTGACGATCCGGGCGGGGTGCCGGTGTCGTAAAGTTCTTTGTAGGCTTCAAGGCCAGCCGCAGCCTCGGCGGAGTTTACAAACCCAGTAAGGGCATAAGGCTGATCCGGGTTTTCGTATTGAAAACCGTGGTTATACAACCAGTTGGTCACACCCATCGTGATCCCTTCGGATCCGCGTTCTGTGTAAATTGCAGCGCCGTATACGGTAGTTCCGTCGATGTCTCTGCCTTGAAAGAACTGCGCGATGTCGGTCAGTTGCGCGAGCGATTCCGGCACGCCCAGTTCGTAGCCATAGGTTTCCATAAATTCGGCCCGAAGTTCCGGGCGCTCAAACCAATCCTTGCGATAAGTCCAACCCACAACATCGCCGAATGCGGGAAGTGCATAGTAGTTCGGCGTGCCTTTCGGCCATTCGGCATAGCCCGTGACGGTTGCCGGAATGAAATCGCCCATGTCGATGCCATTGGCGTCAAAGAAATCATTGAGTTTTACGTAGTGACCGTTTTCAGCGCCGCCGCCAATCCACTGGCTGTCGCCGATCATCAGATCACATAGCTGCCCGCCGGAGTTGAGTTCGTTCAACATGCGATCCGCAAAGCTTGTCCATGGGACAAATTCAAAACTCATCGAGTGGCCGGACTGCGCTTCGAAGTCTTTGGAGAGTTCGACCAAGGCATTGGCAGGGTCCCAAGCGGCCCAGCACAGCGTGAGTTCGGTTGCGTGGCCGTCCGCCATCGCTGCGCCCGCGACACCAGTCGCCAAAATCGCCCCGGCGGCCGCAGATGTGAGAAGGGTGTGTTTCATAAGGATGTCTCCTCCCTGATTTGTCGAGCACAGCCTCCTCGCTGCGACTCGGTGCGCCACTTTGCTATTTGATGCACGTGCCTCATTGCAACAATTTTTTGATGCACGTGCCTCATTTTGTGTTAGAGAGGAACTCCGTGAGAGGTCATTGCGGAAAAGAGGTCACCTGTTTTCGATGCTTCAAAGGTCTGATAATAATCCGAAATCCACTGTGCCTTTGGATGATCGTCTTACAATGCGACCGACGACAAAAGATTTGGCGAAAGCAGCCGGCGTAAGCCGTGCAACGGTCGACCGTGTCCTGAACGGACGCGAAGGCGTCAAACAAAAAACCGTCGACAAGGTGAATGCAGCGATCAAAGAATTGGGCTTTGTTCGCAACATTCAGGCCGCGAACCTCGCCAAGTCCAAACGCTATCGTTTCGTGTTCGCGCTGCCGCGCTCAGGCGATGAATTTCTCCAGGAAATCGTACGCCATATCGAGGATGCAGAAGACGCGTTCGCACTCGACCAGATCTTATGCGACGTGGAGCACATCGACGAAAACGATCCGCACAGCATCGCGGCTTTCCTTGCCTCCCTGTCGCCTGAAGACGTCAGCGGCGTCGCGATTATGGCGCCTGAGTCTCCACAAGTCAGGGACGCGATCTTTCGCCTTCAGGAACGCGGCGTGGCAGCCGTGCCGTTTATCTCGGACCAGACGACGATGGACACAGACTGGGTCGGCATCGACAATCGTGCAGCCGGGGCAACCGCTGCCGTCTTGTTAGGCCGTTTTTGCAAGGCCGAGACTGGCGCGATCATGGTTATCGCGGAAAGTATGCAATCGCGCGACAGCCTCGAACGTCGGCTTGGCTTCGACGCAGAACTGGGAAAAAGGTTTCCGAAGCTTACCGCCCTTCCCTCGCTTGAAACATATGGCGACGAAGATCGCGCGGAAGAAATCATTGGCAATATGGTCAGAAACAACGATCACATCGTCGGAATATACGTCATGTCCTCAGAAGCGCGCGTGCCGATTACCATTCTATCGAATTTGCCGATATCCGAACATGTCGTGACCATAGCGCATGAACGGACACCTTTCACCGAAGCTGCGCTGCACGACGGGCGACTGGACTGCGTGATCACTCAAAATGCCGGTCACCTCGTTCGAAGCGCCGTACGCAAGCTGAAGGCGATCACGGACAAACGATCGACACACAGACAACAAGAGCACATCCGCGTTGAGATTTTGTTGAGCACAAATCTCTAGCCCTGCCTCGCTGCTGTGACGGCACGGTCTGGAAGACGCCTATACCACCGCAAGACCCGTGACCGGGCCGCACGGCACATCGCAGAAGCACATCACCAAAGCACCTTGGGAACTATCATGGCGTCCAAGCGTATGTAATCGAACAAAGGCTCCGCAAAGCCCCATTACGCTTCGAAAACTGAACAAGGCAAACGTCATGACGCCGCTCGAAAGAAAGCTCGCCTCTTTTGCGACCAGAGTTGAAAGCGTTCTCTCAGAAAAGCTGCAGAACAAGCGTGAACCGGAAACGATTGATCCCTTTGTCGGCTATGCGACACCGGACGAGCTTGTCGTTCTGGGCCGCGTCATGAGCGTGCTTGTCAGCCAAAACGCGGAATTCGGTCAGAGCCGTTTGACCAACTTCCGTCAGATGCTCCAGCGCTTCATCACGTCAGAGGTGGGCGGCGCGCAGGTCTCGGCCAGGGAACATGTCGCGGTATCGGATGAAGAAGGATACTTTAAGCTGACCCTTCCCCGCGACGGTCGCGTTGGCTGGGTCACCATAGACGTCACACTTGTCGCAAATGGTAGCACAACACCCTGCCCCGTCTTCATTGCAGACCCAAATGCGCCCGTCATGGTCATTTCTGACATTGACGACACCGTGATGAAAACGGGCGCCTACTCGCTGGCGCGCAATCTTTGGACGTCGTTCACCGGCAACACGCTGACGCGGCAGGTCTATGCAGACGCCGCTGTCCTGCTGCATCGCCTTGCCGAAACCCGCGGCACGCCTGTCTACTACGTCAGCTCCTCCCCCTGGAACCTGCACAGCTTTCTTCAAACCGTGTTCGAACGATCCAGCGCCATCAAAGGCCCGATGTTCCTCCGTGACCTGGGCTTGAGCGAGACAAAGCTGATTACCAACGGGCACGGAAATCACAAAGGTGACGCCATCAAGACGATCATGGCTGCCAACCCGTCAACCGATGCGATCCTGCTCGGCGATACAGGCCAAAAAGATGCCGAGGTGTATCATAAAGCCATTCAGAATCACCCCGGGCGCATTCGCGCCGTTGTCTTGCGCGAACCCGGCCCTGGCCCAAACCGCGCGACGCTCAATCGCATGAAGCAAATTGAAAAGGCCGGCGTCCCGGTGTTCAGCGGCCCAAGCTTTGCGCCGTTCAGTGACGAGGTTGTTGGGGTCGCGGCTGCGCCCCGTCCCGTTGAGCAAACCCAACTTCGCTCCGTATGACGCGCGTTTCACCCGCGAAACCCCGTTATACGCTTCTTCGGACGGCCCTATGAATTCGCTTTCGCATGTCCTGCTACTGATTGCTATACTGCTCCTTCCGCCCGCTGCGGGGTTTGCACAGACCGCATCGGATGCCGAACCGACGGATGAGGCCATTGCCGTAGGCGACAGCGCTCCCAACGACGCGGCTATTCAGACGCGATTGTCCAACCTCTTGGACGAATTTGGCGGATACGCTGACGTTCAGGTCACTGTCACAGAAGGCATCGTCACCCTCACCGGAGACGTGATCGACAACGCGGCACAGGACCAGTTGTCAGAACTCGTCAATCGCGTTGATGGCGTGATTGCGATCACAGACAACACTCGGGTCAGTGGCACGCTTGGGGAACGGCTGGCACCGGCGGCAGAGCGTATCATCGACCGCATCCAGAACCTTCTGACAAACGTGCCCATCTTCCTCGTGGCCGCAGCCGCGTTTCTTGTGATTGCGGTCAGTGGCTGGTTACTCACAACCCGGATCACACTCTGGGACCGGATCGCCCCGAACCGCTTCATCGGCGACATCTACCGCGCCGTCGCCCGCATTGCATTTGTGCTGCTCGGCGTGGTCCTCGCCTTGGACATCCTCAATGCAACGGCACTGATCGGTGCAGTCTTAGGGGCTGCGGGCGTGGTTGGCTTGGCACTCGGATTTGCCGTGCGTGACACAGTCGAGAACTTCATCGCCTCCATCCTGCTCAGCCTGCGGCAGCCCTTTCGCCCCAACGATTTTGTCGATGTCCAGGGCGACATGGGAACGGTCGCACGTCTCACATCGCGGGCCACCATCCTGATCTCGCCCGAAGGCAACCACATCCGCATTCCCAACGCCACCGTCTTCAAAGGCCGCATCGTCAACTACACCCGCGACCCGCAGCGGCGCTTTGATTTTGAGCTTGGGGTTGATGCTGATGCTGACCAGACCGCAGCGCTGACAACGGCGGTGGATGCGCTGAACAGCTTGCCGTTTGTGCTGAAAACCCCCGAGGTTGGCGCTTGGGTGAAAGAGGTTGGGGACTCGAATGTCGTTCTCACCTTCACCGGTTGGGTTGATCAGCGCGAGGTCAGCTTCCCCAAAGCGCGCGGCGAGGCGATCAGGACGGCAAAGAATGCCCTGGAAGCGGCTGGGTTCGGATTGCCCGAGCCAATCTACCGCGTTCGCCTCGATGACAGAAACCTTGGCCAATCCTTGCAGGGCGGCCAGCTAGGCCCCATGGAGCCAGCGCCTCAACCCGCGCGTGCCAAAGCACAAACTGCAACCGAAAAGCCACTCCCGTCTGAGTTGGACCCAACGCGCACCGAAGCCGCGCAAGAGCAAGCCGCCAATCGCGAACGCTCCGAAGCGCGAGACGAGGAAAACCTGCTCGATCCTCAGCGACAAAGCGAATAGGTTGCGCCGCAAGATCGGACAGTTATCGACCTATGAACTCTTCGGCAAAGCTGGGATGGATGGCAGTTGCCGCTGCCACGGCGTCTTTAGCTGACGAAGACTTAGCAATCAGAGCGGCAAGAGGCGCAATCGTGTCAGACGCGCTTTCGCCAACCAGAACAGCACCCGCCAGTCGCGCACCATCAAAATCGATCCGATGATACTGCGTCATTTCGGTATCCGGCGAAAAGATCGCCGACTGCAACGCGCCTGTCGTCCCGTCAGCTCCAGACCCATCCAGCTCACCGATCTGCGCGACAGAGGAGGGCAGCGTAAACGCGGCTGTCGCGACCAGTGACAGATCAATTGGCTCTGCCCCATCGCCAAATGCCCGGTCGGCAAAGGTTTCCCCATCCCGCGTCGCGACGGGCGTCAGCGGCAGGCGGTCCGCAGCATCGCCAATCGCGTAAAGCCCGTCGCGCGATGTCTGAAAATCTTTATCGATCTCCAGGGCGCCAGAGTCGGCAATCGCAAGGTCATCTCCATCCACACAAGACAGGTTCGCTGACCGGCCAATCGCATACACAACCCGCTCGGCAAAATACTTCTCGCCGGTATCCAACGCGACGGCGTATCCATCGTAGGTCTGGCTGACGGCGGTCGGTTTTGCGTCAAACACAAAAGTAACGCCCTGATGTCTAAGGGCGTCCGTGACGATCTGAACTGCGGTTTCGTCAAATCTCGGCAGGATACGTTCACCCATCTGCACAAGCGTCATCTGGACACCCAACGCGTTGAAGATAGACGCGAATTCAGCGCCAATGTAGCCGCCTCCGACGATGAGCAAGCTCTTGGGCAGAGACGTCCACCGGAACACATCGTCCGAGGTGCTTACATGCTGTTTTCCCTCAATATCAGGCATATTCGGCTTAGCGCCCGTCGCGACCAATACCTTGCGGGGGTTGAGCGTTTCGTCACCAATCCGCACCGACCCATCATCGCGCACCGACGCCCGGCCACGCAGCAGCTGCACGCCTTCGTCATCCAACTGGTCTTCGAACGACTCTTGCAGCCCCGAGATGTGATCATGGATCGACGTCATCAGAGGCGCGAAGTCGAGCACCCCGGCCTCCGTGCCAGTAGATCGCGCCAACCCCTGCCGGTTTTGCCAGTGCTTTGCGGTTTGCCAGAGCAGTTTCTTGGGCACGCACCCACGATTAACGCAAGACCCGCCAAGTTCTGCCGCCTCAACCAGAACGACCTTTGCACCGTGGCGTGCCGCCCGTTTCGCGGCGGCGATACCGCCCGATCCTCCACCAATGACCACCAAGTCAGGTTGCTGAGACATGCGTGTTCCTCATTTCAAATGGCACCGCGTTTCACGGCGCCGGAAGAGGCGAGGCGCATCAGCGCCCCGCCCCATAAAACATTGCCCTGCCAGCTGATTCACTTGTCCGACGGCTCTGCCGCCGCGCGCAGGGCTTCGGCGATCTGGGTTTCACCGTCGCCGTCCTTTACCGCCTCGGCAAGGTCACCCGTCAGGTGACCATCAGTGTCAGCATGGTTGGGATCGCCCTCTTCGCCGGGTTGGTCTTTCAATGCGTGATGGGCTTTCGACCCTTCAAGGTCATCAAGGTGGGGGTTATGCGTGATCTTGCTCATGTCTGGCTCCTGATTTGGATGGATGGATTTCGGAAAAGGTGGAATGGGTCACATGCCGGACCGGCTGCTGTCGGTCGGTCGAAGGAAACGGGCGCTGACCCAGCCAACGCGCACCGGATCAACCGTGCGGATTTTAGCCCAGCCTTCGTCCTCACGCAGAAGAACGGCCTCGTCCCCTGCCCGAAGCTGACCAAGTTTGCCAAAACCTGTGCCTGGCCCCATTCGAAAATTCAGTCGGCTCGTCGCGACCCGCACCATAGGATGCTCTATCAAGACAGGTGGCTCTGACACCGGCTCATCCACAGTAGAACTGTCCACAGGCTCTGGTGACAGCATCACAGGTGTGGCGGCTGGCACCTCGGCTGTCTGTACCACCGCAGGAACGACAGATGCCGCGCCTCCCACCGCCACAGCCTTGGTCGGCGCGAATGTAGGGTTCTCCAACTCCACGCGCGCGGAGACAGGCTGTACCGCTGCCCGCGCTGCTGCGACCGAGGTTGCAATCGGGGTGTCTAGCGCCTTCGAAGGCGCGGCGGTTGCCGTCTCGACCGGTTCTTCGTCCCAGTCCAATGGCTCAAAATCCGCACCGCCGCTCAGCTCATATCCGGCGAACCCGAGAAATACGAAAGTGGTGACCATGTAGTGTTTCATCTGAGTATTCCTTGCTGGCAGCAGTGCAACCGACACACCTCAATCGGCGACGCTCGGGCGTGCCAAGCGCAGTCGGTAAAGCGACAAAAAAGGGGGTGAGGGTTAGGCAGCTTCCAAAGAGGCAGCAATCGCCTGTTCGATGTCTTCGATGGGATGGTTGGTCAGGACCTTCGGCACATCCAAAATAAGCCGGTCCGTCACTTCCTTGTGCATCTCATCGCGCAACGTGCCGAGCACGACCCGCGATGCGACGATGGCGATATGGTCAAAATCGCCGCGCTGCGCATGCTTATACAGGCGGTCAGACAGGTCTTTGGCAAAGCGCTCTTTCTCCAATTCGTGCCAATCCGTATCGGCAACTGCAGAGCGATGAACGCTCGGCCCATCGTTAAACCGGCCCGGTCGATTTGCAGCCCAATCCTGCGCTTTCGGATTGTCCTGTTCTTCCTTGCGGATGACGTCCAGATGCATGTCCTGCGCGTCACCGCGATTGATCAGGAACAAAGCTTTTTCACTATCCGCCACAAGCACCCAAGCGTTTTGTGGCAAGCCTTCTGCACGGTCGGACATCATTCCCTCCATATTGAAATTGCGCGCAAATTTCGGGTGTGGCCCGATACGTGGCGCTTTCAATTCGAACGCGCTGTCGGCTGAATTGGTTCCAAAATTTCGAATAAGGACGCCAACCAATCCTGCTCTCTGAAATCAATGCCAATGCCCGTGGAACCCGCCACGCAATCCGCGAGTTGCACCTGCACATTCACGAACATGTAGGAGGAAACCCCATGGCAATCGGCTCGTTGAAAGACGTCTATATCGATCAACTCCAGGACATCTACAGCGCCTGCAAACAATCTGTGACCATCACGCAAGAACTGGCCGGTGCTGCCAGCAATGAAGAGCTTACATCCGCATTGGAAGACGGTGTATCTGGCATTCATGATGGTATGAACGCACTCGAAGAGATCATCCGCAGCCACGGCGCAGACCCGCATGGCGAACACTGCAAAGGAATGGAAGGCCTCGTGAACGAAGCCCGCGCCCACGGCATTGAAGAAGACTTCAGCGATGCAGACGCCCAAGACGCGATGATCATCACGCAGTACCAGCGCATGGCGCATTACGCGATTGCGGGCTACGGCTGCTGCAAAGCGTTCGCCAAGCGCCTTGGTCATGACGACGACGCGCGGAAACTCGACCAGTGCCTCGACAAATCCTACGACGGCGACCGCCGGTTCACAGACCTCGCGGAAGACAAGATCAACCGCAAAGCGGCATGATGCGATAGACAAAAAAAGGGCGGCCAATCAAGGGCCGCCCTTATCATTTGCCGCTTTACTCTGCCGCCAGTCGCGTTTCTCCGACAAAGGCCCAGGCATCGCCTGCTTCCGCCGCCGAAAACGCTTTTGCCTCCACCGAAATAAACCGGTCAAAAAACTCGATCATCTTCTGTGCCCGCGTTGGCGCACCGATGACGGCATAGCGGTTCACTTCACTCAGCGACCGAAACCGCGATTTGATGACATCACCGTCAAACATGCTGTCCCAATCGCTCCCGGTGAAATTCGTCAGATCAAGCAGCATATCCACCTTCTCTTCATGGCGATCAAAGGCCGCGTTCATAAATTCCGCCAATGCCTCGGACGCATTGTCGTCGATGTAACCATCAATGCGAAACGCGTAGAGGCTGGGCGAGGTTGTCTCGATTTGCTGGATTGGGCCGGAGTTAAACAGGCTCATGACAGGTCTCCTCTCTTTGCAACGTCATACAAAGGGAACCCGGCGGCTCCGTACGCAGTTCCCAAGGGCTCGGCACCTTTTTGCAATCGCTATGTCAGAGCACATTGCGCCAATCCAAATTGGAACATATCATGAACACATGACCAAACGATCCCTTCAGGAAAAGCTCGCCATCCTCAGCGACGCTGCAAAATACGATGCGTCCTGCGCGTCGTCAGGCTCCGTGCGGCGCAATTCGCTGGACGGCAAAGGTCTCGGCTCAAACGAAGGGTCAGGCATCTGTCATGCCTACGCCCCTGACGGGCGCTGCATTAGCCTATTGAAAATCCTGATGACCAATTTCTGCATCTACGACTGTAGCTACTGCGTGAACCGCGTGTCATCCAACGTGCCCCGCGCCCGGTTTTCGGTGGAAGAGGTGGTGCGGCTGACAATCGAGTTCTACCGCAGAAACTACATCGAAGGGTTATTCCTGTCCTCGGGCATCATCCGATCCCCCGACGACACCATGCTCGACATGGTGCGGATCGTGCGCAAGCTGCGCCACGAAGAACACTTTCGCGGGTACATCCACCTCAAAACCATCCCCGATGCAGCACCGGAGCTGATCGAGGAGGCAGGGCGGCTCGCCGACCGCTTGTCGATCAATGTCGAACTGCCGACCGACACAGCGGTCAAGGCCTACGCGCCAGAGAAAAAGCCACAGCAAATCCGCAAGGCCATGGCGGACATTCGCACGCGAAAAGAAGCGACGAAAGACATCAGCTACAGAGGCAAACGCCCGCCCAGCTTTGCGCCAGCCGGGCAATCAACGCAAATGATCATAGGTGCCGACGGGTCGAACGACGCCACGGTCTTGGGCCAATCCACGCGCCTTTATTCCAGCTACAAACTCAAGCGCGTCTACTATTCGGCGTTTTCACCCATCCCGGACAGCACGGCAAAACTGCCTTTGATCCGCCCGCCGCTACAGCGCGAACATCGGCTCTATCAGGCAGACTGGCTACTGCGGTTTTATGGCTTCAACCTTGATGAGATCACGGGCGTCGCCACAGATGGCAATCTCGATCTCGAGGTTGACCCCAAGCTCGCATGGGCTCTGCAACACCGCGGGCTGTTCCCCTTGAACGTAAACCACGCGAGCCGCGATCTGCTTTTGCGTGTCCCGGGGTTTGGGGTCAAAACGGTGAACCGCATTCTGGCGGCGCGGCGCCACCGAACCCTGCGCTACGAAGACCTCCAGCGCATGGGCGCGTCGCTCAAAAAAGCGCGGGCGTTCATACAGGCAGAGGGGTGGACGCCCGGCGCGCTGACCGACAGCGCCGATCTGCGCGCACAGTTTGCA
>CAZCOX010000009.1:0-22058 GCA_964500115.1 uncultured Rhodobacterales bacterium
GGGTGCGCCTCCCACGCCAGAATCCGGCCCTGACTGGAAAGAGCGTTGGTTGGCAAGGCTCAATGATCTGAGTTTTCCGGTCGAACATTGGGTGCGGGAAGAAGCGCGGGGCGCATATTGGCGGCACGGATCTGTGATGCATCAGTCGGATCGCCTGTCGCGACCTATATTGGCCGTCGGTGGTTGGTCAGACCGCTATTCAAACTCCGTCATGTCGCTCGTCTCGGCACGCCCAGACCTTGTTTGGGGCGTGGTCGGCCCTTGGGGGCACCACTATCCAGACCAAGGTCACCCCAGGCCTTCGATGGGCTTTCAGCAACTCGCGCTAAAATGGTGGAACCATTGGTTGAAACCTGCTCCCAAGCCGCTCGACTGGCCGCGCCTGCGCGTTTGGCTGCGAGAGTTCGACCCGCCCGCAGATGCCATCGACGACCGGAACGGGCGCTGGGTTGAAACCGGAGCACCAGAGGAAGAAACCCAGAAAAAGACGTTTCACATCATTGAACGAACGCTTTCTCGTCAGGCACCCGAGGCAGACCTCAAATGGGACGTCCCCTTTGGTCTAAGCGTCGGACGCGCTGCCGGAGATACCGGGTTTTTTGGGCGCTTCGGTGGTCTGCCATTGGATCAACAAAAGGATGACGCGCTTTCGCTGACCTACGAGACCGAGCCCTTAAAAGAAGACATCGTTCTGTACGGTGCCGCCGTCACCCAATTGCGCCTCGTCTCAGAAGCTTCCAAAGCACAAGTGGTGCTTCGACTAAATGATGTCGCCCCTGATGGGACGACCTCACGCGTTGCCTTCTGCGTCCGAAACCTTGCGCTAGACGAAAATCTCGATGCCCCCAACACGGCACCAACCAACATCAGCCATGAGTTCAAAATACCGTTCCAAACCATAGCCTATCGATTCAAAAAGGCGCACCGAATCCGGCTGTCCGTCTCGTCTTCCTATTGGCCAATTATTTGGCCCGCGCCGGGCCAAGAAACGCTCATACTGACAGGTGGTTCGCTCAGCCTGCCAATCGTCAAAGGCGTGCTGAACGATCTCGAGGAACCCCTGCCGCCTGCTCTGAATTTGCCCAGCAGAAACACGCACCGGACCTTGTCGAACCCACAACTGCAACGCAGCCGGCAGGAAACAAAAGACGGAAATTTGATAAACACGTGGGCACAGCCGTTTGCCGAGGCACTCTGCTCGGAAACCAAAACCGCGTTTGGCTATGAAACAACGGCGAAACACAGCATCGTTCAAGGCGATCCTCAGTCGGCCAATTCCACCTTTGATCACCATGCCCGCTACAGCCGACCGGATGGCGTGGCCGATATCAGATCAACACTATCGGCATCGTGTGACGCGGCAGCCTTCTATCTAACTGGTGAACTGACTGCGATGTGGAATGATGAAGAGATTGCCCGACGCGTCTGGACCACCGAAATCCCACGTCACTTTGTGTGATGCGCGCGGTCACACGTGCCGAGACGACGACGGTGAACCCACAAATTATCGAAGATATTTCCGCTCTCCTGTTTGTGCCCAGGCTCGCTGCTCGTCAGCGCTTCGAAAAGGTTCTTCCATCCTTCGGCGAAGGCTTGTTGCGCATGCGCGCTGATGTCGTTGCCCGACATCGTGCAGGCATCGCATTCACCCTTAAAGACCTTCTCGATCTGGGCCGTAATTTCTTGATCCGATTGACCGCCAAAAAGTTGCGCTCCGTAGTCTTGGTGGTCGCGCAGGCCATCAACATCCGCGCACAGCACGCGCCGCCCCGCACAAAGTGCCTCAATCGCAACCAATCCGTACGCCTCCCAGCGTGACGGCACAACGACGACATCCACGTTTCGGTACGGTGTCAGAGGGTTCGAACAAAACCCCTTGAACTGAATGCGTGTGTCCCCCTCAGCGATTGCCTGCAATTCTGGCAACGCGTCACCGGTCCCATAGAAATGCAACTCGGCCTCTGGGTTTTGGTACCGTTTGAACCCTTTGATCAGTGTGTCGAACCCCTTTTGGCGATCAAGACGCCCGACGGCACCAAGAACCCTAGGCTGCCCGCACACAGGTGCGATCTCCGCAAACTCAGACAGATCAACACATGAGCGAATGGTGAACAGCTTTCTTTCCGGGCAAATCCGCGTTCTTCTCAACCAGTCAGCTTGTGCATGGCTGACAGCGACGATCGCGTCGAATACAGCGAAGCCGCACTGCAAAAGACTGTGGAAGCGGGCGGTATTCGGAACGTTGTGGCGGACGAACCCTTCGGTATAGCTGTGTTCGACATGCACCAATCGCTTACCCCGATTGGCCAATCTCATTGCCATCAACGCGGGCAATGTGCGCCACGAAATCGCAAGGTGCGAAACGATGATATCCGCCTCGTAACAACGCGCGCTCATCTTGCCGCGTTGAATGGTCTGCAACGCATGATTGGCCAAATCGACCATCGCAGGCGCAGTTTTGATATAATCCAAAACCCGCATCACCCCTCCCGCTGTCGTGTCATCGACAAGATGCACCACTCTCAGACGCCTATGCATTGTTTTGCGCCCGGCCAGCACTCAAGACATCAAGGGCAAGACCACCTCCAAGATAAAGAAAAATAGCGGCCAACACTGTGACCAAAGTCTTCTTCGGCTCTTCCATCATCGGACGCAGGCTTTGTCTGAAAGACGATTTGACCAGCGAAACGGCGCGCGCTGCGTCACGATCACAAATCGCACGTCGCGCCAGGTAGCGAAGCTGATAGGCACGGGCGGCGGCAACATTCGCTTTGAACAAATCGGGTGCCAGCGGCTCGAGCTTGTCGATCATCTGTTGCCATGTCGCAAACTGACGGTCTGTGTTTGCCGATAAAGCACCGCGCGCGATCCGATATTGGGTTAGCAACCCGGGCACCCCCTCGAATGTCCAAGACGTTGTAATCGCGATGCGCAACCAGCATTCGATATCTTCTGACTGGCGCAGCGTTTCGTCGAAATACCAATCGCGTTCGCTCTCGTGCTGGGGGCGGTGCGCGATGGCTTCAAACACTTCGCGACGGATCACGGGTGCTGATCCATTTCCCACCGGATTGCGCTTGAGAATATGCGCAGCTGTAACTCCGGTCAGACGCGGCGTCTGAGCCGTTTCCATCAGGTTCCCGCAATCGTCGATCAAAGCAGACCCGGAATAGCTCACCCCGACTGTCGGGCTTGCCAACAAATGGCTGACATGCGTCGTCAGCTTTTCCGGCACCCATATATCGTCTGCATCACAAAAGCCGATGAAAGCGCCATCTGCTGCGGCAATGCCCGTGTTGCGGGCACCGGCCAGACCGCGGTTGCGCTGGTGGATCACGCGAACCCGTGGATCGCCGGTATAGCTTTCGGCGAGGGCAGGCGTCGCATCGCTTGATCCATCGTTGACGATAATGACCTCGAAATCAGGAAACGTTTGGCGCAGCAAAGCGTCCATCGTCTGCGGCAAAGTCTTTGCGACGTTGAAGGCGGGAACAATGATAGAAACAATCGGCATGGCGGCGTCCTTGAATTAGCGGGAAAAGAGAATGTGGCTGATGCGCTGCGGCAAGATCAGTGCCGCCATGGCGCCAAGCAACGTGAGAAAACCGCGTCGCGGCGAGGCAAAGAAGCCGGCTGGACTTTTCAGCAAACCGCACAACGCGAATTGGGCGGCGTCGATGCGGTTTTGCCCCAAGCGCAGCGAACGGCGGGCAAGGTAACGCAGATGTATCGCCTCGTCCGACGGGGCTGGGCGGTACCCGAACCGTGCTGCTGTCTCCAATGCCGTGTCCCGCCCCTTCGCCATAGCCAAAAGATCGGCAGACAAACCATTCGGGTTGCGCCGATAAAACGTGAGTATTTCGTCAATGCTGACGACGCGTGCGTTCTGCCCGACCAGGCGGATCAGCCATTCCAAATCTTCGTTGTGGATGATGCGATCGTTAAATCCACCGGTTGAGACAAAGACTTTCTTGCGCACAGCGATGTTCGACATGGTGCAGACCGGATTTTCGCCAAGCAGATGCGAAATCGTCAGATCAGAATAGGGGATCTCTGACTGCGTCGTGGCGTCATCGGGATGCATTTGGAAAAAGGCAATTTTAGAATACGCCGCATCCACGCTTCGGTCCTCAAACGCCGCTTCCAGAAAAGCAAGTTTTGAAGGATGCCAAAGATCATCGGCGTCGCAAAACGCAACAATGTCACCTTTGGCAAGCGTCATCGCGCCCAGATTACGCGCATCACTGGGGCCCTTGCCCGTATTTCGCGCGAGAACAATCCGCGTGTCACGGTGTTGCGCAGACAGGATCAGCGCGCGGGTCGCATCCGTAGAACCGTCATCAACGCAGATAATTTCGAAATCGCACAGCGTCTGGGCCTGCATGCTTTTGATGGTTTCGCAAATGGTTCCAGCCGCGTTGAAGCAGGGAATGACGATGGAAAAACGGGGCATATTCAAACCTCCTGCATCGATGTTTGGAAAAACGCTGTGCGCAGGCCCGGCCAGGCCGCAACGACAAAGACCAGTGTCGAGATCACGGCATATCCGGTGGCAACAGCGGTCAACCCAAACGGCGCGAGCACGAAACTGTTTGCGATTGTGGCAAGTGCCAGGGCGGCGGTTACCACCAGCTCAACCTCCGGACGGTCATTGGCGCGTAGCCATCCAGCTGTCGCGGTCCACAGTGTTGTTGGGATAGCGACGAGGCAAAGGATCGAAACGATGCCGGAAATGTCAGCCCAATCTGGTCCCAACAGGATTGGTACGTAAAAGGGCGCTGCGACAGATTGCAAAACGATCACCGGCGTGATGGCGCAAATTGCAATGCAAATGCTCTGACGCAACGCTTGGGCCTGATGTGACGACTGGCTCAGTGCCGGGAACAGAACCGTCGCGAAGGCGGTGGTGAACGCGTTCGACAAACTAAGGCCAGCGTTGAATGCCATGAAGTAGAGACCCAACGCTTCGCCGCCCAAAGTCATGCCAACAACGATCTTGTCAGCCTGCAGCCGGATCGCCTTGACCAGTTCTGTCCCGAGAACAGATCGGCCGTAGACAAAGAAGGGGCGCAGCGGGGCGAAACCGGCAGACGCGTCGCGTTTCCATGGGTGCAGGCGACGCACAGCGATCAGCCAGATCGGCGCCGACAAAAGACGTGGCAGCAAAAGCGCAATCGCCGACGGCCAGACGAAAACAATTGCAGCAGCCAACAGGTTCGCGCCGACAATTTGGCCACCGGCAATCGCTGCGGTTTGCTTGAGCTTGCCGGCGCGCATGGCCAAGGCGACTTGCACAAGGCCCGCAGGCATGAACAGGTATTCGGCACCCAGGATCAGCACCAGAACAGCCAGCGCGGTGCTTGCGCCCGTTGCGTAAAGAACGCCCGCAACCGCTGCTTGAAGCAGGAACAAAGAGAGACACCACACCCAAAAGATGCGGGATGCCGTTGCACAGGTCGCATCAAGCTCCCGGTCATTTGCGGCGATGATGCGTTGCACGACGCCGTTTTCCGTGAGCGACTTCAGGATATCCGCCGCCGCCATGGCCGCTGCGGCGATCCCAACCTCGGTAAGGTCCAGCGTGCGAGCAACAACCACAACAACCAACAGGCGCGACGCCTTGGACGCAACCTCTGACGCCCCATAGGACAAAAGGTTCGCTGCAAAGGTCCGAATGCTTTGATCGTGGGCCATAATTCTGTGCTTTCGCAGTTGCGGTGCACATCAGCTACGGTGAATGAGGGCGTCTGTCTCGCGCGCCTCTGGCCACCCAATGGGTGCATTTGGGCCGCAACCTATCCATTCGGATAGCACCAACCGCATAGTTCCAATGGACCGGTCGGGTTTGGTCTTCTAGAAACAGACAAGACCCACGCAATCGAGGCAGCAGTACGTATGAGCATCCGAAAAAGCGCAATCCTGACGCTTCTGCTCTGCACGGCGTGCGCAGCCTATGATCGCCCGGACAATCTGGAACCGGTTGCGGAGGGCGCCGCCTACCAAGCGCAATGGCGGGAACCGGATGTATCACGCGCAGACCAAAGCTTTCTGCGCTCCGCCACAATGAACGCGCAATCATGCACCCCGCTCGGGCGTCACGGCAAGGGCTCGGCAATTGCTGCGACCGCGTTGATCGGCGAACGCCTCACCCGTAACGATCTCATCGATGTGCGCGTCGGCGATGATGAAACCTTTAACGGCGATTACGTCATTTCGCGCGATGGAACCCTGAAACTGCCCTTTCTTTCTCCAGTCCGCGCGCAAGGGCGAAGCACGGCTCAGGTCGAGGCTGACATCGTGCGCCAGCTACTGGCGAAAGACTTTTACACCGACCCACCACGCGTGTCGGTCCGAACGGCAGACTTCGCATCAGTGACCGTGGGCGTGTCAGGTGCCGTGTTTGAACCCCGGGCGGTCGAAATCGGCGGCGTGTCTGGCGACCGGTTAGACACCAGACGCCAAGACGCGCTCGGCGCGTCGACCGAAGCGCGCAACCTGTCAGCCGCGCTGCGCGCCGCGGGCGGTGTGCGCCCTGATGCAGACATTTCAGCAATTCAGGTTCGGCGCGGTGGCCAGGTGTATCGGCTCGACATGCGCGGTGTGTTCGAGGGTCAAAACGCTGTTGATATCATGTTGCTCACCGGCGACGAAGTGATGGTTCCCAGCCGCCAGTGCTTTCAAGACGATCTGATGCGCCCCAGCCCGATCAGCCCACCGGGCGTGAGCCTATACCTCTCTAACCTAACGCAACCGGCCACAAACAATGCGGCCTCCGCAATTGGTCAAACGGTCCGCGAAGTGCCCTATGGCACGCGATATATGCAAGCTGTCATCGACGCGAACTGCGTTGGTGGCCCGCGCAGCACCAGTGCAGATCGGTCGGCAGTCTTATTTACCCGTAACCCTGTGACAGGGGTGTCTGCCGTGATCGAGCGCGACATTGAAAATCTGTTACGGCGCGCAGATCGAGATGACTACGATCCGTACCTCCTGCCCGGCGACGCCTTGGCGTGCTACGACAGCACCGTCACGAATATCGCAGAGATCGCGCGTGTGATCGGTATCGTCGGCGCGGCGTCCTTGCTCCGGTAAACTGGTTAACGAAGCTGTTGTTTCGTCTTACTCCAGATGCCGGGAAGGTCAGCGATGCGCTGTCTTAGCTCCGCACCATCACCCGTCTTGGCGGCATTTTCGATCTGTTTCAGACCTTCGCGTAACGCGACGGCACCAAAAACCGCAGCGCTGCCAGCAACCTTATGGCTGCGCGACGCGACCTCTAAGTAGTCATGCGAGGTGTTCGCGTTGATCCAGTCAACGAATTCGTCAACCTCGCCGGAGAACCGCGCAAGGAGCTTGGCAAACGCTTGCTCACCCAGCGCCTGACGTGTTTCCGCGCTATGTTCGGCACTCACATAGTCCTGTGAAAATGACACCTCTGGCGGTGCATGCTGCGCTAGAACGGCACGCAACGCGTCGCGCGACAAGGGTTTCGTCAGGATCGCGTCCATCCCGTCTTTCAACAGCGCTGACTGATCGCTTGCCATCGCATTTGCGGTCAGCGCCACAATGGGCGATTTTTGCGATGCGCCGCTGTTCGATCGGATAAGCCGCGTTGCGGCGCGCCCGTCCATCACTGGCATGTTGATATCCATAAAAATCAGGTCAAACGCGTCGCGCGACGCCAGTTCAGCCCCTTGCTGACCGTCATGTGCTTCGATCACACTGTGCCCATCCGCCTCGATCATCTTGCGCGCGACAACGCGGTTCACTTCGTTGTCTTCCACAAGCAAGACGCGCATCGGCGCGACGTCGGCGGTGCGGGCTTCGGTATGCTCTTCGTCTTGAGGCGCTTCAGCCGCTTCAACTGGGATCGTCACCGTAAAGACGCTGCCCTCGCCCGGCGCGCTCTCGACAGCGATTGTCCCGCCAAGCGCCTCGACAAAACGTTTCGCAATCCCAAGGCCAAGCCCTGTCCCGCTTGCACCTCTGTTTCGCTCAGAATTGCCGACAACAAAGTCGTCGAAAATCTGTCCCGCCAACGCATCGTCGATGCCAATCCCCGTATCGGCCACTTGCAGCGACAGCATGTGTTGATCGTCATCATCTTGAACGTTGGCCGTCACGCTAACCTTACCGCGGCGGGTAAATTTCACCGCATTGCCAATCAGGTTCATCATGACGTGCTGCAGACGGTCGTGATCAGATACAATCCAGTGCATCGGCGCGCCGTCCCATCCCCAATCAAGCGTGGTTTCGTTTTCAACTGCAGTGCTGCTTTGATTGTCGACGATATCTTCGAGAAGCGCCGAGATGTTTACAGGCTCGCTGCGCGTGTCGAGCTTGCCCGCATCATAGCGCGTGATGTCCAAAACGTCTGAAATATGGCTCATCAACAATCGACCTGACGATTCCATGTACCCAAGATACTTGTCCTGCTCTTTGGACAGCCGGGTGTCGCGCAACAGGTTCATGTTTCCCAAAAGACCATTCAATGGCGTTCGGATTTCATGGCTCATCGTGGCCAGGAAATCTGTTTTGAGCTTTTCACCCGCAAGCGCCTTGTCGCGCGCTTCTACCAAAGCCTGCTCGTTCTCAACACGCTTCGAGATATCGCGCAGAAAGGCGATAAAGATTTCGCCATCGTCCGTTTCCGCAGATTGCAACGCTAGCTCGACCGGAAAAGTCTTGCCTGAGGCACGCTTGCCTTCCAGCTGAACACGGCCTTTGCCTACGACCCGCCGCTCGCCTGAGTTTTTCATCCGCTCCATACCTGCGGCATGCGCATCGCGCATATGGTCCGGGACAACGATTTCGGCGATGTCGCGGCCATAAACATCCTCGGCATTATGCCCAAAGATCGTTTCGGCCGCCGGGTTAAACTCAAGGATACGCCCGTCGCCATCACTGACAATCACTGCATCAAGAGATGTCGAGATCACGGTATTCATACGCTTCGCCGTTTGCGCCTGCGCCCGCTCTCGCCCGGCAATGCGTGCGTTCAATTGATTAAGGTAAATCACCCCGACGAATAGCGCACCGATGAGCGCCGCCAACGCCACAGCGAGTTGGATCATCGTCCGCGCCACAGCCACGCGCTGTGCATCCGAAGCTGCGGCAAAGACACCCAGCCCCGATTTCGCCAGGCTGCGCACGGTTGAGCGAATGTCTTCGGCCAACCCTTGCAAAGCACCAACCTGCGTGAGCAGTGCCATATCGCCCTTGTCGATAATGGCTGCGCTCTCGTCAAGAAAACCTCTCACTCGGGCAAGCTGGTCTGCTGTCTCTGGATCAGCGCGCAAATCAGCGAAGACAGACGCGGTCTCGATCGTTGTGACGCGGCTATAAAACACGTCAAACCGCCGCTTCAGAGATGCAACATCCGGCGGAGCCGCATCCAACTGCCTTGCGTACTCAAGGAATTCCACTTCGGCCTGCGCCAGCGACCATTGCACGTTGTCAGATTGGGCCGATCCCATCTGACGAATTTCGCGCTGAACGTTGAACGCCAGAAACGCAATGCTCACAACAACCACAAGCCCGGCCAAAGCCAGTAAGGCTCGGCCGGACTTGGCTCGCAATTGAGTGGTCTTTGGCACCGCGACCTCCCCGAGGTGTAACGAAGACGAGTGTCTTGGGGGCTATCGCACGACCTCAATTCTGTCGAGTTGCCAAATGCTGCGAGAGTAGGTGACCTCGGACCGGTAATCGGCGTTTTGGTCATAGGGGTAGATGATCCAAAGCGGGCCTTTGTCGCGAACGGACATCGGCTCGCCATTGAACAGATGCGCAACAATCGGGCCGCCTTCGACGGCATCAGATACCGGAATTTCAACCGTGTAGTCGTTGATGGCTGACGCGAGCAACTTGCCTGTCTCGACGCCCGCGAGATCAGCAAGCGTTTTTAGTGGCACACCTTCAAAGGTGTTTACGCCTTCCGTCCAGATGGTGCTGGTTTCGATTGTGACGGTCCCCAGC
Source organism: uncultured Rhodobacterales bacterium (assembly GCA_964500115.1). GTDB lineage: Bacteria > Pseudomonadota > Alphaproteobacteria > Rhodobacterales > Rhodobacteraceae > Marivita. Next base: position 9,976 of record CAZCOX010000009.1, read on the forward strand.
GATGCCAAAGTATCGGCATCAAGGACGAGCGTGTCACCAACATTTGTGGTGCTCAGTTCACCCGAAATCGTCAAAATGGGATCACCGCTTGGTGCAGCAATGTCTTGGGCAAAGGCTGCTGTCGCAAAAACAATCGCAACGCACAGGCTAAGTGTTGTTTGGGCAAAACGCATGAACATGGTGCTCTCCAATTCAATTTGAGGGCCTTATGCCAGCACCAGCCAAAGCGTGCATCTGGGCATCGGGATAGCGACCTATCCTTTCGGATAGGTTCTATGCTCACGCAGCGTTTTCAAGGGCACCAATTTCGCGCGAAAGGAAGCTACTGAATTCACCGGCCAACTCGGGCCGGTCCAAGGCAAAGGCCGCTGTCGCCTGAACAAATCCTTGAATGGAGCCACAATCAAAACGTTCTCCAGCAAAACGATATCCCGACACACCAATGCGTTCGACATCGGCATTGATCGCATCCGTCAACTGCAACTCACCACCTGCACCTGGTCCAAGATTTTCGAGACGATCAAAAATCTGCGGCTCAAGAATATACCTCCCGATCACCGCATTGGTGGACGGCGCCATCTCAACACGCGGTTTTTCAACCATGCCCCGTGCCTGCGAAAGACGTCCGTTTTCGGAAACGACATCCAAAACACCATACGCACTGACCGCCGCGCGCGGGACATCCATGGTTGCAACCATATGCCCACCGACATCTGCGTGCGCGCGAACCATCTGGGTCAGTGCGCCGGGTTTCCCTTTGATCAAGTCGTCTGGCAGCAACACGGCAAATGGTTCATCGCCGATGTGACGCTTGGCTTGGCGTACCGCATGCCCCAACCCTTTGGGCTGCGCTTGGCGCAAAATCGTCAGCGCGCCTTCCGGCATCCGAGTTGGCGACAGCGCCTCAAGCGCCTTGTCTTTGCCAGCGGCTTTCAATCGCATTTCCAGCGCGGCGGCTGTGTCGAAATAATCTTCCAACGCGCCTTTTCCGGCTGCCGACACAAAGATGAATTCTTCGATCCCCGCCTCACGTGCTTCGTCAATCGCATACTGGATCAACGGGCGATCAACGATTGGCAACATCTCTTTCGGCACCGATTTCGTTGCTGGCAAAAAACGGGTTCCCATTCCGGCGACGGGGAAAACAGCTTTGCGAATATGTGTCATGTTACGTGTCCTTTGAATGCAAATTTCGGTTGAGGTCTGTTTGGAGGTTCAGTGCGCACCGCGGCCCGAAACAACGGCGCGAAATGTCAGAGCGATGATCAGGATGTCGAGCAACACAGTCCGCGAGCGGGCGTAATCGAGGTCCATGTCGACCATCTTTTCAAACCCGATGTCAGCACGACCAGAAACCTGCCAGATTCCCGTGATGCCCGGTTTGACGGCCAGACGGCCATAGGCGCGCGGCGGGTAGGCTGCGACTTCCGTAGGCAAAGCCGGACGCGGTCCAACGATGGACATCTCTCCGCGAAGGACATTCCAAACCTGCGGAAGCTCATCAATTGACGCGCGGCGAATGAACCGCCCAACACGTGTGATGCGTGGATCCGATTTCGATTTAAAGCAGATGCCTTCCCGATCCGAGCTGCCAAGAATATCCGCGCGCAGGTCTTCGGCGTTCTGTACCATCGACCGGAACTTGATCATCTCAAACGGGATGCCGTCTTTGCCAATCCGCGTCTGCCGGAAAAACACAGGGCCTTTGCTTTCAAGCCGGATCGCCAAAGCGGTCAGCGCAAACACTGGCGCAAGTAAAGCCATCGCGCTTGTTGCAACCGTCAGGTCGAGCGCACGACGCACCACCGCGGCAGGTTTAACCGAACGCAGGGCCATCTTGGCGGCACGCGCCATGAAGGTCACGTTGCCAACCAAATAACGGTTCGCCATGCGCTTTGGCTCCATCGCCAAACGCCAGATCCACTCGCAACGCGCCTTACGCACAATGGCGGGTGCACGGCGGACATTTCCCGCGAGGAAATCAAACAACGCCCCGACGCCCAGCGTAAGACCCGCATCCAAAAGCGCTGCATTGCGGTGCAACCAAAGCTCTTGCATCGGAACGCCAAGTGCGACCAGCACGATGTCCGCACCGCTTGCGTTGATATCGTCGATGACCTCTTGGTCATTGCGCGCGCCCGCAAATCCGTCGCGCGTTCCGGCAATGCGCAAACCAGGCGCTTTTGCCATCAAAGCCAGCGCCGCCGCCTCGGCCGTGCCCGGCGTACCGCCAAACAAGAATACCGATTTACCGCGTGATGCCGCCTTGGCCAGCAGCGCAGGAACAAGGTCCGTTCCGTTCAGATTGGCAGTAAGCTCTTTGCCATCCATCTTGGCGGCAAGCGACACACCAATGCCATCTGGGAGCAACAGGTCGGCAGTGCGCACCGCCATTGTATAGGCATGGTCGTGTTGCATCACGTTGCAGCAATGCGCGTTCATGAAATTCACACGACGCCGACCCGGGGCCAGCAAAGCCTCAATCGTGTCGTCCAAAGAGGCATCAACGAGGTTCAGATCAAGAGTGTTCAGGTGCGTCGTCTTGATGGTTTGAACCGGGCGAGATGTTTGAAAGTCAAAGGCAGCGTGTTGCATTGTCGGGTGTCCTGAGTTCGAGTTCGATTGACAATTCAATCAACGAAGTCAGGCACTTGTCTCAACTGAGCAGACGGACAGGTTTGAGGGCAATTGGTGAAGTCACACCCGCAGACGGGCATGTGCCCTGCGCGCAAGGTCAGCCAAAACTATCCTTTGGGGTTAACGACCTGTCCCATTTTCCCCGTGTATCTTGCCTTTCAACCGCCACCTTTGCTCACTAGAGTGACAAGACATCGACAGGACACCGCATGCGCATTTTGATTGCAGACGACCACGACCTCCTCAGAGACACGCTTGTCCTCTTTCTCGAAAACGAGGGCAGCATGGAAACGACGGCCGTTGCGTCTTTTGACGAGGCCCGCGTCCGGATCGAAGCGGACGCGCCTTACGATCTGGTTCTGCTCGACTACAATATGCCAGGCATGAATGGCCTGGATGGCATGAAACAGGCGCTCACCATGAAAGACGGGCAGCGCGTGGCACTTATTTCCGGCGAGGCGACCAAGAAAATCGCAGAACAAGCTTTGGAAGCGGGTGCCGCAGGTTTCGTTCCAAAATCGCTCCCCGCAAAGTCGTTCGTGAACGCGGTCAAATTCATGGCAATGGGCGAACAATATGCCCCGCTTGATTTCATGACGGCTGAGGATGAAACCACATCCAACCCACTGGCCGAAAAGCTGACCGAACGCGAACTTCAGGTCCTCGAAGGTCTGACCAAAGGTATGTCCAACAAGGAAATCGCGCGTCACCTCGACATTCAGGAACCCACGGTCAAGCTGCACATGAAGACCCTGTATCGCAAAGTGGGCGCCGCCAACCGCACCCAAGCCGCCTTGATCGCCCGCGAGGCTGGTCTGTTCTGATCTATCCTTTCGGATAGGCCCTGCATCCGCCTGACCCACCGTTTGTCCGACCGCGCGCGTGATCGGGAAACCGCAATGATTTAGCACCATCGGCAAAGGATAACGCCGATGACACATCAAGCGACATGGGACTACAGCACCACACAACCAGCGCAGCCAAAACGCAGTCGTCTGCGCCGCGCGTTGATGGGCGGTGCGCTCAGCGATTTGGGCCGCCTGCCGCGCTATGCGGCCTTCGCGCTCCTTGGCGGTACGCTGATCTGGGCACCAATCACCGGGTACATTAAAACCGCTCCGGAACGGTACAAATCCGTTGCTTCACTCATTTTGCCGGGCTCTGGTGCATCGGCATCCCTCAACCTCAACGGCATCGGTCAGGCATCATCCTACGCCAATTCCGCGTTCGCCAGTAACGCGGTCAGCCCGACTGAAACCTACAAGCGTCTTCTGGGTGCCGACCGCATCTTGGCTGCTGCCGCCGAGTCTTTGGAAACGTCGCAAAGCGCGTTGGGCCGACCACGCGTGAACCTTGTCGATCAAACAAGCCTCATTCATATCGAAATGGTTGGCAGCAGCCCCATCGACGCGCAAGCCCGCGCAGACGCAATTCTCACGGCTTTCTTTGCAGAGCTTGATGCGCTGCGTACCGACGAGGTGGATACACGCGAAGATACCGGTCTGCAGGCCATCGCCGACTACCGCGACTCCGTCGCAGCCACACGGTCAGACATTGCACAACTCCAAACCGATAGCGGCCTGCTGTCGATGGATCAGTACGAAGACCTCGTCGAACGTCATTTGACGCTTGAAGCGCGTGTGCAGGATTTGTCTGCGGTGGTCGCAGAAAAATTCGCCGAAGTTCAAAAATTGCAAGATCAACTGGGTATCGATGCTGAAAACGCGGCTGTCACGCTCAAGCTGTTTGCCGATGGCGGCTACGCCAAGATGCTCAGCGAGGTAGCAGGTTTTGAGGCCGAACTGGCCGAAGCCAGCGCGCATTACGGCCCGCGCCATCCAAAAGTTGTTGAAGCCCGCCAAGCGCGCGACAAAGCTCTTTCCGAAGCATCACGGCTTGCGATGGATATCACCGGTTTCGCGGCGCAAGACATCGATATGCTTGATCTGGCACCCGACGGCGTTCGCGCCAACCTGCTGTCACAACTTGTTTCAAAAGACGCCGAACATGCGGGTGTCGCCCAGGAACTGGCGGCTCTTGAAAACCAGCTTGTGACAGCCGCAACCGACCTTGACGTAAAACGCGTTGCTGCCGCCACACTTCAAGACCTTGAGCGCGACTTCGCCGTGGCAGAGGCTGTGTTTGCATCCGCCATCGCACGCACCCAATCTAGCAAGTCAGATTTCTACGCGTCCTACCCACTGGTCCAGGTGCTCGAAAACCCGTCGCTCCCGGAAAGGCCGACGTCGCCAAACAAAAAGTTGGCGGTCGCGGCAGGTGGCGCTGCCACATTCATGATGCTCATCGGCCTGCTGCTGGGCTGGTCGCGTCAAGCCATCATTGGAAAGCTGCTATCCTCCGGGAAAACCAAATCGTGACACCACAGAACCCCATCGAGTCGGTTATCTTGAAAACGATGGCCCTGACTTGGCCGTTTTACGCTATCGGCGCGCTCTATATCGTTGGCCCTGTGCTGGCATGGATGCTCGCTGCCTTGGCACTCGTCGTGCTTTATCTTGGCCCTGCCGTCCGAGAAGACATGCGCGCGACGGGGTCCATCCCTCTGATCGTTTGGGTCTGGATTGCCGGTATGGCCTTGATGCTCGTCGCGCTGTGGATTGGTCATCTCGATTGGGGCCTGGGTCTTAAAAAGACGATCAAATCGTCCATTGGATGGGCCAAGGGGTGGGCACTGCTCGCGCTGTTTCCCCTCATCGGTGCCGTGCTGCCAATCCGCCGAGATATCCTTGTACGCGGGCAGTGCATCATCGGCTTGTGGACATTGATCCTCGCGCCGCTCTTGCTCGTAGCACCTTACGTCGGCCTTCCAGAACGCATCTTTACCTCACCTTTCAAAGCCGTCGGTGGCCCCGGACCAGAGTATTTCTCGGTCTATTTCTTCACGTGGGACCCGGCAAGTTGGACACCCCGCTGGCAGTTTTACGCGCCATGGTCGCCTTTTGCGGCATTGCTTGGCGTGATCATGCTGCTCTTCGCGCTGGAAGAACGCTGCATCAAATGGCGCAGCATCGGTATCGCTGCGGGCCTTTTGATGATCTTCGCCTCAAAGTCGCGCATGGGTCTTGTCGGTGTCGTCGCCTGCACCATCGGCCCACGCATGATGCCACTCATTTTGCGCGGTTGGGCATGGCAAGTTGTGTCAGGCCTCGTTGCGTCTCTCGCTGTTTTCGGGACGGCCGTCATCGCAGCTGCATCAGACTTTGTTGCAGCCTTCAAAGGCGCCCGCGCAGACAGCACGCGCGTCAGGGCGACCCTGCAACGCATCGCGTCAGAGCGGTGGCAAAACGATGCGTTCTGGTTCGGCCACGGCACGGTACGTCCCGGATCCCATGCGGTCGAATACATGCCAATCGGCAGCCATCACACCTGGTACGGGCTTCTGTTCGTCAAAGGCATCGTCGGTATGGTCAGCCTATTGATCCCCTTCGTCTGGCAAACGGCGCTCACAATCATAGATGCGGCACGTTCCACGCGCGGCGCGTTGCCAATGGGAATCATGATGACCTTCACACTGCTATCCTTCGGCGAAAACATCGAGATTGAGGCGTACTTGCTATGGCCCGCGCTCATGATGCTGGGCATTCACGCCCGCGAAATGGAGAATGATCGGGTAAACGGTTGAGTTCGTGCTATCAGTCCTTCGCGGCGGCTTTCAACGCAGCGCTCAACACCGCTCGGTCACCGATGTGGTTTGCGAGTATCAGGATCAGCCGCGCGTTAAACGCACTGCTGTCATCCTCACTCAAACCATGATGCGCTGCCAATAATTCGTCATAGAACCCATCTGGGTCTTCGATATTCGGGGTCAGGGTGAGCGACATGCTAATGCTCCTTTTCCGATGGCTATGCGCATCGCGCGTGTCACGTCGACGTCGGTTGCCTTTTCCCAACGCGCCACAATGTGTTGATCCGGTCGTATCAAATACACCGCCGTTGCCGCATCACCCAAGTAACGTTCGCGGATGGCCCCGCTTGGATCGTCTGTCTCCGTCACCAATTCAAGCCGGGCTACAGGAATACCGTCAACCTCGGACACCGCTGGCGCACGCGTGTTGATCGCAAGGACGATAAATTCTCCGGACAGTCGGTTTAGCAAAAACCCCTTACCCAGCTGCGCATCGACACAGGGCGCACCCACGCGTGTGCGCTCCGGTCCGTCAAATGCATCAGGGCCATTCAGGCTCAACTCGTCATAAACACACGGCACGGAAAGCCGACCAGAATTCACCATGGGCCGCGCAAACGGATGGTTGCCTGCCAACTCCAGCACCGCATTGCGGAAAACCTGGCTGATCTTGGTTTTGGGCGTCAGGAAATCCGTCGCGCGCGTCGAGTTCAGGATGTTCTCATCCGCCCCATGCACCCGTTCTTCAGAATAGCTGTCCAGCAGACGATCAGGGGCAAGCCCCTTCAGAACCAAATCCAACTTCCATGCCAGGTTCTCGGCATCCTGAATGCCAGAGTTCGCGCCACGCGCGCCGAAAGGCGAAACCTGATGCGCGCTGTCACCGGCAAACAGAACGCGCCCATGACGAAAAGTCTGCATCCGGCGGCATTGGAACGTATAGATCGACGTCCATTCCAATTCGTAGTCGACACCCGGCCCAAGCATGGCATCGACACGCGCGCGCACGTTGTCTTCCTGCAACTCCTTCTCGCGGTCGATATCCCAGCCAAGCTGGAAATCGATCCGCCAGATGTCGTCGGGCTGTTTGTGCAGCAATGCAGACGCGCCGCTGTCTTTGAATGGTGGCTCAAACCAGAACCAACGCTCGGTCGGAAAATCCGCCGTCATCTTGACGTCAGCGATCAGGAAATTGTCCTCGAAAACCCGACCTTCAAAAGTCAGCCCGAGCATGTCTCGCGTTGGCGACCGCGCGCCGTCGCAAGCCACGACGTAGCTGGCCTCAGCAACATACGGGCCGTCCGGCGTATCAATCTCGACCCGCACGTGATCGTCCATCTGCTTCAAACCCGTGACAACATTCCGGCCCCTGATTTCGATGGGCGCCCCCGCACGCTGCGCATCACGCACCTGATCCACGAGAAACTTTTCGAAATACGGTTGTTGAAGATTAATGAACGCAGGGTTCTTGTGCCCATCCTCGGGCTGCAAGTTAAACTCAAAGACCTTGTCATCCCCGTGGAATACCTTGCCCACGTTCCAGACAACGCCCTTGTTCACCATGGCCTCACCGGCACCAAGGCGGTCGCAAATCTCAAGCGTGCGTTTGGCAAAGCAGATCGCGCGGCTGCCCTGCCCCACGCCGTCATGATCGTCAAGAACCAGCACCGGCGTTCCCTTGCGCCCCAGATCAAGAGCCGTCGCAATCCCAATCGGGCCACCCCCGATCACCAGGACCGGGTGGCGTTCGGGCGGCAAATCCTGCGCCGCAACCTTTTGATAGGGGTAAAGCTCAAACGCGAGCTTATAGCTGGCTCCAACCATACGCGATCCTGCCATTTAACCGCCTGCTCTCTTGAGATTTAGGTCATTTTGACCTATCTTCACCGACATGAATGTTCCAGTCTCAGAAGCCAAAGCCAAGTTTGCAGAACTGATCCGCCGCGCCGAGGCGGGCGAGGAAATCCTGCTCACGCGCAATGGCAAACCCGTCGCCCGATTGAGCGAGCCTTCTGCCAACCAGCATCTGGGTTCGCTGCGTATGGCACTAGCGGGCAAATATCGTGGGCAACTAAATATGGCCGAAGACTTTGATACGCTCGGTCCCGAATGGGATGAATACATGCGATGACCCGCTATCTGGCGGACACGCACATCGCGATCTGGCTTCTGGACGCGCCTGAAAAACTCAACGAGGCTCAACGGCGCGTCCTTGCGTCGGACACCCAAGTTTTTCTGAGTATGGCTTCGATGTGGGAAATGGCCATCAAAGCCAGCCTTGGTAAGCTCAACCCCCCGCTCTTGATGGCTGAAACATTTCGAGAAAACGGGTTCGACATTCTGCAAATCCAGCAGCCCCATGTCGAACTTCTGAAAGTCATGCCTTTTGTCGATGACCATCGCGACCCGTTTGACCGCATGCTGATTGCCCAATCCATGGTGGAAGGCCTGACGCTTTTGTCCTCTGACCGCCGATTTACCGAATACCAAGTATCGGTCGTCTAAGCTCATCCCTGAAGAGCCTCCCACATCTCCAAATCCCGTTTGTCGGTCCAGATACGCGGGTGCCAGATGCCGCGCGCTTCGTCGTAGGCGCGGCTTACGTTGAAGGGCAGGCAATGCTCGTAGATGGCATAGTCCTTGAACTTAGAGTCACACGCCTCGCGCACAGCGTCCCAAGCGTCTTTTAGACTGCCGCCCTTCATGGCGACCTTTTTGGCCGGTTCGTAGGTTGAGTTGACGAAATCGCGGGTGCTTTCAATCGCCCGTTCAACTGCGTCTTTGCCCACCAAGGCCGCCCCCCTGCCCGGCGCAACAGCATCAACGTCATAGGCCACGATGTTGTCGAGCGTCTGGCCCCAGTCGGCGAAATACCCGTCGCCACAATAACAAGCAGAATGATCCTCAACGATATCGCCGGTGAACATGACGTTCTGATCGGGCACATGAATCACCGCATCGCCTGCGGTATGCGCACGGCCGATCTGTTTGATATCAACCCGGCGGTTGCCCAGATATACTGTCATGCTGTCACTGAACGTGGTTGTCGGATAGGTCAGTCCGGGGATGCTCTCATGCCCCTCGAACAAGCGCGGAAACCGCTGAAACTCGCTGTCCCAATCTTCCTGGCCACGCTCCACCACCATCGCGCGCGCGGTGTCAGACATGATGATTTGATCAGCCCCATAGGCAGATGCCCCCAGAACGCGCACCGCGTGATAATGCGTTAACACGACGTGCGTGATCGGCTTGTCCGTCACCTCACGCACTTTTTCGATGACCTTATTGGCGAGGCGTGGCGTCGCCTGCGCCTCGATGATCATCACGCTGTCGTCGCCAATGATCACACCTGAATTCGGATCCCCCTCGGCGGTAAACGCCCAAAGACCTTCCCCGATTTCATCAAAAGTAATCGTCTTTTCGCTCGTATCGCCCTGCGAGGCGAAGGCTTTGGTCATATCAATTCCACCTTTTGCGAGATGCGGCCAAAGATGTCTTGGCCCGCGTCGTCTTCCATCCAGATCTCTACGTGGTCGCCTTCGGCCAAAAACGGCGTTTGTGCCTGACCATCAAGGATCGTCTCCACCATCCTTTGTTCCGCGATGCAGGAATATCCGGCTCCACCTTTGCTCACTGGCAAACCGGGGCCACCATCGCGCTTGTTCGACACAGTGCCCGATCCGATCACGGTGCCTGTGGGCAGGTCACGGGTCTTTGCGGCATGGGCAATCAACTCGCCAAAATCGAACGTCATGTCGATGCCTGCATCCGCGCGCCCGAACGGGGCGCCATTCAGGTTCACGTTCATCACGCCATGCAGTTTGCGCCCGTCCCAACCAGACAGAGCATCCGGGCTAACAGCAAATGGCGAACAGCTTGACGCTGGTTTCGATTGCACAAAGCCAAAACCCTTGGCCAATTCCGGTCCGATCAGATTGCGCAAAGACACGTCATTCAACAACATGACATAAGCAACATGTTGCACCGCCGTGTCTGCCCCCGTCCCCATCGGGACGGCGTCGGTAACGACCGCAACCTCAGCCTCGAAATCGATACCCCACTCGGCTTTGCCACGGATCGGCGCGGTCGGCGGATCGAACACAGCATGTCCCTGATACATCAGCGGATCGGTCCAGAAACTGTCAGGCATCTCGGCCCCGCGCGCCTTGCGCACCAACTCTACGTGATTGACGTAGGCTGACCCATCCAGAAACGTATGCCCGACGCGCAAAGCCGGATCATCAAAAGCCAGCCTCATTTCTTGCCCGGTGTCCCGCCGAATTTCTTTTCGATATCCGTCCAGCAATCGATGTAGTCATCCTGCAACGGGGCTTCTTTCCCCGCAAACTCGGTCAGCTGCTGAGGAAACCGCGTTTCGAACATAAACGACATGGTATTGTCGAGCTTGTCGGGCCCGAGGTTCGCATTCGACGCTTTCTCAAACGCCTCTTTGTCAGGCCCATGCGGCAGCATCATGTTGTGCAGGCTGACGCCACCCGGGATGAACCCCTGCGGTTTTGCGTCGTACTGACCATAGATATTGCCCATCAACTCGGACATGATGTTCTTGTGATACCACGGCGGGCGGAAGGTATCTTCGGCGACCATCCAGCGCTCTCGAAACAGGACAAAGTCGATATTGGCGGTCCCCGGCTGACCCGAAGGCGCGGTCAAGACCGTAAAGATCGATGGGTCCGGGTGATCAAACAGGATCGCGCCAACCGGGCAATAGGTGCGCAGATCGTATTTTACCGGCGCATAGTTCCCGTGCCACGCCACCACGTCAAGCGGGCTTTGACCAATCTTTGTGATATGAAACTGCCCGCACCATTTGACCGTTACCGTCGACGGCGCCTCGCGGTCCTCGAACGCTGCAACAGGCGCCTTGAAGTCGCGACGGTTCGCCATACAATTGGCCCCGATCGGCCCACGCCCCGGCAATTCGAACTTCTGACCGTAGTTTTCGCAGACGAACCCACGGCACGGCCCGTCAAGCACCTCGACCCTGTACAGCAAGCCGCGCGGGAGGATCGCGATCTCCTTCGGCTCCAGATCGATGATCCCAAGTTCCGTGCAGAACCGCAGACGCCCTTCCTGTGGCACCACCAACAACTCGCTATCGGCGGAAAAGAAATAGCTGTCCACCATGCTCTCGGTCACGAGATAAATGTGGCTGGCCATACCAACCTGCGTGTTCACATCTCCCGCCGTGGTCATCGTTCGCATGCCGGTCATCCAGTTCAGCGGCTGATCCGAATGCGGCACCGGGTTCCAGCGGTACTGACCAAGCGACACCACATCATCCACGACATGCGGCGCAGACTTCCAATACGGCAGGTCGATCTTTTCATAGCGATGCGAATGCTTCACTGAAGGACGGATGCGGTAACACCACGTCCGTTCATTCTGGTGGCTGGGTGCCGTGAACGCCGTTCCCGACAACTGCTCGCCATAAAGCCCATAATTGCATTTCTGCGGGCTGTTCATACCTTGCGGCAGTGCACCTGGCAGCGCTTCGGTTTCATAGTCATTGCCAAAACCGGGCATATACCCTTCGTGAGGGCCGGGGATGGACGGGGCCTGAACCATGTCGATGGGTGCGGCGTGCTTGTTCATCTCATCCTCCTCCAGTTGCTTGACCCGTCACCTATCAGTTGCTTTTGTAACTAACAATCGATTGTAACGGCACCAAACCGCAATGAAGCATGAACTTGCAGATTTCCTACCCTACCTGCTGAACCAGGCTGCCGAGATGGCAAGCCGTGATTTCCAACCCCATTACAAAGACCGCTACGGCATG
>CAZCOX010000009.1:22158-31639 GCA_964500115.1 uncultured Rhodobacterales bacterium
GCGGCAACGCGTTATGACCAAACGATGGAAGACATCTTGGGCAGCGACAACATGGATACGCTCAAATCAATGCTTTGCCAGCTGATCTCGGAAAAGTCGATCATCAACAAGTAACGCCACATATCAAGGCAGCACTCTCCGCCCTTGCCACATGGGTCGCTTGCGTCCACTGTCCTGCAAACGAATGCAGTGAGGTAACATGGCTGGCGCACGACCCGAACAGGCGGTTCTGACCCGCGATACGGATCTTTCGAAAACCGAAGACACGCGCCGCGTGATCGAGGGCATGGTCGACGGGCTAAACGACCACCGCATTGCCGACATCGGAGAGTTCTTTTCCCAAGGCTTTCGCTGGATGGGCAACACTGGCTGCGGCACCAAGGAAGGGTTGCGGGAATTCCAGGATAATTGGCAAAAGCCGTTTCAAGCCGCATTCTCCGACAAGGTCTGTGTAGACGAAGCGCGGCTTTACATGGGTGAATGGGCTGCCGCTTTCGGCCGCCAGGAGGCTGTACATTCGGGCCGTTTCATGGGGATAGACCCCACCGGCAAAAAGGTCGAAATCCGCTACATGGATTTCTGGAAAGTTGTCGATGGTAAGATCGTAGACAATTACGTGATGGTCGATTTCCCACACGTGCTTGCCCAGCTTGGCGTGGATGTCTTCAACGGCGAAGGCTGGGAAGCGTTTGACCGGGGTGAGAAGACCCCGCCTGTGCCATGAGCCCCACCGGAAAAGTCACCTCTCTCGACGTCGCCAAACGCGCTGGCGTCAGCCGCTCCGCGGTCAGCCGCGTCTTCACACCGGGCGCATCGGTAAGCGCGCGCACCGCGGGCAAGGTCCGCGAAGCCGCCGAAGCACTTGGGTACCGCCCTAACGTGCTGGCACGCGCCATGCTCACCGGCAAAAGCAAGATCATCGGTTTAGTCGTCGCTTATCTCGACAACCATTTTTACCCGCAAGTGTTGGAGCTACTTTCGGAAGCCTTTGAACGCGAGGGGTACCATGTCCTCGTTTTCATGGCCGCAAATGCCGCTGAAGACATCGAAGACGTGGTTGGCCAAATCCTAGACTATCAAGTCGACGGATTGGTGCTGGCCTCCGTCGCGCTCAGCTCAGACTTGGCTCAGCGATGCCACGCGTCCGGCGTGCCCGTTGCACTCTTTAACCGCAAACTTGAAACCGAGGGCGAACTCGCCATCGTCTCCGACAACTTCGAAGGTGGGCGGCAAGTCGCCGAACATCTGATCGCGACGGGCCGTACCCGTATCGGCCATATCGCGGGTTGGGAGGGCGCGAGTACACAACGCGACCGCGAGGCCGGGTTCATGCAAGGTCTGCGCGCAGCGGGCCTTGGTCTGTACGCGCGCGAGGTCGGCGACTACCGCCTGAACCGCGCAAAAGAGGCCGCGCGCCGGATGTTCGACACGCAAGATCGGCCAGATGCCGTCTTCGTAGCCAATGACTTTATGGCATTTGGCGTCATGGACGTTTTGCGCGCAGAACTTGATCTGCGCATTCCCGAGGATGTTGCCGTGATCGGGTTCGACGACGTCCCAAGTGCGGCCTGGCCGGCTTACGACCTGACAACGGTCCGGCAAGATGCCCCGGCCATGGTGGCGGCAACGGTCGATGCGTTGCTCAGGCAGATCGGCGGCGAACCGGTGACATCGCCCGCTGCATTGGAAGCGAAGCTGATCAAACGCGGCAGCGCTTAAACAGAACCTGTCGCCAGCAGAATTTGCTTCCAGATGGCCGTCTCGTCGATCAACGTCCATTCCCGCCGCAATCCGCGTGGGCCAAACTCTGCATGCGTAATGCCCATGACATAAACCTCGGCCTGTGTCGGTGTGCCGAACATGCCCCAGCCTGAATGAGTGCCTTGCAGAGACCAGCGCACAGCCGCACGTGGGGCGTTCAGGGCTTCCTCCATGCCGATCTGGTGCTCGATGGTGAAGTTGGCCGACGGGAAAGCCGCATGAAGCTGCATCCAGAACCGGTCGGCATCGGCATGCCCGACGCCAGAAACATGCCCGGGATAGGCAAGCTCTGCCGCACGATCATACGCCTCGGGGATCACCGAAAACCCGGCCTGCCCAACGCGCGTCAGGATATCAGCCAGCGCCTGACCCCACTCAGACACGTTGCCCGTCCCGCCATATGGTCCAGGCATGTCGGTCTGCGGGGTCATCGGTTTCACGCACACCTCTGGCCCACCTTCCCGCGCAATCAGATCGCGCGTCCAGTCGACAACGTCCGACCCCATTTGACGGACGATCGCGCCCTGATCGCGCACCAGCCATTCGTCCTGCACGCCATTCTCACGACACCAGCAATCCGCAAGGATCCGATACGCAAGCTTCCGTCCGGTCGGCGCGCCGTACATGCCAGGGCCAGTATGCGTCGCGGTGCAATAAAGCCGATGCGACGACAAAAAGCTGTCGTCGCCGGTGGCGCACCAGATCACGTCTTCGCCGAATAACGCCCGGTCAGGGAATTCCGCCAATGTGGCCTTGGTCGCCGCAATGATCCCGTCATTTCCCTTGATCACCGACGCGGGCGACCGCACCACCAGATCGGGTCCATAATACCGCAACAGCGTATCAATGCCGCGGTCTTCCCAGATGTCTTTGGTAATGCCCAGAACATAGTCCGGCACATCCTGCCAACGGTCATCAAAACCCGGCAAAAACGGCATGGATCAACGCATCCCGTAATAGAGGCCCACGACGTGCTCCGCTTCCGCAAAAAACAACCAGCGCGACACCAAAACGCCCGCCACATGGCTGAGCAAGGCAAGCAAACCGAATACATGTGGATACGGCAAAAGCAGCAAGACAACAGGCACGACTAGCATCAAAACCAATGCAATCAGGCGCAATTTCTGCGCGTGGCGGCGGCCGATTTTGTAGACCATCTCGTTCAACAGATAGTTCGTACCGGTATGCGGCGGCTCAAACGCGCGAACCTCACCAATTGACCCCAAGCCCGTTGCGGTCTTCATATCCGTCCCGCTCTGCGCGAACCGCTTGTCACCGCTGGCCCACCAGATACCCTGCAGCGCACCCGCGATCACCAAGAGCACCAGCGCAATGGCAACACGACCAGAGAGCAACGCACCACCGGCAATCGACAGTGATACAAACAGGATGGATGTCAAAACCGTATTCCAGCGCGGCACGGTCTTAAGCTGCGCATAGATCATCGACGTAGTGTAGACGGTCAGCATGCAAAGCCCGGCACCAAGCAAACCCAACAGGTGCCACTGCGTGTCAAAAAAGATCAGGCCAATGGCATAGAGACCCATACAGGAAAGCGCTGCCACGGCAGCCCACGCCTCCCGGCTCAACCAACTGGATTGCCATTGCGTAAACGCCTTCAACGCACGTTCAGGCCGCCCGAGGTGAAAGGTCGATGACACCAAGCCACCCACAGCCAAAGCAAAGGCGATGGCGAAGAACGCGAAACCGATCCAGCCTTTTGGCGCGGTTTGATCAACGCCAAGCCAGAACAACAGCCCAAGGCCAAGACCGGAAAACGTGCTGAACGCGATAATTGAGGGGGCCGGGTGCATCAGAGTTTCTCCAGCGTTTTGTCAAGCCAGCCAAGGAACCCCTTGGGCTCTTCGGCAACCGGGGCAAGCAGTGGTGCCAACACGTCAATCTGCTCGTCCAAGGTGTCCTTCGGGCGCGGTGGCAGGTATTTATTCACCGGCTTTGTCCCTTGTTCGGGCATCAGGTCCATCCCACCACGTTCAGCCACCAACTGGCTGACCTCGCTGTCAGGGTCGCCCAGATCACCAAAGTGCCGTGCGTTAGACGGGCAGGTCCGCACACAGGCAGGCACGCGGTCTTCTTCCGGCAAGTTCTCGTTATAGATGCGATCCACGCAAAGCGTGCATTTCTTCATCACCCCTTCCGCTTGGTCCAACTCCCGCGCACCATAGGGGCAGGCCCAGGCGCACAGTCCGCATCCGATGCAGTCACTCTCGTTCACCAGAACGATCCCATCTTCGACGCGTTTGTAACTCGCACCGGTTGGGCACACCGTCACGCAAGGTGCATCTTCGCAATGCAGGCAGGATTTCGGGAAATGGATCAGCTGCGCAGGCCCGGCCTCCGGCTGCACCTCGTAGGAATGAATGCGGTTCAGAAACGTGCCCGACGGGTCAGACCCATATGGGTCCTGATCCGACAATGGCGCGCCGTAGTTTTGGGTGTTCCAACCTTTGCAAGACACCACACAGGCATGACAGCCAACGCAAGTGTCCAGATCGATCACCAGACCCATCTTGCGCTCGGTTTTTTGCGGCAACATCGTCATGCGACACGCTCCTCTGCTGCGCGGTTCAGAACAACCGGTTCTTCCGCGTCCTTGTCCCAAGTTGCAACAAACCAAACGAAGGATCCGACCATGACGAACAAGGCGGCTCCGATCAGCGCAAGTGTCGCTTTGATTGTCGAACTCACGGTTTCACCTCCCAGCGCAACTCATCTGGGCCTTGACCAACAGGTGACTTGATCGGCGGCAATGCCGGTTGCGCCTCAGACGGGGCGGATACCTTTTCGATCTTCACCCGCAGGTCGAACCATGCCGCTTGCCCAGTGATCGGGTCAGAGTTTGCCCAGCGCAAACCATCGCCCTTCGGTGGCAGCAATTCGTGGATCAAATGATTGAGCAAAAAGCCTTTGGTCGCTTCCGGCGCGTCTTTGTCCAACGCCCATGCGCCTTTTCGTTTGCCAATCGCGTTCCACGTCCAGACGGTGTTTTCGTTCAGCGCCGCCATATGCGCGACGGGAACTGTGATTTCGCCGTGGGCCGATGTAACCTTGGCCCATTCCCCAGTCTTGAACTTGTGCTGCTCCCAAAGCTTGGTCGGCAGGTAAAGCGGGTTGCGCCCGTGGATCTGCCGAAGCCACGCATTCTGCGTGCCCCAGGAATGGTACATCGCCATTGGGCGCTGGGTCAGCGCATGGATCGGGTATTCCTCTGTATCGACCCGATCATCCTCGAACGGCGCATACCAGATCGGCAACGGGTCCAAGGTTTCCTTGATCCGCGCGCGCAGATGATCCGGCGGCTGGCGGTCGCCATGTCCCTCAGCGGCCAACTGATACTTGCGCATCGGTTCGACATACAGCTGGAAAATGTAGGGCGCGGGTGCATCGTAGAGTCCAATGTCAACCGCCCAATCCTGATATGCCTTGTTCCAGGGTTTGTAATACAAACCTTCGTCCGGCACGTGGCTCGACCAAAACCCGCCATTAGCGATGTAGCTGTCAAGCTGCGCCTCGTTTACGTCACCCCGGCCCTCGGTCAGGCCATCTTCGCCCATACGCCAACCGGCAAGCGGACCAACGCCCGGACGGCGCTGGTGGTTCGTGATATAATCAGCGTAATCAGCGTATTTCTGGCTACCATCCTCATTGACGAACCCCGGCAGATCGAGCTTGGCGCCCAATTCGCACAGCACCGACTGGAACCCACGCACATCGCGGTCCGGCTCTACAACGGGCCAGCGGATCGCGTCCGCCGCCGCGTCCGCTTCGCAGATCGGACGATCGAGCAGCGAGATACAGTCATGCCGCTCCAGATAGGTGGTGTCTGGCAGGATCAGGTCGGCATAGGCCACCATTTCCGACGAATACGCATCCGAATAGATGATGCGCGGGATCACGTAATTTCCGCTCTCATCCTGATCGGTCAGCATCTTGATCACACCCGATGTGTTCATCGTCGAATTCCACGACATGTTCGCCATGTACATGAACAGCGTGTCGATCTTGTACGGATCACCTGCATAGGCGTTTGAAATCACCATATGCATCAACCCGTGCGACGACATGGGGTTTTCCCATGTATAGGCTTTGTCGATACGCGCCGGGCTGCCGTCTTCCTTAAGGCACAAGTCCTCCGGCCCATGCGTGAAGCCCAGATGCGGGCCATCCAGCGGCTTGCCCGGAGTGACCTTGCAATGCGGCTTGGGGTGCGCCGTCGCGGGTTTGGGATAGGGCGGTTTGAAACGAAACCCACCGGGCACCTCAACCGTCCCCAGCAGGATCTGCAACACGTGCAACGCGCGGCAGGTCTGAAACCCGTTCGAATGCGCCGAAATCCCGCGCATAGAGTGGAAGCTGACCGGCCGACCCACCATCTTTTCATGCCGCTCGCCCCGGAAATCTGTCCATGGCTGATCAATCTCAAACGCCTCGTCAAACGCCACCCGCGCAAGCTCTGCCGCGATACGCTTGATCTTGGCCGCAGGCACACCGCAGGTGTCCGCCACCGCTTCGGGCGCGTATTTCGGATCAAGATAACGTTCCGCCATCAATTGCATCACGGTGCGATGCGTGACACCTGCATGGCGATGGTTTGCGGACAGATCAGGCTTTACCCCGGGCTGGTCAAACGGCGTCAGCTTGCCGGTTACGCGGTCCATCACCAACGGCTTGCCATCATCGTCCCGCAAGAACAGGCCATGTTCGGAAGACTTCTCATCCCCATTCACCAGAACCGGCGCATTGGTGAAGCGGGCAAGGTAATCAAGGTCGATCTTCCCCGCCTTCATCAACTCATGCACCATGGCAAGTATGAACAAACCGTCCGTGCCCGGCGTGATGCCAACCCAATCATCAGCCACCGCGTTATAGCCCGTACGGATCGGATTGACGCCAATCACCTTGGCCCCACGCGCCTTGATCTTGCCGATCCCCATTTTGATCGGGTTGCTGTCGTGGTCTTCGGCAACACCGAACAACATGAACAGCTTGGTGTGGTCCCAATCCGGCTGGCCAAACTCCCAGAACGCGCCGCCCATCGTATAGATGCCAGCCGCCGCCATGTTCACCGAACAAAACCCACCGTGCGCGGCATAGTTCGGCGTGCCAAAGTTCTGCGCCCAGAATGATGTGAAAGACTGCGATTGGTCGCGGCCCGTGAAAAACGCCAGCTTCTCCGGCGCGGTGTCACGGATAGGCTTGAGCCAACCGGCGGCAATGTCTAGCGCCTCATCCCACGAAATCTCTTCAAATTCACCCGACCCGCGCGGACCAACCCGCTTGAGCGGCGCACGCAGGCGCGACGGCGCATTGTGCTGCATGATGCCCGCGCTGCCCTTGGCACAAAGCACACCCTTGTTCACAGGGTGATCCCGATTGCCCTCGATATAGGCCACCTTGCCACCCTTCATGTGCACATTGATCCCGCACCGGCAGGCACACATGTAGCAGGTCGTTTTGCGCACCTCGTCCGAAACTTTCGGCGACGTGTCGAGTTGCGGCTGAGACATCAGGCGGCTCCTTTAACGGGAAACGGGTTTCGTGAAGGCACTGCGGCGACTGTGCGGGAAGGAGGGGTCACAACACAACCTCTCGCACCAAGGAAATCAGCGCCAATGCGATCAAAAGGATCAGGCAAAACGGTTTGTAATAGGGTTCCCATGCGGGGCGGAACAGCAACGTTCCCAAAGCCACGCCCAGCGCGGAAAACGGCGCGAGTGCCAAACCGCGCCAGACGGCTGTTTCGGTCATGACGCCCATGATGATTAACGTGACGATGGCGATCAGAAAAGAGGTCGCAAGGAACACCACGAGCGACGCGCGCATGACCCGCGCTGGCGCATCTTGAGCCAACATGTATATCGCGACGACCATGCCACCGACATTTGCAAGCCCTGACACGATACCCGCTATCAGCCCCGAACCGTACAATCCGGGCGTGCTTGCCAACCAGCTGATGCGCAGCTTCGCCAGTTGTGACAGCGCCAGCGCAATAATCACCGACAGTGCGACCATCTTTGACAGGTCGACCGGCAACGCCTGCGTCAAAGCCAGCCCCACGGGCAGACCGATGGTTGATCCGATAACCAGACCCAGCACAATACGTCGATCCGCTTCGCGCCACCCACCGCGCACCATCAGCACCGATGCAGTCATCTCTTGCCACCACAGGATCGGAATGATTTCGACCGGCGGCAAAACCAATACGGCCAAGGCCATCACCACGGCGGATAGAGCAAACCCTGCAAAACCCCGCACCATCCCCGCCAACAGGCAGCATCCGATGAGGAATAGAAACTGTGACGAGGTGAGCGCAAGGTTGGTCCATAGCTCAGCCATGCATCGCCTGAAGCGCGGTGACCGCGATCATCTCGGTCACGTCCTGCGCAGTGCATCCGCGTGACAGATCATTGGCTGGTTTGTTCAACCCCTGCATGACAGGTCCGATGGCCGCATAGCCACCCAATCGTTGGGTGATCTTGTAAGCGATATTTCCAGCGTCCAGGTTGGGAAAGATCATGACATTCGCATGACCCGCAACCTCGGATTCTGGCGCTTTGCGCGCACCGACGCTTGGCACAAACGCCGCATCGAACTGCAACTCGCCGTCAGCTTTCAGATCAGGCCGCGCCGCGCGTAGTTTGGCGGTTGCGTCCGTCACCTTTGTCACCGCGTCGTGCCGCGCAGACCCTTTGGTCGAAAAACTCAACATCGCGATGCTGGGCTCCGCCCGCATCAGCGCTTTGAACGACCCGGCTGAAACGGCAGCGATCGATGCCAACTCATCGACGCTTGGGTCGATGACCAATCCACAGTCGGAATAGAGCATCGCCCGCCCGGTATCCTCAGGCGGATACATCAGGAAAAAAGACGAGACGAGCGCCGCATCCGGTGCCTTGCCGATCATCTGGATAGCAGCGCGCACGATGTCAGAGGTCGTCGCAACGGCACCACCAACAGTGCCCGTCGCATGCCCCTCGCGCACCAAAAGCGCCGAATACACCAACGGGTCGCGCACGGCACCAGCCGCCTGTTCCTCGCTCACACCCTTCTTGGATCGCAGAGAGAAATAACTCCGAGCAAACGCGCCATGCAGCGCGCTATCGCTCGGGTCATGGATCGTGACAGCATCACTTTCTGATCCGCCAGCATCCTTCAATGCCGTTTCCACATCGGCCCGAGGGCCGACGAGAATGATGTCAGCCAAACCCTGACGCACTGCCTCAAGACCGCCCTCGACAATGCGGGGATCGGTCCCTTCGCTGAGTGCAATGACCGCGCGTGTCTCACGCGCGGTCGAAAGCAAAAGCTGGCTTGGCGTCAGCGTCATGCCCGGCTCAGGCCTGCGGGACCATGTCAGAAGCCGAGATGCCCGCAACTTCAACAGGCTTCTTCATCGCATCGCGACGGAACGGCTCGCCAAGTTCCTGGTTGATCATCGCTTCGATCAACGTGGTCTTGCTATTTTCCATCTGATCCTTGATCGCCTGGTTCAGCGCCGCGGTCAGCTCTTCCATTGTACGGGCAACAACACCCTTCAGGCCGCAAGCCTGTGCGATACCGGCGTAAGACACCTGCTCGTCCAGTTCCGTGCCAACAAAGTTGTCTTCGAACCACAGAGTAGAGTTCCGCTTTTCAGCACCCCACTGGTAGTTGCGGAACACGATCTGCGTGATCGGCGGCCACTCACCACGGCCGATCG
>CAZCOX010000009.1:31655-32629 GCA_964500115.1 uncultured Rhodobacterales bacterium
AGTTCGTTCACCGCGATGCCAAAGGCACCGTCTCCCGCAAACCCAACAACCGGCACATTCGGCTGGCCAATCTTCGCACCAACAATGGCAGGCAGGCCGTAACCGCATGGGCCAAAGAGGCCAGGCGCAAGGTACTTACGGCCTTCGTCAAAGTCCGGATAAGCGTTTCCGATGGCGCAGTTGTTGCCGATATCGGACGAAATGATCGCTTCACGCGGCAAGGCCTGCTGGATCGCACGCCACGCCATACGCGGGCTCATCCACTCTGGCTTGGCCGCACGTGCACGCTCATTCCATGTGGTGCCAGGATCATCCTGCTCGTGTGTCAGCGACGTCAGTTCCTGCGCCCAGGCAGATTTTGTTTTTGCAATGTTTGCTTTGCGCTCTTCGCGGCCTGCATCACCTGCGGTGTCGCTCAACTGGCTCATGATGCCATTTGCAACTTTCGCCGCATCGCCCACGATACCAACAGTAACCTTCTTGGTCAGACCAATGCGATCAGGGTTGATATCAACCTGAATAACGGTCGCGTCCTTGGGCCAGTAATCAATGCCGTAACCTGGCAGAGTGGAGAACGGGTTGAGGCGTGTACCGAGCGCCAGAACAACGTCCGCGCCGCTGATCAGCTCCATACCGGCCTTGGAGCCGTTGTAGCCCAGCGGGCCTGCAAACAATGGGTGGTTGCCAGGAAACGCATCGTTGTGCTGGTAGCCCACACAAACCGGCGCATCGAGGCGTTCAGCCAGCGCCATAGAGGCAGCGATACCGCCTTCGGACAGAACCACACCAGCACCATTAAGGATAACCGGGTTCTTTGCATTCGACAGAATTTCAGCTGCCTTTGTGACAGAGTTTTCACCGCCCGGGGACCGCTCAAATTCGATCGGATCAGGGATTTCGATGTCGACCACCTGAGTCCAGAAATCGCGCGGAATGTTCAGCTGCGCAGGGCCAGACAAACGCTTTGCCTGCGA
>CAZCOX010000010.1:0-1537 GCA_964500115.1 uncultured Rhodobacterales bacterium
AAAATTTGATCCATGCTGATTGACGGCTGAGAGCAACCCGCTTCACCCACAATCCGCGCCGGCACACCCGCCACGGTTTTGCAGGGCGGCACTTCTTCCAAAACGACAGACCCCGCAGCAACACGCGAACAGTTGCCCACACGAATGTTGCCCAGCACCTTGGCACCGGCACCAATCAGCACACCGTCTCCGATCTTCGGATGACGATCCTCTTCTTCCTTGCCGGTACCGCCCAGTGTCACGGAATGCAGCATCGACACGTTGTCGCCAACAACAGCCGTTTCACCAATCACAATCGAATGCGCGTGGTCGATCATAATCCCGCGCCCGATCTTGGCAGCTGGGTGGATATCCACGCCAAATGTCTCGGAACAGCGCATCTGCATGAAGTAGGCGAGATCTGTCCGGCCCTGACGCCAAAGCCAGTTGGCCACGCGATAACACTGAACTGCCTGAAAGCCTTTGAAGAACAACAGCGGCTGCAAAAAGCGATGGCATGCGGGGTCTCGCTCATAAACAGCAACAATATCGGCGCGTGCAGCAACAGCCAGGTCCGGCTCGCTCTCAAACGCCTCGTCGCAAATTTCGCGCAGGATTTGCTCTGTCATTTCGCCATTCGCCAGCTTCAGCGAAATGCGGTAGCTCAGCGCGCGCTCAAGACTTTTGTGATGCAGAATCGAATAATGCACCAATCCCCCCAAAAGGGGCTCTTTGCCGACAGCGTCATCCGCTTCTTTGACGATCCGGGCCCAGACCGGGTCCACCGCTGCCAGTTTTGCACGTCTTTCAGCCATACCGTCTCTCCTTTGACGCGACTGGTATAACAGATAGACAGGACTGGGAAAAACGCAATGCTGTGATGGGTGCGATCACGCGTATGGATGATGCGACGATTCAAAACCTCAAGCGAGAAATTCTTGAGCGCCTGAACGCGCTCGACGCCGAGGACGCGTTGGGGCATGACAGCCAATCCGTCGTGGAGCTTGATCAGCAAGCCATTGGTCGCCTGTCCCGGCAAGACGCGTTGCTGAGCCAATCCATGGCCAAAGCGAACCAGACGCGACGCGATGCCCAGCGTCGCGGACTGAACGCAACCCTCCAACGGATTGAAGCCGGTAAATTTGGCTTTTGTGACGACTGTGGCGAGGAAATCCCACCCAAGCGCCTCGCCCTCGACCCAACCGTCACCCGCTGTGTGAGCTGTGCGTCCGGCTGATCAACCGCGCGTGCAAGCCCTGAAAAGTGGCGATCCATGACGCAACCCCGTTCAAGGTATTCAACGAGGTTTCGCCATGTACGCCATGCCGCAAAGCCGCAGTTTGCAGACTGCCATCCCCGAATACGGGATGGCATCTGCCATTTTCGGCCCCAAACAGCGCGGCCTCTTCGGCTTCGTTAAACAACTGCTGCAACGCCGCAGGACGCTGCGTTTCCGGCAAAACTGACAAAACGGAAACGACAGCCAACACGTCATTCAAAATGACCGGTTTCAAATGCTGACCACCAGCTGCGCCGCAGGCCCAGGTCCGGTACGCGC
>CAZCOX010000010.1:1637-3475 GCA_964500115.1 uncultured Rhodobacterales bacterium
GCCTTCAGATGCACAGGGCTGTATGGCCGCAATCCGGCTCCTTCGAAGCTCTCAACGCGATGTTTGTATGCGCTGTGCGAATACGCTTTGTCCGCCGGTCCAATCCGAAAATGCCGGGTCAGACCGCGCAAGGAGGCCGCAAGATCGATCTGCGACGACGTACCATCCAACAACACAAAATACCCACCTGCAGGCAGGAGTTCCGGAACAACAGCATCGGTTCCGAGCTGCCCGCGCAACAGGTTCGACAACCGCCACATTTTGTCGCCGATCAAATCGGCATTACGAAACTGGATGATTTCCCACCCGCCCGCTGTGCCGTCGCCAATCGCAGCGAGGTTACCGCCCCCCAACAACCCAGCATCGCTGGTGGACGCCAATGCGCCCGATGTCAGTCGCACGTCCAACTGCGTGCCTGTATCAATCCGCCCGGACGGAGCAGCGTCTAAATCAGTCAACGTCACTCCAACCGTCGCCCGCGCCTTCACCAGCGAATTCAACGCATAACCGGCATCGTCCGGCGCGTCGTAGACCGCTACATCACCCGGCCACGGCTCCGACGTCACCGCCAGATGCGGTGCATGCGGCACCTCATCGCCCCGGATCAGCGGCAAATCCAGAAACAACGGGAACACCGAACCAGACGCAACGTACCGCGCGCTGGTCGTTGTACCATCCGGGAAATCCGCCGGTTGATAGACTTCCGGCTCAATCCGAACCGCCTCGATCAATTGATGGGTGGTCTGTTCCACCCGGTCCACCCGCGCCATCACCGTGCTGTCACCAGACGGCATCGACACAACATCACCGGCCCCAATCGACGACTTCGACAAAGGCAAAGCAAACCGCACGCTATCCCGCGACACGCGCGCCTCGCTCAACCACCGCTCTACCGATTGCCGCCCTTCCGGGCGCGTCATCAACAGCGACAACTCGCTTTCCGCAACAGCATGCATTTCCTCATCCGGCAGGACGGATTCTTCCGCCGCATTCCTGTAGTCGCCATCCGCCTCAACAAAATTCAGCCGCACCCGCCCCGACATGTCGGCTTCCGAACTGCGCGTTTCGCTCAGTTCCGCACCCAGATCGTCATGCCAGGCCAGTGCGTCTTGATCCAAAGTGATGGATGGCACGCCATCGCGATTGCGAAACACCAAGACGCCGTCACGCTCCAACGCGTCAAATCCATAGGCAACCATCAAGGGTTGCAACGCCCGGCGCGCGTCTGACACATCCGGCGACAGATACCCGCGCACAAACCCATAAAGCTCGGATACGTCATACTCCGTTAACCCGACACTGTCGCAGATCTCGGCCACCACCGATGCCAGCGTGCGCCCGGACACCCGCCCGTTGATCCAATGCCCGCGCCTGTAGTTCGGCCCGTCCGACCACATCTCGTCCACGTTCGGAAACCATGGATAAGGCCGCGCGTCCCAGGCCCAGACGTAAACCTGCGACATGTCAATCATCGGCGCGCCGTATTGCGCCGAGACCGGGTTGTTCGCAGGATCCGACCAGTACCCGATCATCGCGCGTAGGTATTGGCGCTGGATCAGCTCGTCGCGCAAACCATTGGAATAATACGGCAATGTGCTTTCAGAACTCTTGGGATCGATAAACTTGTTGGGCTGGTTCGTGGCCTTGTTGACAGCAGCACAGCCAATCTCGGTAAACCAGACCGGATTTGACTGCGGCACCCAAGCCGTTGGCGTTGCAAAGCGT
The DNA here is from genome assembly GCA_964500115.1 of uncultured Rhodobacterales bacterium. Classification (GTDB taxonomy): domain Bacteria; phylum Pseudomonadota; class Alphaproteobacteria; order Rhodobacterales; family Rhodobacteraceae; genus Marivita. The sequence continues at coordinate 3,363 of CAZCOX010000010.1, forward strand.
ACACCCCCGACCCGATCATGATGCGGTTGGGTCCACCAATTCCGAATATCCTTGTAGCGGAACACCCAAGGCTCGCCATACGCGCCATCGGTGATGGGCACCCGATCCTGCGC
>CAZCOX010000010.1:3575-5246 GCA_964500115.1 uncultured Rhodobacterales bacterium
CCAAAATACTCCGACCAATCCGCCGCATAGCCGATCTTGACGTCCGGTCCCAAGATGTCCCGACAGTCTGACGCCAAGTCGCGCAACGCCTCCACCGCCGGAAAGCCTGCAGTACCGCGCAATTGCGTCAGGCTGCGCATCTCTGACCCAATACAAAACGCCGTCACCCCACCCGCCGACGCGCAAAGATACGCCTGATGCAAAATAAACCGACGGTACGACCATTCCTCCGGCCCAGAATAGACGATTGCCCCATCCGCAATCGAAAAATCACTGACCGACGCGGTTCCGAAAAACGCTGCAACATCGTCATCCATATCCGCAGTGCCGGTCACGTCCCCGGTTTGCCCTGGCGCAACCCGCCCCGTGATCCGCCCTCGCCAGGGCAGTTTCGGCTGCTCGCCGTTCTCCGACCACGGGTTCGGCAGAGCGTTCCCCGGCATCTGCTCCATCAAGATGAACGGGTAGTACAGCACCTCCAGACCCTTGGCCGCCATATCTACAATCGATTGCACAACCGAAGTATCACACGGAGTCCCGCCGTAGACGGGCCGCCCCTCCTCCACCGGCACAAGCTCGGCATCAGCACGGACCAATCCGTTCACAACCCAAGGCATCTCTCCCGAGTCTTGCTCGGTCTGCTCCACCTTTGGCTTGATCTCGCAAGAGCCACAGCGCAGGTCACTGCCAAACCAGCTCACCACCAGCGACACCGACCCGCAATCCGGCACCTCGTCCTGTAATTGCTTGAGCGAGGTCACAAAATCGGGCCGATCCGACGGGCTGTTCACGTTCACCACCTGCGTGTCGCCCGCACCTGCATCCAATTCAACCTGCTCGGTCGCCAACGAATACTCACCCGTCCCCGGGATCATCGCCACAGCGCGTATGTTGAAGGGGACATCCTCCGGATCGTCCTGCACCGGCCGTGTAACCTCAAAACTGAACTGCGGAACGCGATTGCCAAACCGCGCCAGATCAAGGTCTTCGATCACCACATAGGCCGTCCCGCGATAAGCAGGCACCGTGCCCGCTCCCTCCACCGCTTCGATCTTGGGGTCCGGCAACTGATCAGAAGACCCGGGATACACACGCATGTTCAGATCGAACGCCGAAATCTCGGCCCCGTCAGCCCAGACCCGGTTCACGCTTGTGATCTCGCCTTCACACAACGCAACGGCAAGGCTCACGGAATAGCTGTATTCCTCAATCGTCGGCTGCCGCGACAACCCTTTACCGCCGCCCGAGGTCGAGACATGCTCGTCAAACTGCGTTGCCCAGATGATGTGCCCGCCGACCCGCATGCGCCCGAACACATCCGCAATCGGCTGCCCCTCACCCGCCGTACTCAACCGCAACCGGTCCAGACGCCCTGTCTCAATGGTGCCGCCGCCAAGGCCCAATATCCGCTGATCAATCGCGCGCCCCAGCGTGGCCCCGGCAAATCGACCCACCGCCGACATCGATAGACCCAGAACAGACCCACCCAATGTCCCGCCCAGCGCGGCGCCTGCCGCCGAAAGTACCAACGTGGCCATAAACTTAGCCTTTCTCGATCAATGGGAAGGAAAAGCGCGCAACCAACCGCCGCCGCCAGGGCTCACTCAGCGACGTCTCGACAACGCCGTGCCGCATGTAGCTGTGCACAAACGACGCCCGCGCGCCGCACGC
>CAZCOX010000010.1:5346-29803 GCA_964500115.1 uncultured Rhodobacterales bacterium
CGACAACGCCGTGCCGCATGTAGCTGTGCACAAACGACGCCCGCGCGCCGCACGCGGTTTGCACAGCGCAGTGTTTCGCCACCGCGCCATCGCGCATCCGAAACAACAGCACATCACCTACAGCATCCCCATCTGCCGCTTTCGGCACCATATGCTGCTGCAATGCTCGCCAAAGCACTTCATGGCCCTGCGGCTCTGACCAATCAGCTGTGTAAAACGGCACATCCGCCGGAACCGCTCGAAAAACATCGCGCCAAACACCGCAGAGCAGCCCCAGACAGTCCGCCCCGGAACCCCGAACACTTGCCCGATGCACAAAAGGCGTCCCGATCCAGCCGCGCGCCGATGCCACAATCTGGGCAGTCGTCATCTCAGGCTCCCGCCATTGCGCGACTGCGTCATGGTTGGGTGAATCATGACCCATTCCTCCTGAGGAATGTCCGGGAAGCCCTGAAAGTTCAGCAGATTGTCGAATTTGTCTTTGCAGGTCTCAAACCGCTTGTCGCAACCAGCAATCAGAGCCAAGCGATCCCCTGCAGAAAGGTTCGCCCGCATCGGCTCCCACAGCTCGATCCGGCGCGCACCATCTTCGACACGATCCCGCTTGATGATCCCCCAAAGCCCCTGTGCCGCCCCGTCAAGCACATTCAAGCGCCCGCGCTGAAACCAGTTTTCTTGCGTCGAACCGTCGTCCGAAAGCAAAAACCCACCAGAGGCAGATACCTCCAGAACAGTTGCCTCAACCGTCATCCCCGGCGCGCTCAGATCAACACCGCAAGCGCCATCCCCCAGCACCGCCGAACACGGGCGCTGATAGACCCGCCCCACCGGGCGGTTCAGCCATTCCGTTAACCCGCGCAACTCCGCCGTGAACCCACCCGATTGCCGCGTGATCTCGCCCAACGATCCGCGAAACAACACCTTGCGCGCGGCAGTATTGGCCCAGTTCACAATCCAAGCCGTTACCAGCGCGCCGTCAAACCGACCCGCTGCGATATCCGCCTCGGTCACACTTGCATCGCTCAACGCGCCGATGGCTTCGGAGTTATCGACCGACAGCCCTGTCCCCTGCTGCAATGCCGCCGCACTCAGCCCCGTATCGGCACGAAAGACCAACCCATCAAACGTCAGATCGAGATCATGATCGGTAAACCCGAACCGCTCCCCATCCTTGCGCGTCACCTCCCAGGCGCGCGCGACGGTGGTCAGACCACCGGCCAGATGCGCCTCCAGCGCCGCCGCCGACATCAGACCCGCACCTCAACCACCGGCACGTCAGGCACTTCACCGGCCTGAAAGGTCGCCGCGCTGACATGGATGTGGTCCGTGTCGAACCGCACCGGCACGTCAAACTCAAACCCGGCGGTCAACGTCTCGCCAGCTTCTGGCGGGTTCGAGAACAGGATCAGCCCCGTCTCAAAATCAACGTCAAATCCCTGACCCTCCAGGTACTCGACGCCATCGACAGCCACTCGGACCGACCCCGCAACCGGCTTGCGCACAGGGCGCGTATAGCTCGCATCGCCAGAAGTGTAGGTCTTGATCAGCTGGTAGCTTTCGGTCGACCCGTCACCCGTACCAATGACCTGATCCAGCATCCCAGGCGTTTCAGACGGCTTGCAGGATTTGAAATCCGACCAGTCTTTCCACCGAAACCCGAATAACTGCCCACGCCGCGCCTCAAAGAAAGCGATCAAAAGCTCGATGTCATCCATCGACCGCAGCCCGATCCCGGCATCATAACGCCTGCGAGAATGCGCCCACGGGGTGTTCCGCTCTTCGAACCCGCTGGCAAGCGTCACAATATCCGTCCGTCGCTCCGGCCCCCCCATGGACCCAAAACTCAGATTTGCGGGAAACCGCACGTCATGAAACTGCATCGCTTTGCCCTCACATATTCCGCTGACCAGAACCCAGCACACGGCTCATCTGCGCTGCGATCTGGCTCTGCGACCGGCGGAAGCCCTGCGTGTCGGGGGTCGAGATGTTCATCACCACGTTCACAGGCCTCTGCTGACCACCCGCCCGCACCCCCAACTTGCCATCAGCCCCACGCGCCAAAGGCATGATCGCCTCCGGTCCCGCTTCGCCCATCAACCCAACACCGCCGCGCATCGGAAAAGTCGTTGGCCCGCTCACAACGCCACCATCCGCAAAGGGCATCACCCGCCCTTGCGCAAACCCCGCGCCATTCGCGAAAGGCAGCAAGTTGCTGATCCCCTGCGCCACCATCCCGCTCAGATGTTGCTTTACCGGGTTCACCGCCGCGTTATAGGTCGAGGTGATCATCGACTGCGCCACCTGGCTCAAAGCATCCGACAGCTTCAATCCGTCAAACACCACACTATTGATCGCCCGGCTCAAGCTGCTGCTCAACGCGCTCTCAAGCTTCGCAGCGCCCTGCCCGGTTTGCGACAACGCCTCGCCCACCTTGGCAATCTCCGACTGAAACCCGCCAGTGATGCTGGTCGCACCCGCCAAAGCGTCCTGCAGCGCATCCACCTGCGCCTCAAACCCGTCCAAAGCGTCAATCTCTATCATCTTCCGTCCCTTTCCGCGCATCCGGGTAGGCCGCCATCAGCGCGTCCAAAGCTGTCCGCCGCATCGGGGCCACCCCGTCACCGCGCCCCAAAAGCAGATGCAGTTCCGCCGGTGTCAGCGCCCAGAACTCTGCCGGGCGCAAACCCAGACCGCGCATCCCTGCGCGCATCAATGCAGGCCAATCGAACCGGCTCACGCCTCACCAACCGGCGTAAACGCCCGCGCCAAAAGCTCTGCCGCCGCCCGCGCCGCCATCAGAGGCCCGCCTTCGATCTCCGCCGACAGCAAATCCTTGGCGGTGCCCGTCCATCCACCGCCGCGCAAACCTGCGACGATCAGCGCCAGCACATCCCGGCTCGAACAATCCTTGCTCTCCAACCGAGCAACCAAGTCGACCAGCGTGTCAGCCTGCAACCCGGCCTCCAACTCCGCCAATGCCCCCAGCGTGAGCCGCAGCACATGGCGCTCTCCGTCAATTACCAACGACACGTCTCCACGCCATGGGTTCGCCACGTCCTACACCGCCGCCGTAAAGGTCACGACACCCGCCGAGGCGAGCGACAACTCATAGGTCGCCTCACCATTATGCGACCCGGCATACTCCAACGACGTCACCTGAAATGGCGCTTCGATGGTGCCGAAATCCGGGATGATCACCTGAAACCCCGGCGTCTCGCTGTCGAAAAAGATCTGCCGCGCCCGCGCATCGGTCGCACCATCCTTGAACACGCCAGCCCCCGACAGGCCAACGCTGCGCACACCCGCGCCCGCCAGCAATTCGCGCCAACCACCTGCGCTCTCGAGCGACGTTACATCCACCGTCTCCGCGTTGAAACTCACCCGCGTCGCCCGCAACCCTGCAAGGGTTTCAAACGTGCCACTGCCATCCACATCGACCTTGATCAAAAGGTCTTTCCCGTTCTGAGCACCCATCGCCCACACTCCTGTTTAGAAACCCGCAACGCACCTAGGCGTCGTCTTCCACCCGCGCCCGAAAGATCAGATCAACCCGGCGTCGCCCGGCCTTTTGCCGCTGCGCCTGCGCCCGCTTGAAATTCAGCGCGACCAACCGCCCGCGCTCCAACGCAAACTCCGCATCGATCAGCGCGTCACAAATCGCCGCCGATACCTCTTTCGCGCCCTGAAACCCCGCATCGTCCGAGATCACCGTGACCGCAAACTCATGCCATGCCCCGCGCCCGGTCTTGTCACTCGCGTCCAAGGCCTTCTCGGGTCCCAGCGCGATATACAGATCCGGCAACCGCCCCTTCGGCACATCGTCGTAAATCCTGTTGCCGACCAGATCGCCGACACCCGGATCATCACGCAGTGCGGTATAAACGCCCGCCTGCAACGCCGCCGCCACCGCATAGCTCATGTCGCCAACTCCTCATCGCAGATGCACATCAGGAACCGCGCCTCAGGTCCACGTTCGGTGACCGAATTGATCCGAAACACCCGCGCGCCTGCACGAAATCTCTGTTCCGGCACCGGGCGCACCGTGCTGCCCACAGGTGCCGCTCGCACGGTGATCCGAAACCCGGTCACCGATACTTGCCCCGCATCCCCCACGCCTTCCCGGCCTGAGCGTGGCTTGACCTCGCCCCAAAGGGTACCCAGCGCGACCCAGCTTTCATGCATTCCGCCCGCGCCGTCCGGCACGGCATCCAACTGCTCCAGAACCAGCTTCGATGTCAGTCGCGGCCCGCTCATGCGCCAAATCCAAGGCGCAGCGGGCGATAACGCGCGATCAGGCTTGTCACACCAAACGGCATGCACCCCTGGCTCAGCGCCGTTTCATCCCGGTATTCATAGTAATGCGCCGCCAGCAACATCACCGCTTGCGCCAAATCCGCGGGCAAGTCGCCAAACGCCGCCGCCATGCCAGCGCGGAAGCGCACTTTGATAGTCCCGTGCTCCGGCACCGGTGGCAAAATCCGCCCATCAGGACAAAGCTGTGGCGTATCGGCGTCCTGCGACAGCACATAATCCGCCGCATCAACAAGAATCCCGCCGCCAAACCGGTCAACCAGAGTGACCTGCGTCACCTCAACCACCGGCGCAATCGGCAATACCTGCCCCCGCACATCCCGCCACCGGTTCAGGACACACAGAAAGTCCCGAGTAATTAGCGCCTTGCCGGTGCGCGCCTCCACAGCAGCAATCGCCGCCCGCAAAAACCCGTCCAGCAACCCATCCTGCAAGTCATCTTCCGCAAATCCACTTCCCATGCGCAGATGGCCGCGCAGCCGGTCAATCGGCAAAGCCGCCTCGGGTATCTGGCTTTCTTCTATCAAATACATTTGTGTTCTCCGCAAACCTGTCCCTGTCCCTGTCCGTTGCCGGGATCGTGGTTGGACGCGCGCCACCGCCGTTGCTCGGACGGAGGGAGCGGCTAGACAACGCCGGCCGACCGGCGCGCGCCCCATGAAAGGGGCAGTCCGCTAAGCGCCCCTCTCATGTCCGCCAAAGCCCTTAGGCCGTGGCGAAACGCAGCAGCTTGATCGCCGCAAAATCGCTGACGTCACCGCCAACACGCTTGGTTGCGTAGAAAAGAACATGCGGCTTGGCGCTGAACGGATCACGCAGCACACGCAGGTCCGGGCGTTCCGCAATGGTGTAGCCTGCGCGGAAGTCGCCAAAGGCAATCGCATCCGCACCGGTCGCAATATCCGGCATGTCTTCGGCAATCAGCACCGGATAACCCAGCAGTCGCGCCGGCTCGCCAGAGGTGAACCCGTCAGACCAAAGATGGCGACCATCCGCATCCTTCAGCTTGCGCAGCGCACCCGCCGTCTTGGAGTTCATGACGAAAGTACCATTGGCGCGATACTCGGCACCCAGCGCGTAAACCAGCTCGATCAGCGCATCACCATTGCCGATGTCACCATCAACGCCCGTTGGCACATACCCAATGTTGCCCCAGGCCCAAACGTCATTGTCAACCGCCGGATGTGTCAGGATGCCCGTCGGCTTGTCCACACCGTCGCCATCGACGAAAGCCCCTGCCTCGGCTCGCGCAAACGTGTCAGCAATCCGACCCGCCAGCCAGGTTTCGATGTCAAACGCCGTGTCATCCAGCAGACGCTGCGACGCCTTCGGCATTGCGCTCAACTCGTGCAACTTGATCGAAATGCGATCAATCGTCGGCGTACCGGTCTCTGTGCGTGCCGCGACCTCATCGGCCCATCCTGCACCGGTGTCGCCTTGATCAACCAAAACGTCATAGCTCGACGCCTCAACATTCACGACCGACGCAATCGCCCGGATCGAGGCCGAACTCGATAGAACGCCCTGAATGGTCTCAGAGGTCACCGGATCCACGAGGTACCCGCCGTCGCCATTCACGACCGTGGACATGGATTTCACATCCAGTTCCAGCCCGCGCAAACCGTCATCATCGCCAGTGCGCAGATAGGCATCAAACGCCTCAAAATGCACATCCGTCTGGGCCACACCGCCCGCCAAAGCGGGACGTCCCGCCACTGCTGTTTTTCGATCAAGCATCGTCATCCGCTCTTCCTGTTTCTGTAGCTTTTGTTCGAAGTCATCCCGCTGGCGCCGCACATCGGCCACCAACCCCGCCAGCGCGGTTCCCACTTGGGTGAACGGAGACACATCTTCCCCGATCCGCGACTTTGTCCCGGTCTCACTCATCCCGATTTTCCTTGGTTAAAGGTCGGCTCTAGCCGTCCACCAATGTCACACGCGCATCCTCAATCATGCGCGCCACCTCCCGCAGACCATCCACCGCAGGGTCGTCCCCCTTGGCAGTCACCCGCGCACTGGGCAGCATCGGAAACGTCACCAGTGACACTTCCCAAAGCTCCAGTTCCGTCAGAACCCTGCGGCCCTGTTTGTCTTTCGTCGCGGCCTTCGTGCGATAGCCGATAGACAACCCGTCAATCGCCCCCGCCGCGACCAATGCCGTCGCCTCGCGACCCTTCTCAATGGTGTCAAGGATACGGCCCTTCACATAAAGCCCGGTCTCGTCCTCACGCACCTCATCCCAGATGCCAATCGGCTGAGCGGGGTCATGCTGCCAAAGCATCTTCACAGCACGTCCCGATGCAGCCAACTGCTTCAACGACGCTGCATAAGCGCCTGAGGATACAATATCATTGCCCTGATCACATTGCCCAAACCGCGACGCATAGCCTTCGATCAAACAGCCATCAGTCACCGACACATCCACATCAAATCGGCAAAACTTTTGTTCCAGTTCCAATCCCAAACTCCCCATCATCACTGCGCCGCTTGCAGATAGCTCACAAACACATCCGCCATCACAGCTGCCGCCACGCCGTAAACCGCCAGCCACAAGCGCTTTTCCAACCGCTCGATCATCTTCTCGATCCGGTTGAGCCGCGCTGATATTCCCTCGAACCGCAGCTGCGTGACCTGCTCATGCGCGTCCAATCGCAACGCGGGCGCGCAATCGAACCGCTCGTATCCGGGCTTCGCCTCACCCATCCGATCCGTCCTCGGCCAGAACGGGCAGCCCCAACAAACTGCGCTTCTCCGCCGCCGTCAGAAAATCAGCACCCGAAATCCGCGCCCATTGGGCATCGCGCTCGGTGGCCAGCGCTGGCACCTGATCAAGGTCCGGCTTCAACGCCAACGTCTCGCCCATATGCTGCGACAGCCAAACGCTCAGCGCAGCCGAAACCCGCGCCACCAACGGCAACACCGTCAGCCGATAAAACGCCCGATGCGCCTCGGCGTAATTCGCATATGTGGCCTCACCAGGAATGCCCAAAAGCATCGGCGGCACTCCAAAAGCCACCGCAATCTCCCGCGCCGCCGCTTCCTTGGTTTTCTGGAACTCCATGTCGGACGGCGAAAAGCCCATCGGCTTCCAGTCCAACCCACCTTCCAGCAGCATCGGACGCCCCGCATTCCGCGCACCCATATGATGGCTCTCGATCTCGTCCACCAACCGGTCATACTGATCCGTGCCCATGCCCGACACGCCATCGGTCCCGCGATAGACAATCGCCCCCGACGGCCGCGCCGCATTGTCGAGCAACCCCTTCGACCAGCGCGAGGCCGCGTTATGCACATCCAAAGCCTGCGCCGCCGCCACCATCGGGCTTAGACCATAGTGATCATCCTGAGGATGAAACGCCTTCACATGGCAAATCGGTGCCGTGTCGGCTGTCATGTCAAACCGGTGCGACTTGCCGCCGACCCCGTATTCAAACGCCACAGGCCAGCCATCCGGCCCCGGCACCAGCTTCATCCGGTCCGACCGCAAGACATGAAGCTCAGACGGTGTGCCGCCATCACCAACCGCTTCGAAATACCCATCCCCCGAAAGCAAAAGCTGCCCATAGAAAGCCTCGAACAACTCCGCTTGCCCCTGCGACGGGTTCGGACGACGCAACAGGTCCAACACAGGATGCACCTCAAACCGCTGCCGCGCATCCTGCAAAACCAATGGCACCGCTGCAGACGCCTCCGCGATCAGCTTGACCGCCCGAAACCCCACCGGATTGCCCGTGAATCCCGATCGCGTCAAAGACACCGTGTCCCGCGCCGACCACGCAACGCGCCCCATGTTCTGCCACGCCACAACCGGCCCGGTGGCGCTTGCCTTGGCCTCAGTCTCAACCGCATCTTTGCGCTCTCGCCGAAAGACATTCCAAACCATCCTGTCGCGCTCCTCGCACATCATCCGTTTTCCGGCACGGCTGGGGTGATCTCTCGAACCACCCCAACCGGCCATGTGCCAAAGACCCAAGCCCCCACGGGGCCTCTGGCAAATCCACCCCAAACCGATCCCGGTCGCGGCCTTTTCCGTCGCAAGACCGCGCGCTCCACTCATCGATCTGTCAAATCCTGAACGCGTCTCACACCCACGCGTCTTTTGATGAAACCAACCTACCCAGCATTGGTTAACGGCTGGAAACTATACCGTACGCTCACCGCTGCAGCGTGCGCACCCGCGGCCTGCGCCACTCGGCGGCGCGCGCAATCACCAGATCCGTCAGGGCCCAGACCAGCGCATCCACACGGTCCGGGCTGCCAGAGCCTTGATACCCAGTGCGGGTCATCTGGCTCATCTCATCTTCTAACGCGTCGAACACACCGAAATGCGTCACGCGCCCCTGCTCGTACAAAGCCGCCACAGGTTCGGCCCGCGCCCCTTTGGATCGCGACGCATGAACCTGGATCACCGGCACCATCGGATCAACCTGTCGCAAAACTGTCTCCACCATGTCGCCGCCCTGATTGGTCTCCGCCACCAGGGCGTCCGCCCCCCAGCGTTCCATCGCCGTGATCGCCCGACGCGCCCAGACCAACGGCGACACCCCCTGAACCGAGGCGTCTTCCAGAACAACTGCACGCCAGTCTTGCGGTGGCCCTTCCGTTACAACACCCGCCACAACGATCCCGCACGCATCCGAAGTCTTCTTACTGCCGGCAGGCGGATCAACCGCCACCACCACCCGGTCAAATGCCGGAACCTCTTCACACCGCACGTCCTCCAGACGTTCCAGCGGCCACAACGCACCGTCGACCTCTTCCAACAAATCGCCATCCAGTTCTTGCCGTGCTAATCGCGACCCGGAAAACCGCGCCCGAACTTCTTGCAAAAACGATGACGCCAGATATGCACGGTTCGCCTCCGTGGGCGCGCGCGTCACGACCGTCGAAGGTGACGCTAATAATTCTTTCAAAACATCCACATTGCGCGGCGTCGTCGTAACACACACGCGCGGGTCATCGCCAAGCCGCAGTGTAAACTGCAGCATGTCCCAAGCCTCGCGCGCCCGCTTCCACTTGGCCAACTCATCCGCCCAGGCTCCATCGAACTGCGGCCCACGCAGGCTTTCCGGATCATGGGCCGAGGCCACGACCGCCACGGCCCCGTTGGGCCAGCGCAGCATCTTGCGCATCACCAACCATTCGGGGCGCCTATCCGGCGGCGAACAGGCCATGATGCCGCTGTCGCCAAAGATCATTACCTCGCGAACCTGCTCAATCGTCTCCCCGACCAAGGCAATCCTCTTGCAACGCCCTTCATCCAAAGGGCGCGCGCCTTCGACCATCGACCGCACCCATTCGGCACCGGCGCGGGTTTTCCCCGCGCCGCGCCCACCAAGGATGACCCAATTGCGCCAATCGCCGTCAGGCGGCAATTGATGCGGATGGGCCCAGAACTCGAACAGATAGGGCAACGCCAAAAGCGCCCCCGGCACCTGCTCAAGTTCCCTCAGAAATGCCTCTTTCACGGCAACATCTGCGGAGGCGATCCAGTCTGCACCCGACAACATGCCGTGCGGCATCAAGGTCGAGTCCATAGTCTCCACGGATTTTTGCAGTTTCTCTCCGATAACGGGCAAGATGCACCTCCGTTTCCTTGGCGTGTTTTAGCCAGGCACGCAGATCAGACAGGGTTTTACCTGCCTCAACCCCCGTGCCTGTTCCCCCGGCTTCAACGGTTTCGCGCAGCTGAGCCACCATCTCCCGAATGGCCCTCAGTTCCTGCGCAATGGCCACGCGCTCGGCTTCCAGCGCGTCGCCTTCTTCGTCTGCAGTGATCAAGATCATCCCAATCTCTGCCTCCTGTGCTAAATGGATCTCCGTCCATCGACGCACCGGCAGCCCACGGAAACACCGCAACCTGTAGATGCCTAGCAGGCAGGTGTGGTCTACACGCCCAATTGCAAAGCACGCCCTAACGCGCCGCCCGCGTCCTTAATACTTTCGAAAGACGTGGAAGCCGCAGCCACAACCTGCATGAGCGCAACACAAGTTGAAGTGATTCAGGTTTTGGTAAGCACAAGCGTACCCGCTCACCAAATCCCCTTCCGCAACAGGTTCAGCCCTAGCAGCAGAAAAACATACAGCAAAACCCGCCGGAATTTCTCGTTCGACAACCCGCTGCGTAGCCGCGCGCCAAACGCAAATCCGACAAGCGTCGGCAAAACAAGAAATGCCGAAACCACTGCCAGATCCCGGGTTAAAAACCCTTGCTGCACGTATCCCACAACCAGCGGCAAGCTGCCCAGAAAGATCAGCAATCCACTGGCGCGTACAAACTCGTCCTTCGGCACTTGCCGCGCGGTCAGATAGACAATCATCGGCGCGGCCCAAACACCGGATAGACCACCCAGCACACCCGCTACAGCGCCAAACCCAACCTGTGCCAACCGGTCAAATCGCATTGGCAAAGGCGGTATTTCAAACCGCAAATTCAGAACCGAAAACGCAACAATCGACAGACCAAGCGCAAGGTAAATCACCCTGTCCGACACATCCGACGACAAGGAAACGGTAACAAAGACGCCCACCATCAGGGCCACGGCGAGCACGCGATAATCACGCATCGCCCGCACGATCTCGCCCATTTGCCAGACCTGCCAGGCGTTCGACACAACCATTGGCCCAAGGACCAACGCAATTGCCAATCGCGGCTCGATCAACAACGTGAACAAACTGATCGACACAGTCGGCAGTCCAATGCCAACCAAGCCCTTCACCGTTCCTGATATCAGGAAAACGACCGTGCCAATCAGGGCAAGCTCAATCGGGCTCATACACTCACCCGATCAAATCTCAATTGTCCCGCGCCGCCTCCAGCGCGCGATAGGCCGCCACATTGCGGTTATGCTCTGCAAGCGTCACCGCAAAGTTATGCCCATCTGCCGGATTCAGCGTCTTGGCCACAAAGAAGATATAGCCTGTCTCATCCGGGTTCAGCGCCGCCTCGATGCTGGCCCGTCCGGGGTTTGCAATCGGCGTCGGCGGCAACCCGGGGATCACATAGGTGTTCCAAGGCGTCTCGGCCCGCAATTCGCTCTGCCGGATACCCCGGCCCAAAACGCCCTGCCCGCGCGTGATCCCATAAATGACCGTCGGGTCCGTTTGCAGGCGCATCCCCTGCCGCAACCGGTTCACAAACACGCTCGACACAAGGAACCGTTCATCCGGTGTCCCGGTTTCCTTTTCGATGATCGACGCCATGATCAGCGCCTCTTCCGGGCTTTCATACGGCAAATCATCCTGCCTGTTCGCCCAGGCTTCAGCCAGAATGCGCTCCTGCGCTTGTGTCATACGTGCGATCAGATCCGCTCGTGTCTCTCCCGGGGTGATCTCATAACTGTCCGGCGCCAAAGACCCTTCCGCAGGCGGCTCCTCGATCTCACCTTCCAGTACGTCAATCTGGGACAACTCATTCACGATCTGCCAGCTGGTTACACCTTCCGCCAGCGCCACGCGATAGCGCGTGTCGGCCTCGGCCTTCACTTCGGTATATGCCGCAGGAACATCATCTTCCGCCGGATTGAACGCTGCCACCTCGTCAAAGCGCCCGGTGGCCGGGTCCAATTCGCGCACCTGAACCGACATGCGGTTGATGCCGACGCGGTAAACCACCTCCGTCCCGCAGGTACTCGCCCCCCCGCGCGTCACGATGTCGACGATCTCCGACATCGACGCGCCTTCCGGCACGAGGTACGACCCCGCCTTCAGATCACCCGTCTTTCCTGCATAGTCCGCCCCAATCCGCAACATCGCAGCGCTGGATACGGCACCATCCTCGGCAAGATTTTCAGAGACCCGCCGAAAATTTGACCCGCGGTCCACCTGAACGCAGATCGGCTGCTCAAGCGGCCCTTCCGAGACATAGGCGTTCTGCCCCCAGATCAGCACACCGCCAAGCAGGAAAATCAAAACGACCAGAAATGTCAGTGCGTTAGACGCAATGTGCCGCCACATGGATCAGCTATCCACCCGCCCGAATACGACGCTCGCATTGGTGCCGCCAAACCCGAACGAATTGGAAAGCGCGTATTTGATCTCACGCTCACGCTTGACTTTCGGGGCCAGATCAACCGGCGTCTCCACCGCTGGCGTCTCAAGGTTCAACGTCGGCGGCGCCACCTGATCGCGGATTGCGAGGATCGAGAAAATCGCTTCAATCGCGCCTGCCGCACCTAACAAATGGCCTGTCGCTGATTTGGTCGAGGACATCGTCACCGTACCAGCCGCATCACCCATCATCCGCTCAACCGCACCCAGCTCAATCACATCGGCCATGGTCGAAGTGCCATGCGCGTTGATGTAGTCGATATCGGCCGGTTGCAACCCGGCATGCTTCAATGCCGCCCGCATGGACCGCTCGCCGCCCTCACCATCCTCAGACGGTGCTGTGATGTGATAGGCGTCACCCGACAGGCCATACCCGCAAACCTCAGCGTAAATCTTGGCACCGCGCGCGACCGCGTGTTCGTACTCTTCCAGCACTACTATGCCCGCGCCTTCGCCCATGACAAACCCGTCCCGGTCCGCATCATAGGGTCGGCTTGCCGCCTTCGGGTCATCACCGCGCTTGGTGCTCAGTGCCTTACACGCATTGAACCCGGCAATCCCGATCTCCGAAATCGCGGCTTCTGCACCGCCTGCAACAATCACATCCGCATCACCAAACATGATCAACCGCGCCGCATCGCCGATGGCATGCGCGCCCGTGGAACACGCCGTAACAACCGCGTGGTTCGGCCCCTTGAAACCGTATTTGATAGAAACATTGCCCGAGATCAGGTTGATCAATGCGCCGGGAATAAAGAATGGCGACACTCGGCGCGGGCCCTTGTCACGGATCAGCAAGGCCGTCTCGGCAATCGAGTTCAGCCCGCCAATGCCAGACCCGATCATCACGCCCGTGCGCAAACGGCTCTCTTCGTCTTCGGGCATCCAGTTGGCATCCCGCACAGCTTGATGGGCCGCGGCCAAGCCGAACTGGATGAACTCATCCACCTTCCGCTGCTCTTTCTTGTCGAGATAGGTGTCCGGGTTAAACGTCCCGTCCGATCCATCGCCATACGGCACTTCACAGGCATAGGTCGTGGCAAGGTGGCTCGCATCGAACTTGGTGATCGTTCCCGCACCCGACTGGCCGTCCAGAATCCGGCTCCAGGACGCCTCAACGCCATCTGCAAGCGGTGTCACCAATCCCAAACCTGTCACGACGACTCGACGCATGCGTTTGCCCTTCCCTCATCTGCTCTTGCCCGCTCTTACCGCGTTCCCGCGTCGCGGGGCAAGAGCATGTGGTCGCGCCGCGCAGGTCCTTGCGCGTGGCGAACGGTTCCACCCTCAACCGGCGCGCTCATTTATTGGGCTCGCGCAAACGACGCATACCGGTCGCCGCTCCTGAAAACCAAGATCGACAGAAGAGCCTCAACAAAACCCTTGTTTGCAATAGGCCTTAGCCGATACTCTGCTCGCAATTCACGCCATTGCATTTCGCTTTCCGGAGCCGTTCATGCCCCAGCTATTCCAAATCGCTGCAATCGCAATCGCGACGTTCGGTACGGGCGCTGCCACCCTGACCGTCATGAACGAAGACATCCCCGACTTGGAAGTGCCAACAGGCGCGTGGGCAGCGGACGGCATGCTCGACGGGGCGACATTCAAAATCTCCGGATCAGACGTGAACAGCGGTGCCGAACTGGAAGATGTCATTCGCTTTCGCGACGGCAAATTTCAGTCGGCGGATTGTCAGAAATATTGCGACTTCGGCTGGACCGAGTACCAGACGAAAATCGTTGACGGCGTCACCCATTTCACAACCGTCACAATATGCCCAGACGCCCCTCATACAGTCGTTTGGTACGGCACTGTCGAAGATGGCAAGGTGAACCTGGATGTAACCTGGACGACGCGGCGATGGTATTGGACAAACCAAATTCATGTTCGTGGGTCAGGCGCGATTACGGAAACCAAGGATGTGTCCGGCTGAGGCAGCTTAGTTGAAATCCAAAAGCGTCAAAGTCGCGACGATCGTTGTAAGGCTCGCTGCTTTAATCTGCGTGATCGCTTTGGCAACGTGGGGCGTGCATGTCATTCGTGACGCGTTGGACCTTCAAATTCGTCCAGACAACGAACAACAAGTCCACCGGGCCATCATGATTGGCGCGGTCGCTTATATCGTATTGCTGGCGATCCCATTTGTCCCCGGTGCCGAAATTGGCATTGCGCTTTTGGCTGGGTTCGGGTCCGCCATCGCACCGTTGGTCTATGTCTGCACCGTCGCCGCGATGATGCTTGCCTTCACAATCGGACGGTTCCTGCCCATCAGCGCATTGGAGCGGTTGCTAAGGTTTCTTCGATTACGCCGCGCTGCCGAGCTCGTAGCGCGCGCAGCACCCCTCTCTACGGAAGAACGTGTTGCCATGCTGCTCGACGGTCAGTCGAAACGCGTCCTAAGCCTCGCCGTCAAATATCGCTACGCCGCGTTGGCAGTGGCTGTGAACACGCCCGGCAACTCTGTTCTGGGCGGCGGAGGTGGTCTCATGATCATTGCTGGACTGAGCGGGATATTCACCCCGCTGTCGACCTTTGTAACGATTGTAATCGCAGTGTCACCCGTGCCCTTGGCTGTGGTTTTCCTCGGCCTGCAGTTTTAGCCTACGCCCAAGGCGCACCCAGATCCGCGTGCGCGCGATCAATCCAATGATCCTGCAGCCAAGGCGTCGGCTTTGCATAGCGAATAACCGACTTGCGGTAGCCAGCCACAGCCTCGTCCATTTTCGGATGGCCGTGGAAACACACGACCTTCGCTGCCTCCGGCAATCTTGCCGCGCGCAGATAATTCCCCGGAAACGGGTTGCAGTCATACTTGAAACTCACAACCCAATCGTCTGGAATATATGTGAAAACGCCGCTCTCCATCGCCTTGTGCGAGGTATAACGCTGCTCCGACCCTCGCGCGACCTCAACCTCTGCATAAGCATCCGCCGCAAGGTCTTCGTACAGAAAACGATGCACGGCCGGGTCGTATCGAAAAACAGATCCATGCCCGGTCGGGCGCCCTTTGCGTTTTTCCGTCCAATCGTGGCGCATCACCACATCACCCGGCGCAAAATCCAAAAGCGGGTCCAGCGATCCGGTGATCACAACATCCAGATCAAACCCAAGCACCGGCCCCTGCAAATCCGGGATCACCCCGTGCCGGAACAGCGACACCTTGCGCATCGCACCTTGCCGGTTCGCAACTTTCAGCGCCGCCGCCATCGGCTCCGCAAACGGCTCCACTGGCAGGTCGATCACCTCGATATCAGGGTGCAAACCGTCCGCCACTTCGGTCATGCAGACAAACCGCACCGGGCATGACAGATTGCGCCGCACGCCGGAATAAAGCCGGTTCACATATTCCGGACCAAACAGCGTACCCCATTTGATGCAGGCCACCGTCGCTTTTTGAGGCAAAGTCATGGTGTCCGCTTAGCAACGCATCAAACG
This sequence comes from uncultured Rhodobacterales bacterium, assembly GCA_964500115.1. GTDB lineage: Bacteria > Pseudomonadota > Alphaproteobacteria > Rhodobacterales > Rhodobacteraceae > Marivita. The sequence goes on from CAZCOX010000010.1 coordinate 21,142, forward strand.
GATGACCAGACGCGACTTGTTCCGCACACCGCGCCGCAGTAACCTGCGATCAACCGAAGCTGAAAGCAGGAGGACATGATGGAAAATGTGTTTGGCCTGCGGGCGTCCGTTTGATTGGACGACCCGGTAAAGACAGCGCGCCTGCCAAAGACCGCGCTTCCTTTCCAGCAACGGGATTGCACCATTGACACTTTTTACACTTGCCGACCTCGGATGGTCGGACAGCTTCGCACGTCAACGCAGCAGCGATGACGCCACACTCACCCCTGCCCGCATCTCAGAGGTTCATCGCAACAGACTGGTCACCCTGTCGGAAACCGGCGAGCACCAGCTTTTGCCAACCGAACTGGCAAGCAGCTACGCCGTTGGCGATTGGGTTCTGACCGACGGAACCTCCGCCATTCGGCGTCTCACCCCAACAACGGATTTGACCCGCAAAGCAGCTGGCCACACCGCCACCGAACAACGCATCGCGGCCAATGTCGACACGGTTGGTCTTGTCACCAGCTGCAACGATGATTTCAACATCGCGCGTCTGGAACGCTATCTGGCACTGGCGCTGTCGTCGGGCGCCCTACCGCTCGTGATTTTGACCAAAGCCGATCTCTGCGACGATCCCAACACCTTCCGCAAACAGGCAGAACGGTTGTCACCACTGGTCACAGCTGTTGCCATCAACGCAAAAGACCGTGAGGACGTTCAGCAGATTGCACCATGGTGCAGCAACGGGCAAACGCTGGCTTTGCTCGGCTCGTCCGGCGTCGGCAAAACCACATTGCGCAATGCGTTGACAGGCGAAACCGCGGGCACGCAAACCATTCGCGAAGACGACGCCAAAGGCCGGCACACGACCACCTATCGCGCCTTACGCCCTACGAAGACCGGCGGATGGCTCATTGATACGCCCGGGATGCGAGAGCTTCAGCTGACCGGCACCAGCGACGGCATTGATGAGCTGTTCGAGGATATCGATACCCTCGCACAGCAGTGCAAATTCTCGGATTGCGCACATGACACCGAACCCGGCTGTGCCATCAAATCAGCCGTGGCGGACGGCACGCTCGATCCGGCCCGCCTTGCGCGCTGGCAAAAGCTTAAGCGCGAAGACCAGTACAATTCCGAAACGCTGGCGGAATCCCGATCCCGCAACAAGGCGTTTACCAAAATGGTCAAATCCACGATGGCCGGGTCGATCAAAAACAAACGCGGTCAGTAGTACCCCGAACAAGGCGACGGGCGCGCATGCGCCCGTCGCCGACACTAACCCAATCAGGCCGCGGGCATCCGCTGCTCGACAATTTCGGCCCACCATGAACAGCCAGCCGGGATCGCATCATCGTTAAAATTGTACTTCGGATGATGCACCATTGCCGTATCGCCATTGCCGACCAGAATATACGCGCCGGGCCGTTCTTCGAGCATAAAGGCGAAATCCTCTCCGCCCATCACCAAAGGCGCATCCGCACAATCCCCGGACACCGATTTCGCGACTTCGGCCGCAAATGCCGTCTGCTCTTCGCTGTTCACCATGACCGGGTAGTTGCGCAAATACTCCACAGTCACTTTGGCACCAAACGCGGCGCAAATCCCGTCGCAGATCTCGGTAATTCGACGTTCTGCCAGATCACGCATTGCAGCACTCATGGTGCGCACCGTGCCCTTTAACGTCACCCGCTGCGGGATCACGTTGAACGCGGTCGAGGATGTCTCAAACGACGTGACGGACACAACAACCTGATCTACCGGGTCGGCATTTCGGCTGGCAATCGTCTGCAATGCAGTCACCGCGTGTGCAGCAACCACCGTGGTGTCGACAGTCTCCTGCGGCTTGGCGGCATGACCACCCACACCTTCGAACACAATATCGAACACATCTGTCGCCGCAAAGAACGCACCAGGGCGAATGGCAAAACTGCCAACGGGGCGACCCGGCCAATTGTGCATGCCGTAGACTTCCTGAATGCCCCAGCGCTCCATCATGCCATCTTCGCACATCTCGCGCCCGCCGCCGCCACCTTCTTCGGCGGGTTGGAAAATCACCACAACAGTGCCGTCAAAATTGCGCGTCTCTGAAAGGTATTTCGCCGCCCCAAGAAGCATTGCCGTGTGCCCGTCATGCCCACACGCATGCATCGCGCCATCAGTTTTGGACGCGTATTCCAAACCGGTTTGCTCGTGGATCGGCAATGCATCCATGTCAGCGCGCAAGCCAATGACCTGGCCCGATCCATCCGACTTTCCCTTGATAACGCCCACAACGCCAGTGCGGCCAATGCCCGTCACCACCTCATCGCAGCCGAACTCACCCAGAAGTTCCGCCACCCGCGCGCTTGTGCGATGCGTGTCGAACAGAATTTCCGGGTTCTCGTGAAAATCCCTCCGCCAAACGGTGATTTCATCCTGCAATTCCGCGAAACGGTTCTTAACCGGCATGGGGTGTCCTTGCTTGTTTGAGATATGTCGAACGTTAACTTGACGCAGCACCCCATCCACTTCAAGGGGTCAGAGCGCCGGACCAAGCTCCATCCGGCTGCCATCGCTGAAACGTGAGAGCCGGAACCGCCGCAAATCATGGCCCGGCGCATCGCCACATACGAGATCAGCCAGCACACGCCCCATGCCAGGGCCAATCCCAAATCCGTGGCCGCACATGCCCGTTCCAATTGTCAAACCGGGAATGGCGTCCACCCGGTCGATGACCGGAACCACATCCGGCATCACGTCGATCATCCCAGCCCACTGCGCGGTGTACTGAATCGGCCCAACTTCGGGAAACAACGACTCGACTTCCCGCTTCACCCCTTCCAAAAGCCGGTTATTTGGCCTGGGGTTCAACACCCGGCACCGCTCAAAAGGCGAAACGTCCTCCGCCGCCCAATTGCGCGTCGTGGTCCAGGCATCGGGATAGTCGCGCGGTGCCTTTGGAAAGAAACGCGTGTCCAAGAACGTGGCTTTCAGCTTTTCGCGATAGGCCCACATGTGGCGCAGCGTGTCTGGACCGACAAAGTGTTCATGCACCCCGCCCGCCGCGAGGGTCAAACCGCCATCCGACCGTGTCCTCCAGGCATATTTCGTTGCCGCTGCGGCCCCGGCATGCGGCAACGCGACAGGTGCCGTTGCGCCAACACTCGCCCGTACCGACAATTGCGGAATGCTGACACCGTGCCGCCGCAACAAAAGCGAGGACCACGCTCCGCCTGCGACCACCACTTCGGAGCATGCGATCCGTCCTACCTCAGTGATCACACCAGTGATCCGCCCCGCTTCGATATCGAGCAATCGCGCCGCACAGCCCTCGACCAATGTCGCCCCGTCCCGCACGGCGATGCCCGCCAAGGCCGGAACGGCGACCCAAGGTTCTGCCCGCATGTCCGACGGTGTGGTCAGCGATCCAACAAAGGCACCCTTGGCAAGTTCGGGAAAGCGCCGGGCCGTTTCACCACGATCCAGCAACTCCGTATCCACACCCTGCGCCCGCGCAAACGGCAGCCAGTCGGCAAATTCGGAAAATTCTTTTTCCGTTTCCGCCAGATACGTCACGCCAGACCGTTTCAGCCCGATATCAACGTTCGTCTGGCGCGCCAATTCAGTCCAAAGGCGGTTCGCCTCCACCATGATCGGCAACTCGTCCGGGTCGCGCCCCTGCTGACGTATCCAACCCCAGTTGCGTGATGACTGCTCACCCGCGATGCGGCCCTTTTCCAGCAAGACAACGCGTCGCCCCTTGCGGGCAAGGTAAAGCGCCGTGCAAACGCCAATCGCGCCGCCGCCGATGACCACCACGTCAGTCTCAGCGGGTGGTGGCCCTGGAAACGCAATCGGCGTCGCCTCGGAAATCGGGAACGGCGTCATCCCTGCAAGTGTGTCAGCAGCCGTTCCATAAACGCCTGCCCTTCATTGAACTGCGCCACAGTGATGAACTCATCCGGTTGATGTGCCACGATTATATCGCCCGGCCCGCAGACAACCGTAGAGTATCCAGCCGCCTGAAAATGGCTCGCCTCTGTCCCGTAGGACACATATTGCGTGCCATTATCCCCGGTCAGTTGCCGAACAAGCGTTTCTGCACCGCCCGCCTCTTCGGGCTTGAACGGCGGCAAGGAAAAGGCGGGCGTGATCTCGATCCAGGTTTCCGGACGCACAGCTTTCATCTCTGCTTCGATCTCAGCCGCCGCCGCGCGCAACCGCGCCTCCCAATGCGCGAGCGTCTCACCCGGCACCACCCGAAATCCCAGTCCAAACCGGCAATCCTTAGCCGTGATGTTATGCGCTGTGCCCCCGCTGATCTGACCAACGTGGATATTGGTGTAGGGCGGATCAAACAGTGAGGCGATCGGGCCTGGCTCGGCAGCAGCGCTTTCAGCGTTCACTTGATTGGCCCATTCGATCAGCTTCGCCCCATACATGATCGCGCTGACGCCGGTATGCATGATCGAGGAATGCACCTCGAACCCATGCACATCGATCCAAAACGTGTTGCCGCCCTTATGTCCGGTGACCGCTTTCATCATCGTCGGTTCGCCAACGATCACCGTGTCAGCCCGCGGCACGACGCCTTGCATCGCCTCGATCAGCGGCGGCGCACCGGCACAGCCGATCTCTTCGTCATAGCTTAGTGCGATCTGCAAGGGCCGTTTGACGCCGCGATGGTGCGCCTCGACCAAAGCCCAGACCGCCAGCGCATCGAACCCTTTCATGTCCGTCGTTCCACGCCCGTAAAGCTTGCCATCCTTTTCGGTCACCACAAACGGGTCCGTGCTCCACGGCTGTCCGTCCACCGGCACGACATCCGTGTGACCGGACAGAACGATCCCGCCGTCAACCTCCGGCCCGACATGGGCAAAGACCGCCGCCTTCTCAGGCTCATCGGCTTTGATGTGCCGATGGCTGTCGACCCCGTGTTCCGCCAGATAGTCCTGAACCCAGTCGATCAGCGGCACATTGGTGTCGCGGCTTACAGTTGGAAATTTTACCAACTGGTCCAAAATCTGTCGCGGGGTCAGGCGGTTTTGCATAGTGCCTCAATTCGTTGGCGCGGGCAGCGCGTAATCGGCATAAATAGGATGATGGTCCGATGGCCATTCACCGTCAAACTGCCGCTGCATGACTTCGGGACCAGCAACCAGATCAACCTCCGGCGTGCGCGCCAGATGGTCAATCGCGCCAAAGAGGTGCACGCCACGGTTCAGATGATAGGTCGCGCCCGGGATGCGGTCAAAAACAACGCCGGCCTCTTGCAGGATGTCCATCGTCTTTGCCCCATATCGCGCGTTCAGATCACCAACGCGGAACACAGTCTCTCCCGCATCGATCCAGGGTGCAATCCGATCCCGGACAAGAGCCGCTGACAAATAGCGGTTTGACCGGCTGCGGTATTCAAAATGCACGTTGACCACGCGAAAGGACTGTCCTGTCATAATGTGCTGGAACTGAACCCATGACGCAAAAGCAGGCCACGATCCATTGAACGTGCGCGAATAGATCACATCGGGCGTGTCTGAAAAGAAAAACCAACCCTGATCAATAGGTTGGAGCGCGGCCTTTCTGTAGAAAATCGGCTGTGTCGACGGAAATTCCCGCCAGTCACCCGTCGCTGCCACATCGTAATCCGGGTTCATCTCGGCCAGAAAATCTCGGGTCAGGTTGACCGATCCGTCACTTCCCCGCGACCAGCTTTCGGATTCCTGCAAGGCGACAATATCCGCATTCAATGCCTGAAACGCCTTGTTCATCGGGCCTTTGCGCCGGTCCCAGTCGGCCACCGACCAATCCCCTGTCGCCTGCCCCAAAATGATATAGTGGACATTGTACGAGGCGATCCGCAACGCCCCGGAGTCTACAGGCTCCGGCAGGTCGGACCGCTCGGAATAGCTGACTTGCAAGGCGCAGGCGACCAGCGCCAGACCTGCCAGGCCGTAGATGCCAATCCGAAACAGGCCGCGCAGAAATCGCTTCATCGCGGCACCAATGCGGGGGTCAGTATCCACTGTCGGTGATCAGCACCCTGTGCCCCGGCTCGACCTCTTTGTACTCTGATGGTGCGGGATCATACTCCAGCCCGTGGATTGGCGACGGGATCGGCTTGAAGTTCAAATCCTTTTCCGACTTCCGTTGTTTCGGGTCGGCAATTGGCACCGCCTTCATCAGGGCTTGCGTGTACGGATGCTGCGGGTTTTCGAAAACTGCGCGCCGGGGGCCGATTTCGACAATCCGGCCCAGATACATCACACCCACCTGATGGCTGACGCGTTCAACCACCGCCATATCGTGACTGATAAACAGGAACGACAACCCAAGTTCGGCCTGCAATTCCAGCATAAGGTTCAAGACCTGCGCCTGCACCGACACGTCCAACGCCGAAACAGCCTCATCCGCAACGATCAGCTTGGGATTCAAGGCCAGCGCCCGGGCAATCGCAATCCGTTGCCGCTGACCGCCCGACAACTCATGCGGAAAGCGCTGCATAAAGCTGCGTGGCAGCTCTACCCGGTCAAACAGCATCTCAACCTTTTTGGTCTGCTCGGCCGCCGTTCCAATTCCGTAGTTGCGCAGGGGTTCAGAGACCTGATCCGCCAGCTGCATCTGCGGGTTCAGCGATGCAAACGGATCCTGGAACACCATCTGCATATCGCGCCGCGCATTGCGCAGCTCAGACTGGCTCATCGCCATGACGTCCTGACCATCTAAGAAGATACTGCCCTCTTGTGGCTCCACCAGCCGCAGGATCGACCGCCCGGCCGTCGACTTGCCACAACCGGATTCGCCCACGAGGCTTAGCGTCTGGCCCTTCTTGACCTGAAAACTCAGGTCTTCGACGGCATGTACATTCGCAACCGTCCTGCGAAAGAAGCCACCTTTTACCGGGAACCGCGTCGTCAGGTGTTTGACGTCCAGCAACACCTCTTCGGACCCGGTGATCGGCGGCACTTCTGACCCGTCGCGGCCCAACAGACGCATCGGGCGCGGCAAATCCGTGCCTCGCATCTCACCCAACTTAGGAACTGCCGCCAACAGCGCTTTCGTGTAGGCGTGCTGCGGGTTTTCGAATATCTCTTCGACCGTGCCCTCTTCCACCTTGTTGCCTCGGAACATGACGACAACCCGGTCTGCCATTTGCGCCACCACGGCCATATCATGCGTGATAAACATCACCGCCGTGCCGGTTTCCCTTTTGAGGCGGTCCATCAGAGCCAAAATTTCCGCCTGAATCGTCACATCAAGCGCCGTGGTTGGCTCGTCAGCTATCAAAAGACGCGGTTCACAAGCCAGTGCCATTGCGATCACCACGCGCTGCCGCATACCGCCCGACAATTCGTGCGGATACTGCTTCACGCGGCGTTCCGGTTCGGGAATGCGTACTTGTCGCAACAGCTCCACCGCGCGTTCCGTCGCTTGCGCCTTGCTCATTCCTTTGTGCAGACGCAAGCCCTCGGTCAATTGCCGTTCGACCGTGAACACCGGGTTCAGCGCCGTCATCGGCTCTTGGAAAATCATCCCGATCTCATTGCCGCGGATCGTGCGCATAAGGTCCTGCTCGGTGTGCGCGAGGTCAATTTCACCCCCACCGTCGCGGTTAAACAGCAGCCGCCCGTTCGCGATGTTGCCGCCGCCAAAGTCGATAAGCCGCATCAGTGACAGAGAGGACACCGATTTGCCCGAACCGGATTCGCCCACCACACACACCGTTTCGCCCGGATTGATGTGGAAGGACACATCCTCAACACCCGCAACCGTGCCGGATTTCGTTTGAAATTCAACGCGCAGATTTTCGATGCGGGCAATGCTGCCATCGGGCATAGATGCGTCCTCCTTGGATGGGTGCCCAAACGCTAACCGCTGATTGGTCAATGTCAAACGCTGTCTCGACGCCTGCTTGGCAATCCGGCGCGAAGGACTTGCAATTTACGCAAAAGCTGTTTCGATGAGCGCACAGGGGGAACATCGCCAAACGTCGTCAAAATGTAACAAGTGCCGGATGTAATCGATACCAATCACGGCTTGCGTGATTTCTCTCAGACAAAATTGACACAACAAAACTGTGTCCAACAAGGAGAAACGAATGAAACTCAAATCCATTTTGATGGGTGCCGTTGCGTCTATGGCATTGGCCCCTGCCGCCTTTGCGGAGCGCGGCGCGGATGGCGAAGTCAAGATTATCTATTGGCAAGCCCCATCGATCCTGAACCCGTATCTGTCGGGCGGCACCAAGGACGTCGAGTCGGCGTCGATGATTATCGAACCTCTGGCCCGCTACAACGAAGTGGGCGAACTTGTGCCCTGGCTGGTGGAAGAAGTTCCGACCGTCGGCAATGGCGGCGTCAATGAAGACCTGACCCAGATCACCTGGAACATCACCCCCGGCCTGACATGGTCGGACGGCACGCCATTCACTTCGGCAGACGTGAAGTTCACCTATGAGTATTGCACCGATCCGGAAGGCGGTTGCGCGAACTTGACCAAGTTCGAAGGCGTGACGTCTATAGATACACCCGACGACCTGACCGTCGTCGTGAATTTCGCAGGCCCGACCCCGAACCCCTATGGTCCGTTTGTCGGCGGCGAAAGCCCGATCCTGCAGAAGGCACAGTTCGAATCCTGTATGGGCGCGGCAGCCTCCACATGTACCGATCAGCACTTTAACCCAATCGGCACCGGCCCGTTT
>CAZCOX010000011.1:0-5707 GCA_964500115.1 uncultured Rhodobacterales bacterium
TTGGCGGTTGTTCGTTTAAACGCGCCACCGGTGCTTTTCGTGTCGTACCAAACGTCGTGCCAGACACCGTCTACCAATTGGCCCATGTCATCTCTCCAAATTCTTGTTCGAGAGGTAACTTAGGGTGACATAACCTGTTGAAAAATGCGTGGATGCGCGCAGGATCTGCGGGTTTGCGCACAGAACTCCGGTGGCCCGTTACTTCCGCCGCCGGTCTTTGACAGAGTTCCGCCAGTGCGTCGGCACGATGATCAAAGCACCCAGCGAGGATGCAATCGCGTTCATACCGGGCGAGTTAAAGCCAATTCCAAACATAATGCGCACAAAGTAAGCCAGAAACGCGCCACCAACGCAAATGATGATGCTCTGCAGGATACCATTGTTGGTAAAGCCAGTCTTTTCAGAAACATAGCCCACAATACCCGCGATCACGACGGTGCCCATCAGGATCATGAACATGCTCTAAACTCCAACTTTCGTACCCTTTGGCACCGGCATTCCGCGCAAAAACACGTCGGCGTCCTGCGCGCCTTTGCCGGCGCGCTGCGCGCGGGTGATGGTAACGGCCCCATCCCCACAGGCAATCAGAAAGCTGTCGTCCAACGCGGTGCCCGCAAGGCCATTTGCATCGGACACGCGACTGCCCAAAAGCTTGACCCTCTCGTCACCGATCATCGTCCAAGCGCCGGGAACGGGGGAAAGGCCCCGGATTTGGCGGTCAACCTCGGCCGCGGGGCGGGTCCAATCCACTGCCGCTTCTGACTTGTCGATCTTTTGTGCATAGGTCACGCCATGGTCGGGCTGCGGTTCCGGCGTAAGCGTGTCCAGTTGACCCAATGCCTCAACAATCAGTCGCGCGCCCATATCGCTTAACCGATCGTGCAACTCCCCCGTTGTTTCGCTGGCGCCGATATCCGTTGCTTCTTGCAACAGAACAGCCCCCGTGTCCAAACCTGAATCCATTTGCATGATGCAGATGCCTGTCTCGGTATCACCGGCCATGATGGCGCGGTGGATCGGTGCCGCCCCACGCCAACGCGGCAAGAGCGAGGCGTGAATGTTCAGACATCCGCGTTTTGGCGCATCCAGGATCGCTTGGGGCAAGATCAGACCGTAGGCCACAACCACTGCCACGTCTGCGTTCAACGCTGCAAACTCGGATTGGGCTTCGGCGTTTCGCAACGAAGCCGGATGGCGCACAGACAAGCCTAATTCCATCGCTCGTGCATGCACCGGCGTCGGGCGTTCTTTCTTGCCGCGTCCGGCGCGACGTGGGGGTTGGCAGTAAACAGCAATAACGTCATGTCCGGCCTCGACGAGGCTGTCCAGAACCGGCACAGAGAACTCCGGGGTGCCCATGAAAACAACCCGCATGTGTCTAAACCTTAACCTTTTTGGCGCGGCGCAAAAGCATGTCGCGCTTGGTTTTGCTCAGATGATCAAAATACATCTTGCCGTTCAGATGGTCGATCTGGTGCTGCACCGATGTGGCCCACAGGCCGACGAAATCCTGCTCGTGCATCTGGCCGTCGTCACCCAGAAACCGGACTGTCACAGCACGCGGGCGTTCAATTTTGGCAAAAACGCCAGGCAGGTTCGGGCTGGCCTCTTCATGCGACCGGGGCTGGACCGAGGCGTGCAAAACTTCGGGGTTGGCCATGCGAACAGCGCGACCCCGGTCTTCAGAGGCATCTACCACCGCCAAACGTTGCATCACACCGATCTGTACCGCTGCCAATCCGACACCCGGCATCGCCTCCATCGTGTCGATCATATCGGTCCAGATGGAACGGATCTCATCGGTGATGGCCTCAACCGGTTCCGCTACAGTGCGCAAACGCTTGTCCGGCCAGGGTATGCAGGGTCTGGCAGGCATCAGAGATTGCGACCCGTCACGCGCGGGCCTTTTCGCGCTTTAGCTTTTGCATCTTGCGGGTGATCATCTGACGCTTCAGCGGTTTGAGGTAGTCGATGAAAAGTTTGCCATCGAGGTGATCAATCTCGTGCTGGACACATGTCGCCCATAGCCCGTCAAACTCCTCTTCCCGGGGCGTGCCGGATTCGTCGAGCCAACCAACCTTGACCGCCTTCGGCCGCGTCACATCGGCATACTGATCCGGAATCGACAAACAGCCTTCCTCGTACACATTCGTTTCCTCGGACGACGCAAGGATTTCCGGGTTGAACATGATCAAGGGGCGCGGTTTTTCATCTTCTTCCTTCACGCAATCGAGCACGATCAAACGCTTCGTGATGCCGACCTGCGGCGCGGCCAAACCGATGCCGGGCGCATCATACATCGTCGACAGCATGTCTTTCGCAAGCGTGCGCAATTCGTCGCTGAGATCCGGGACAGGATCACAGGTTTTCTTGAGGCGCGGATCGGGATGGATGAGGATCGGAAGTATCATGGATTGGGATCTAGGCAATCCCGCCACCAAGAGCAATAGAGTGCTCTTGCACCCGCCCGCCAGATCAGTAGCGTCGCGCGGAACCGAGCCTTGTGGAGTTAGTGATGCACGATCTGTTCAACCAGCCCATCGACCGACGCGGCACCCATTCGTCGAAATGGGATATTCTGGAGAGTCATTTCGGAATTTCGCAGGATGATGGCCTGTCGATGTGGACGGCGGACAGCGATTACAAAACGGCACCGTGCGTACTGGAAGCGGTTCAAAAAGCAGTTGATCACGGTGTGTTCGGGTATTTCACGGACTTCAGCGACTATAACGCGGCCATCCAGTGGTGGATGAAAACGCGGCACAATTGGGAGGTTGAGGCCGACTGGATTCTCACCGCACAAGGGCTCGGCAACGCCATCGCGCTGTGTCTGGATGTGTGGTCAGAGCCGGGCGATCGCATCGTGACGTTCAACCCCGTTTACCACGAATTCGAACGCAAGATTCGCGCTGCTGGCCGCACGCCGGCGCAATGCCCATTGGCGCGGGACGGCGACACCTACAATCTCGATCTGGACACCGCCCAAGACATGCTGGACGGCACCGAAAAGCTGATCATCTTCTGTTCGCCGCAGAACCCGACGGGCCGCGTCTGGACGGCCGATGAGCTGCGATCCGTCGCTGAATTTGCAACACGCAATGACCTGATCCTCGTAACGGACGAGGTGCATCAGGACTTCGTTTTCCCCGGCAGCACTTTTGTCCCCCTGGACACTGCAGCGCCCGACGCGCGTGACCGAATTGTATCGCTGACGGCAGCCAGCAAAACCTTCAACATCGCCGGTCAACGGACTGGCAATCTGATCATCCGGGATGAAAAGCTGCGGTCAGACATGAAGCAGCGCCTGCACGCGCTGAACTACAATGCGAACGTGATCGGGCTTAGCATGGCGACGGCAGCCTATTCGCCGGAAGGTGCGGAATGGGCGGACGCTCAGCTGGAACACCTGCAAGGCAACATCGCGGTTTTCGATGCGGGCATTAACGCCATTCCTGGCGTGCGATCCTTACCACTTGCCTCCACTTTTCTGGCGTGGGTTGATTTTGCGGATACCGGGATGAGTTTCGAAGAAATCGACCGGCGTGTCCGGAAAGAGGCCCGCATCGCGCCTAGCCCCGGTCCAGATTTCGGCCCCGGGGGTGAGACCTTTATGCGGTTCAACCTGGCAACCCAACGCTACCGCGTTGAGGAGGCTGTGAGCCGTTTGCAAGACGCGTTCAACGACCTTCAGTAAAGCCTCACACGCGCGGCGGGCGCGATTTGTAGACCGGCAAGCTCCACCCAAACGCGATTGAGCCAGCGCGCAACCCGAATGTCGCGAATGCAGATGCCAACACAGTGACCAGTGCGCTTGCGCCCAGCAATGGAACAAACGCCACGACCGCCGCACCAACAGCAGCGCAGGTCACGTAAAGCTCGCCCTGTTTCAGGACGAGCGGTACTTCGTTCGCCACGACATCCCGCATCAGCCCGCCGAGGCATCCAGTTATTGCGCCCATCACGATGATGATCGTCGCGCTTTGATCGAGGTTTGACGCAATACGTGCACCTGCCGCCACCGCAAATGCAAGCGCTGCCGCATCGAGCCACAGCATCACGCGATAACGGCTTTCAAACAGGTGCGCCGTGAAAAAGACGACAAACGCCGCGATGGCCGCAACACCCAGATATGTCGGGTCCGCCAGCCAGAACACCGGGTTCCGATCCAGAATAACGTCACGCACCGTACCACCGCCGACGCCCGTGAGGATCGCAAAAAACACAAAGCCGATGATATCAAGCTGTGCGCGACTGGCCACCAACGCCCCCGTCAGGGCAAAGATCAGCACCGCGGCATGATCCAGCAGCGCAACCAATGTCATTTAGACTTAAAGGGCTTCATGCCCTCGCGCGCCAATTCGTCGGCGCGTTCGTTTTCTGGATGGCCCGCGTGGCCCTTGACCCATTCCCACGTCACGTTATGCCGCGCCTGCGCCTCATCCAGCCGCTGCCAGAGCTCCACGTTTTTCACTGGTTTCTTGTTGGCCGTTTTCCAACCGTTGCGCTTCCAACCGTGTATCCACCCGGTCACGCCGTTTTTGACATAAGCGCTGTCCGTCACGACGGTCAGCGTTGACGGGCGCTCCAGTGTTTCAAGCGCCGTGATTGCCGCCAGCAATTCCATCCGATTGTTCGTTGTCTCTGCTTCGCCGCCGCATAGTGTGCGTTCTTTGACAACCGTCTCACCGTCTTTGGCAAGCAAAAGCACGCCCCAGCCACCCGGGCCGGGATTTCCAGAGCAGGCTCCATCTGTGTAGGCAAACAAGTCAGGCATATGCGGTGAGGGAAAACCACGGTGCGATGCTGCCATCAAGCCCCTTATCGCGGCCTTGGCGGACGGGCCCGCAGGAAAAGCCGTGATGTTCCAACAACTGGGTCATCTCTGGCACGGTGTAGTAGCTGTAGAACCGGCCCAGCTTGTCCCGCTTTTCACCGTCGCCTTCTTTCAGACCAACGTGGAACAAACCACCGGGTTTCAAGGCGCGATGAATGGCTGCCAAATGACCGGGCAAATCACGCTTGGCCGCGTGAAGCAGGCTGAAGTTGGCCCAAATTCCGTCGTACGTCGCTTTCACATCAAGGTCCGCGAATTGCGCCCGGCGTGCTTCAACACCCTCAATCTGAGATGCCATAGCCACCATTGCGTCAGAGGCGTCCCAAGCATCGACCACAAGACCGGATCGCGCCATATGTCGGGCCGATTTACCGGGACCGCAGCCAAGATCAAGCACGCGTCCGCCTTTTGCCAAACCCGCGATGAATTCGCTCAACGTCTCGCTCGGCGCATCAAGGGTTTCGATGGCGGCGTAGTCGTCGGCTTTTGCGTTGTAAACGTCAATCGTCTCCCGATCTGTCATAAGAGCACCCCAACCGACAAAAACGCGACCACCAATGCGGTGAGCAAGACACGCAGATACATCCACCAAGCCGGGGCCAATCCCCAACGCCAAAAACTGAAATCAAGCACGAGCAACCCGAGGAAGCCAAAGATCAGATTGGTACCGGCCGATACCGGACCACCTCCCACCATGAAGAAAGCCCAAAGGGCTGGGATAACAGATAACGCGTATCCCGTCGCAGCCCGCGACCCGCTGGTCTTGGTCGCAAACCCCCAAAGCACACCGGACATGAAGCTCAGGATGACCATGCCGTAGGAAAGCTGCACATACGGCCCGACAAACCGCGGGCCAAGGTTGGCTTGGCCCCA
>CAZCOX010000011.1:5807-25884 GCA_964500115.1 uncultured Rhodobacterales bacterium
CCCATGCGAAAGGAATGACCCCCGCCAAACCAAGAATAAGCGCAGAACGTGGGATCGTGTGCATTGAATCAGCCGTCCAACTGTTGGTTTCTGCTTGCGTTATGATCCATCCAGTGAACGGATCAAGGCCTTGATCCGCTTCAATCTGGTTTCGGCCCGTTTGGCGGTCTCTACCTGATGAAGCGCACCACGCTTCTTTCCAGCGCTCAAATCCTCCCACAACTCCGTGACACCCGCCGACCGCAAGGCATTCTGTACATCTTTTGGCGTATCCACCTGGTTTGGGTCAGCAGCACGCAATCGCGCTTCGAACAGTTCACCAGGTGTCAGGCCGGTACGATCCAGCAAGGATTTGCCCGCCCAAAGAAACGGGCCGTCCATGACAGGCGCATTGGTGATCGCCAGATTAACAGGGTGGTCGTTGAACTCACCCTCCACGCGCTTTGCACCTTTCAAGGCGTCCACAACAGCGCTGGGCAACGGCAAGACCGTATAAACGCTCTCCCCCCACTCCATCGGTACGATTTTGCCCTCAAACGTGATGTAGTCGCTCATGCCCGCTCAAGCGCCAGCCGCCCGGCAAGGGCTGCAAATATCCCTGCAAAGGAACGGTTGAGCCATAACATGACCCGTTCACTACCCAGCAGCCACGTGCGGGCGGCAGCCGCAAAAACGCCGTAAAGAACGAAGACTGCAAAGGTCATTGCCATAAAGATCGCACCAAGCAGAGCCATCTCCGCCGTTGCTGTTGCTGGATTTCCAGACAGAAACGGCGGCAGCAAGGCCAGGAAGAAGATCGACAGCTTGGGGTTCAGGATATTGATAAGCGCACCGCGCCGGGCAATGCGCAAACCGGCCTCGGCTTTGCGCTCAGCCGAAACCGACAAAGCGCCACCAGACCGCAGCGCCTGATAGGCCAGCCACAGCAAGTACGCGACACCGGCGAATTTTACGATGTTAAACAAAAGCGCCGAGGTGTGCAGCACGGCAGCCAGCCCCAGTGTCGCCGCCAGCAAGTGCGGAACAATTCCAAACGTGCAGCCCAGCGCCGCCCAGATCGACGGCCATCGGCCCTGCCCCAACCCAATGGCCAACGTATAGATCACGCCAGTTCCCGGGGCGATGACAACGACGAATGCTGTCAAAAGGAATTGCAGGCTGATCATCAGTTGTCCCCTGTCATCGAACGAAAGCGCGTCACGCCGGTTCCCGAAGAACACGCGGAACCTTGAACTCCACGTTTTCAACGGCAGTCTCGACAAGTTTTTGCTGCACGTCGAACCGGTCTTTGAAGGCATCGATCACCTCGTTGATCAACTCCTCGGGCGCAGATGCACCGGCAGTAATGCCAACCGAGGACACACCCTGAAGCGCGCGCCAATCGATATCAGTCGCGCGCTGCACAAGCTGCGCATACGAACACCCTGCTTTGCGACCAACCTCGACCAAGCGCTTGGAATTGGAGGAGTTCGGCGCACCAACCACCAGCATCGCGTCGCACTTGGGTGCCATGGCCTTGACCGCCTCTTGCCGGTTGGTCGTCGCGTAGCAAATGTCTTCCTTATGGGGGCCCACGATGGCCGGAAACCGGTCTTGCAACGCTGCCACGATGTCGGCGGTATCATCCACGCTAAGCGTGGTCTGTGTGACAAAAGCCAGCTTATCGGGGTCGCGCACTGCTACCTTGGCCACGTCCTCAACCGTTTCAACCAGCAACACTTCGCCCTCGGGCAATTGCCCCATCGTACCAACGGTCTCCGGGTGGCCTTCGTGCCCAATCATAATCATCTGCAAGCCGCGCTCATGATGGCGGGCGGCCTCGATGTGCACTTTACTCACCAATGGGCATGTCGCATCCACGTATACCATCTCGCGCTTGGCGGCTGCCGCTGGCACGGCCTTGGGCACACCGTGGGCGGAAAAGATCACCGGGCGATCATCGGGGCATTCGTCAAGCTCTTCGACAAAGACGGCCCCCTTGGCGCGCAACCCGTCCACGACAAACTTGTTGTGCACGATCTCGTGCCGGACAAAGACCGGAGCGCCCCATTTCTCAAGCGCCATCTCGACGATCTTGATCGCGCGATCCACGCCTGCGCAAAAGCCGCGCGGTGCGGCCAGATACAAAGAAAGCGGCGGTTTGGTCATAAAACTCTCGTCCTGTCAGCCTGAGTTTACAGGTAAGCCCAACACTGCGGGTCGTAAAGAGTTTGCGTGACATCCCTGCTTGCCACCCGACACGCGCGCAGGCATTGCCACACTATGCAATTGCTTTCCTATCTGCGCAGCAACGCGCCATTCCTGTCGGTTGGTGCTATGCTCATGTTCCTGTCGGGCTTTGGGCAGACCTATTTCATCGCGTTGTTCGCAGGTGAAATCCGGCTGGCTTTTGGCCTGAGCCACGGCGCGTGGGGCAGCATTTACATGGTGGGGACCATGGCATCAGCCGCGCTCATGGTTTGGGCTGGTGGTTTGACAGACCGCTTGCGCGTGCGTGTGCTTGGCCCCGTCGCACTGGTTGGGCTGGCACTTGCCTGTGTGGCGATGGCGATAAACCCTTGGGTGTGGGCGCTGCCAGTCGTAGTTTTCGCGCTGCGGTTTTTCGGGCAAGGCATGATGCCGCATATCGCGATTGTCGCGATGGCCCGCTGGTTTGTCGCGACACGCGGCAGGGCACTGTCTATCGCGTCATTCGGATTTGCAGTTGGCGAGGCGTTTCTGCCGCTGATCATCGTGTCAGCCATGCTGTTTCTCGCCTGGCAGCATCTGTGGCTGATCATGGCCGGTGTTTGCATCCTGTCGATCCCGCTGATGTGGCGGCTGCTGGGGCAGGAACGCACGCCAGCCGCCTTGGCGCAAAATGACGAAGCGGTTGGTATGAAAGGCCGTCATTGGCACCGGGTTGAAGCGCTCAAACACCCGTTATTCTGGTGCATGGTGCCTGCCACCCTTGGCCCGTCGGCCTTTAACACGGCATTCTTTTTCCATCAGGTGCATCTGGCGGAGGTGAAGGGACTGGAACACCTCGTCTTCGTGTCGTTCTTTCCCATTTTCACCGCGCTGACGATCATCGTGATGCTTGCGGCAGGCTGGGCGCTTGACCGGTTCGGCACAGCACGGTTGATCCCGTTTTACCAAATCCCGATGATTTTCGCGTTTCTGACCTTCGCGATGTCAGAAACCGCGTGGGGTTTGGCACTGGGCTTTGCGTTTCTGGGCATCACATCCGGGGCCAACGCCACATTGCCCAATGCATTCTGGGCCGAGTTCTTCGGGACCGCCCATATCGGTTCGATCAAAGCTGTGGTTACGGCTGTGATGGTTTTGGGGTCAGCAATCGGCCCGGGTTTGACAGGTGTCCTGATCGACCAAGGTGTCGGCATCGAAAGCCAGTTCTACGGTGTCGCGATCTACTTCCTCGGGGTGACTTTGTTGATGGCCTGGGGGGTGTCCAAGGCCGCACGTGATTTGGTCAAAACGCCTGCGCGGTAAGCCAGGCGACGGCCATATAACGAAGCGTTTTGGCAATGCCAACAAGTGCGAAAAACAGCCACACATTGGTGCGCATCACACCAGCAATCATGGTCAGCGCGTCGCCCAATGGCATCCAACTGACCAGCAAGGTCCAAACGCCCCATTTCGCGTACCAGTGACGGGCTTTGTCCAGTTGCGACTCTGACACCGGAAACCATTTGCGATCTCGATACTTCTCAAGAACGCGACCAAGCCAATAATTAACGCCGGACCCAAGGATATTGCCAACGCTCGCAACCGCGATGATCCAGCCAATTTGGATATCGCCACGCACCTGCAGTGCGATAAACACGATTTCGGATTGAAAGGGCAAGATCGTCGCCGCGCCAAAGGCGGCAACGAAAAGCCCGGTAAGCGCAGCGACGTCTTCCCACATAAAGCGTGCCGCTATGCCTGCGTCAGCTGTGCTCTGCCGCCATCTGGCCGCGTTCTGGCATCGGGTCACGTGGCGGACGACCGATGACATCGCGCAACTCATCGAGCTCGATGAAGTTGTCGGCCTGTCGGCGCAACTCATCCGAGATCATGGGCGGTTGGCTGCGAATGGTAGACACCACAGAGACCCGCACGCCCTTGCGCTGCAGGCTTTCGGCCAGCGGGCGGAAATCGCCGTCGCCGGAGAACAGCACGATGTGATCAACGTGATCGGCCAGTTCCATGGCATCGACAGCCAGTTCGATATCCATGTTGCCTTTGACCTTACGGCGGCCTTGGCTATCGGTGTATTCCTTGGCTGGCTTTGTGCGCATGTTAAAGCCGTTGTAATGCAGCCAATCCACCAACGGACGGATCGGCGAGTACTCATCATTTTCCAACAAAGCGGTGTAGTAAAAAGCCCGAAGCAGCTTACCGCGTCTTACAAACTCCTGCCGCAGCAGCTTGTAGTCGATGTCAAAGCCAAGAGACTTCGCAGCTGCATAGAGATTGGAGCCATCGATAAACAGCGCCAAACGCTCATCTTTGTAAAACATGAATGTAGCCTTTCAAAAAATAGTCCGGCCCAGCCTCAATGAAAGTTTCCTTTCAAAGCCTCATGGCCAAGCCGCGACGGGTCATTTAATGATTCGTGGTCGCGCCGCAAGATCCTAAATCCGGTCAACCTATTCGGTAGTATCTGAATTATGAATGAATTTTTGATTGCGTTGGGAGCAAATTTGCCGTCCGGCAAAGGTTCGCCGAAAGAGACGCTGGAAGCAGCCTTAAATGTTCTAAGAACCGAATATGACTGCATTATTGAGGTCAGCAGGTTCTTCAGAACGCCTTGTTTCCCGCCCGGTGCGGGCCCGGATTACGTGAATGCCGCAGCCTCGCTTAGTGTCGATATGACACCTCAAAACGTCATAAAGATGTTACATGACGTTGAGTCACTTTTTGGTCGCGAGCGCCTGAATCGGTGGGGCATGCGGTGCCTTGATCTGGATTTGCTGGCGTTTGGCGACTGTGTTCTGCCGGATCTGGAAACATATCGGCGGTGGCTGGACCTGCCCCTCGACAGTCAGAAAACGGAAACGCCAACCTCCCTCATTCTGCCACACCCGCGTTTGCAGGATCGCGCATTTGTCCTTGTGCCGCTAAGGGAAGTTGCGGCAGACTGGCGGCACCCGGTGTTGAACCGAACGATTGAAGAGATGTATCAAGCGCTCTCGCCAGATGACCTGGCGGAGATAATTCCGCTTGATGCCCCTTAATTGCTTGTCTTCCCCTGCTGCGAGTTATATCTAACGGTTTCTCACAGGCTGCTTGCTGTATTGGAGTGTCTCATGGCCCGCGTCACCGTTGAAGATTGCGTCGACAAAGTTCCGAACCGGTTTGAACTGGTTATGCTTGCGGCCCACCGTGCACGCGAAGTGTCCAGCGGGGCAGCGATTACAGTGGATCGCGACAACGACAAGAACCCGGTCGTCGCCCTGCGCGAAATCGCGGAAGAGACACAATCGGCCGACGAACTGCGCGAACGTTTGATCGAATCGAACCAGACCCAGATCGAAGTCGACGAACCAGAAGAAGACGCAATGGCGCTTCTTATGGGGGCAGAACCAGACAAACCGGCAGACGACGATTTGTCCGAAGAGAAACTGCTGCGCGCGCTGATGGAGGCGCAAGGCCAGGGCTAAGGCGCGGCGCGATGCGGGCCGCATGAGAATGAGGCGCCGATGATCGCGGCTGATGACCTTGTTGCGCTGGTTCGCAACTACAACCCCAAGACCAACGAAGCGTTGATCCGCGCGGCCTATGACTATGGCCGCGAGATGCATGAAGGTCAGGTCCGTCATTCCGGCGAGCCCTATTTCTCGCACCCTGTGGCAGTTGCCGCTATTCTGACAGAACAGCAACTGGATGATGCAACCATCATCACCGCCCTGCTGCACGACACCATCGAAGACACGAAAAGCACCTATGCCGAAGTGGCCGACCGCTTTGGAGAGGAAGTCGCCGGTTTGGTTGATGGTGTGACCAAGCTCACCAATCTGCAGCTTTCAAGCTCGGCAACCAAGCAAGCCGAAAACTTTCGCAAGCTCTTTATGGCGATGTCCAAAGACCTGCGCGTCATCCTCGTGAAGCTTGCTGACCGCCTGCACAACATGCGCACGATCAGGGCGATGCGCCCCGAGAAGCAGGCACAGAAAGCCCGCGAGACGATGGACATCTACGCGCCACTTGCCGGGCGCATGGGGATGCACTGGATGCGCGAGGAGTTGGAAGACCTCGCCTTCCGCGTCCTCAACCCCGAGGGGCGCGCAAGCATCATCCGTCGGTTCATCAGCCTGCAAAAAGAAACCGGCGATGTGATTCACCGCATCACCGGCGATATGCGCACGGAACTCGACAAGGCCGGAATCGATGCCGAGGTGTTTGGCCGCGCCAAGAAGCCTTATTCGATCTGGCGCAAGATGCAGCAGAAAGAAATCGGGTTTTCGCGTCTGTCAGATATCTACGGTTTCCGGATCATCACCCGATCCAAAGCCGATTGTTATGCCACGCTAGGTGTTATCCACCAACGCTGGCGGGCCATTCCCGGGCGCTTCAAAGACTACATCAGTGAACCAAAACAAAACGGCTACCGGTCGATCCACACAACCGTGTCTGGCCGCGATGGTAAGCGGGTAGAAGTGCAGATCCGGACCCGGCAGATGCATGACGTCGCCGAAACCGGTGTGGCCGCCCATTGGTCCTATCGCGACGGTGTCCGCAGCGAAAACCCCTTTGCGGTTGATCCCGCCAAATGGGTGGCCACGCTGACCGAGCAATTTGACCAAGAGGACGATCACGAGGATTTCCTCGAAGCAGTCAAGCTTGAGATGTACACCGACAAGGTGTTCTGCTTCACACCCAAGGGCGATGTTGTGAAACTGCCCCGTGGGGCAACTCCGCTCGACTTTGCCTATGCCATCCACACACGCATCGGGTCTGGCTGTGTCGGGGCCAAGGTTGACGGCATTCGCGTTCCACTTTGGACGCGGCTCAAGAACGGGCAGTCCGTCGATATCGTCACGGCAGAGGGGCAGACACCGCAAGCCACATGGCTCGACATCGCCACAACCGGCAAAGCACGCTCTGCCATCCGCCGGTCTCTGCGCGAAGCGGGACGCGAACGGTACGCACAATTGGGCCGAGAACTCGCGCGGTCCGCGTTCGAACACGTCGGCAAAAAGGCCAGCGACAAAGTTCTGGAAATGGCAGCGCGAAACCTGCGGATCGATGACGCGCAAGAACTGTTGGCGCGGCTTGGAAGTGCAGAGATGTCAGCGCGTGAAGCTGTTGCAGCCGTCTACCCAGACCTGACGCCTGAAGCCGAAGAGTTTGTCGAAACACAAAGCGCCGTTATCGGTCTGAATAAAGGCCAAGCCTTTGACCGCGCCCCATGCTGCCAACCGCTCCCCGGAGAACGCATCGTCGGCATTGCGGAACGCGGGCATGGCGTCATCGTGCACAGCATTGATTGCGGCGCGCTGGAGCGGTTCGATGATCAACCCGAACGTTGGCTCGACCTGCATTGGGCGACCGGCAACCACGCGCCAGAGTATTCGGTGTCACTTGAAACCACCATCGGCAACGATGCGGGCGTGCTGGGACGGATTTGCACATTGATCGGAGAACAGAAGGCCAATATCTCCGACCTGAGTTTTGTGGATCGCAAGCCGGATTTTTACAAATTGGTTCTAGATATTGACCTGAGCGATGCAAACCATCTGCACAGGGTCATGACCGCGCTAGAAGCAGAAAGCGATGTGGCTTCGGTCACCCGGCGTCGCGATATCGCGCTGACAGTGCATTCGGCTGCGGCTGAATAGGAATCAAAGGAACGGGGTTTGGTATTCAAAAGGCGGGACAGGCGGTCGATCTGGACCACCCTCCGCGAAGCCTTGTGGCCGCGCGGCGGCTGGACTCGCGCCGCCCGTTACGTACAGCACCGCCTGCACCGCCTGCCCGACCCGCCCGAACGCATCGCGCGCGGCATCTTTGCGGGCGTTCTGACGACCTTTACCCCGTTCTATGGGCTTCACTTTGTGACTGCGGCCATTCTCGCATGGGTCATGCGCGGTAATATTCTGGCTTCCCTGCTTTCAACCTTCTTTGGCAATCCGCTGACGTATGTGCCGATCAGCGTTGCTTCGCTGCAAACCGGATACTGGTTGCTCGGCCTTGGCGAGGTTGTGCAAAAACATGGCACCATAGGCTACAAATTCAGCAAGGCGGGTGAAGACTTGTGGCGAAATTTCGTCGCGATCTTCACCGACGACAGGGCCGAATGGTCGGGCCTCACGATCTTTTACCAAGAGGTGTTCTTTCCCTGGCTTGTGGGCGGCATCATACCCGGCATCGTGGCAGGTCTGATCTGCTACTACCTGTCCGTGCCACTCATCCGCGTTTACCAAAACCGCCGCAAAGGCGCCCTCAAAGCCAAACTCGCATCTTTGAAGAAAAAGAAAAAACAGGCTGACGACAGCCAAACTGCCGACTGATGTGGTTTTCGGCTGGGTGCCAACGGCAAGAGCTGCATTGCGACAACCAGTTCTCCACTCTCTTTGAATGCCAGCGCAGGCTCAAACGCCGAGGAAGGTGCATCTTGCGGAACGCCACTTTGCGGATGGAAATGCCATGCCAAAGCCAACCATAAATGACTGCTTTCGCATCGGTCAGAAGAATCCGTCAAGGATTGTAGTCGTTTTCGAACCTGATTGACGAGGAAGACTGTCATAAGCTGCGGTTGCTTTGGAAGGATGCGCTATGAACGAAAGACGACTTATTTCTAACGGAAACCCGATGGAGGAAATTGTCGGTTTCAGCCGGGCGGTTCGGGTTGGCCCATTTATCGCTGTGGGAGGAACTGCACCGGTTGACGCAAACGGCAAGACGGTCGGCATTGGAGACGTCTATACACAAACGAAACAGTGTTTTGAGATCATCAAGTCCGCGCTCGAAGACGCAGGATCCGGTTTGCAGGACATTGTCCGAACACGCGTCATCCTGACCGATATTGAAAACTGGAAGGAAGCCATCGAAGCCCGAAAAAAATACTGCAAAGACTCCCGCCCAGTGGACACAATCATGGCCATAGAACGCTTCGTGAACCCAGAGTGGCTTGTCGAAATCGAAGTGGACGCGGTCGTTTCGGGCGACAATCGCTAAGTCATTCCGTGTTCGATGCTGACATTCAGTCGCTGTACAGGATTCAGCACTTCGGGTTCGAAGCGGTCGCTGTCGCGCGAGCGAATTGCCAAAATCCGTTAGGTAGAAATTGCGAAGCCACGGCGGAACCCCCTCCGACAACCACCCGATTGTATCGGTACGTTGAAATCTGTTCCCCCTGCCCGCATTGCGCCCTAGGTTTCAAACCAAGTGAAGGAGTGCGCTATGACTGACTACGTTGGACGCTTGCGGTTGGGTGTGAATATCGATCACGTGGCAACTCTGCGGAATGCGCGTGGGGGCGACACGCCAGATCCGTTGCGCGCGGCAAAGATGGCCGAGGACGCGGGCGCTGACGGCATAACCGCTCACCTGCGCGAAGACCGGCGTCACATCATGGACGCCGATATCGAGAACCTGATGGACACACTGACGGTCCCGCTCAATTTCGAAATGGCGGCAACCGAAGAGATGCAGCAGATCGCGTTGCGCCACAAACCGCATGCCGTTTGCATCGTTCCCGAAAAACGCGAGGAACGCACGACCGAAGGCGGGCTGGAAGTTGCGCGCGAGGAAAACAAGCTTGCGCATTACATCGCGCCCTTGCGCGACGCAGGGTGCCGCGTGTCAATCTTTATTGCGGCCGACGAACGGCAGATCACCGCGGCCCATCGTATCGGCGCGCAAGTAATCGAACTGCATTCAGGTGCCTATTGCGATGCCCACGCCGAAGGCCGGATTGAGGACCGTGACCGCGAATTGGAGGCGATGCGCAACATGGCCAGCTATGCGCACTCGCTGGGTCTTGAAGTGCATGTCGGGCACGGCCTGACCTTTGATACGGTCCAGCCAGTCGCGGCCTTCCCCGAGGTTGTCGAACTGAACATCGGTCATTTCCTGATTGGCGAAGCGGTCTTTCACGGCCTTGGCCCTGCGATCACCGAAATGCGCCGCCTGATGGACGCGGCACGCGCCTGATTGGCGATGCGCCGCAGCATCGTCAGCCTCTGCGCGATCCTGATCGCGGCGCTCTCGATCTATGTGCTTGAGACCGCCCGCGCAGGGCTGGATGCGGAACGCTGGTTCGTCAACAACACGCCGGTGACAACGCTGTCCAAACCCAACGCAGACGGCCCGCATGTCGTTGTGGCCCACGGATTTGCAGGCTCGCGCGAGATGATGTTGGGCTACGGGCACGTGTTGGCACAGGCAGGGTACCGCGTGCATCTGTTCGATTTCGAAGGCCACGGCACACACCCGCTGCCCATGTCTGGCGATGTCACCAAGATCGAAGGCACTACACAGCGGCTGGTACGTCAGACGCTGGACGTGATCGAAGCAGTTGAAGGCGCGGAACCCGTCGCGCTGCTTGGCCATTCCATGGCAACAGACGTCTTGGTGCGCGTTGCGGATCAACACACCAATACCGGGCCACTTGTCTTGTTATCGGCCTTTTCTCTAGCCATCACAAACACGCATCCGCGCAATATGCTACTGATCTCCGGCCAGTGGGAGCCGCCACTGCGCGACTTCGCCGTCAAAGCTTTACGCATGGTCGATGCCGACGCAGTGGAAGGTGACACCGCCACCGCTAACGGCGTCGTGCGCGCAGCAAAAATTGCCCCCTACACCGAACACGTCGCGATACTGCAGTCGCGGTCGGGGCGCGAGGACGCGCTCGCATGGCTGAACCGTGCGTATGATCGCGACCAATCAGTTCCAGTTCGACCAACGGGTTGGGCGTTCCTAGGCCTCATGGCCGCGATCACCGCGCTGGCGGCCCCACTGGCGCGCGCGCTGAACAACACTGCTGCATTGCCACCTAAAGCGCAGCTGACAGGCAGGCAACTGGCCTCCATCGTCGCTATCCCGATGGTCCTGACACCCATCATGGCGGCACCTTGGGAGTTTCATTTCCTACCGGTCTTGGTCGCGGATTATCTGGCCGTGCATCTCGGGCTTTATGGGCTGATCATGCTTGCCTTGATCCGTTTCATGGCTGGTCCCATCCCCATCGGACGCTTGAACGCTTTGGCCTTTGCGGCACTCGTGCTCTGGGGCATCGGCGTATTCGGTCTCGCGCTCGATCGTTACGGCGCAAATTTCTTCCCGGTGCCGGAACGTTTCACAATTATCGCCGCACTGGCGATTGGGGCCATACCCTTCATGGTCGCTGACGCAGTAACCAACTGGCGCAGGCCGTTGTGGCAACGCATTCTCATCCGGCTGGGCCTCCTCACTTCTTTGGGCATCGCTGTCGCAATAAACCCCGAGCGCCTGTTTTTCCTGATCATGATCGCGCCGGTGATTGTGCTCTTTTTCCTCGTCCACGGCACCATGGGCCGCGCGTTTGGCAAGCAGGTTGGGCCATTGACAGCCGGCTTGGCACTTGGCCTGATCCTCGCGTGGGCGCTTGGCGTCAGCTTTCCCATGTTCTCGGCTTAAGGAGACCTGCGTGATTATCGGCATCGGAACCGACCTTGCGAATATCGACCGGATCGCTGGAACGCTAGACCGTTTCGGGGATCGGTTTCGCAACCGCGTCTTCACCGACATCGAACAGCGCAAGGCGGAACGGCGGCTTGATACGGTTGGCACATACGCCAAACGCTGGGCCGCGAAAGAGGCGTGTTCCAAGGCGCTTGGAACTGGTCTGCGCATGGGGATCGCGTGGAAAGATATGTCCGTCCGCAATTTGCGCACCGGCCAACCGGTGATGGAGGTGACCGGCTGGGCCAAAAAGCGGCTGGACGAGCTAACCCCACCTGGCCATGAGGCTGTCATACATGTCACCCTGACCGACGACCATCCATGGGCGCAAGCCATGGTCGTGATCGAGGCCCGCCCCGTGTAACAGGCGCGTTGCTTGACACCTGCGCTCCCCCCGCTCATGTAGCGCAGGACAGGCGAGCAAAAGGCAGGCCCATGGCAACTGAAACCAAGAAAAGCGGCGGGATCGTCGAGACGATCAAAACCATTGTCTACGCACTCTTGATCGCGGGTGTATTTCGGACGCTGTTTTTCCAACCATTCTGGATTCCGTCCGGGTCGATGAAAGACACGCTTCTGATTGGCGACTTTCTGTTCGTGAACAAAATGTCCTACGGCTATTCCTACGCGTCTTGTCCGTCGCTTTACCTGCCACAATTTGGCATCGATATCGACGCCACTGACATCTGCGGTTGGGCAGATGGCGACAATGGACGCCTCTTTGGGTCCGAGCCGGAACGCGGGGATGTTGCTGTCTTCCGCCATCCGGTGACTGGACGGGATTTCATCAAGCGCGTGATCGGGTTGCCGGGGGATCAGATCCAGATGATCCGCGGCGTACTTCACATCAATGGCGCGCCTGTGGAATTGGCACCGCAACCCGCGTTTGAGGAAACCGCTGCGCCGCAAGGCCCGCAAGGTCTGCGCCCCCGTTGCGCCAATGGCCCGGTTGGCACAGGCGGCACGTGTGTCAAAGAGCGTTTTCTGGAAACGCTCCCCGGTGGCACGACGCATTCGATCCTGAATATCGGCAACCAAGGGTCTGACAACACGCCGGTCTACAGCGTGCCCGAAGGCCATTACTTCATGATGGGCGACAACCGCGATAATTCGTCTGACAGCCGCGTTCCGAGCGTTGCCGGTGGCGTTGGCTTTGTACCTTTCGAAAACCTCGTCGGCAAAGCCAACCGTGTGATGTTCTCCTCCGGTGGCTCTTCGATGCTGTTCTTCTGGACATGGCGCGGCGACCGTTTCTTCGAGAAAATCGAGTAATGAAGCTGTCGGCTGATCTGCAGGCGCTGTCAAAGCGTCTGGGGCATCGGTTCGAGAGGCCAGAACTCTTGGTGCGCGCCGTGACACACGCGTCGCGCGCCGGACCAAATCGCGACGACAACCAGCGGCTTGAGTTTCTGGGCGACCGCGTTTTGGGTCTCGTCATGGCCGAAGCGCTGTTGGCCGAAGACAAAGCCGCAAGCGAAGGCCAACTTGCCCCGCGATTCAATGCTTTGGTGCGCAAAGAAGCCTGTGCCGACGTCGCGCGTGACATCGATTTGGGGGCGTCGCTGAAGCTGGGCCGCTCCGAAATGCTGTCGGGCGGGCGGCGCAAACAAGCGCTGCTTGGCGACGCTATGGAAGCGGTGATTGCCGCAGTTTACCTTGATGGCGGATTTGAGGCGGCACGCGGCATGATCCTGCGGTTGTGGGGCAAACGCATCGGGTCGGTCGAAGAAGACGCTCGCGACGCCAAAACCGCGTTGCAGGAATGGGCACAAGCCCGTGGCATGCCACCACCCGCCTATATCGAGGTCGCACGCGATGGTCCCGACCACGCACCCAATTTTACAATTGCTGTCGAACTTCAGAACGGCGAAACAGCTAAGTCAAAGGCCGGTTCAAAACGGCTGGCTGAACAAGCTGCGGCCAAGGCATTGCTGTCTGCGCTAGAGAAAGCCAACAGTTGAGCGACAACCTACGCGGCAGCTTGTTCATGGTTTTGGCCATGTTGGGATTCGCGGTCGAGGATGCCTTTTTCAAAAGCGCCACCGGTTCCGGCGGCGTTTCGGCCGGTGTTGGCACGATCTTTTTCGGCCTTTTCGGAACGCTGGCATGCGTTGGGTATGCGTTTGTGAAAGGCGATCCGATCTGGAGCCGCGCTTATGTTCGGGGTCCGCTCCTCATCCGCTCCGGTTTCGAGATCATTGGCCGCCTCTTTTTCGCCTTGAGCCTCGCATATGCGTCGCTCGCCGCAACCTCCGCCATTTTACAAGCTGCGCCTTTGGTCGTGACACTCGGCGCGGTGTTTGTGCTGAAAGAACAGGTGGGTGTTCGGCGTTGGGTGGCAATGACCATTGGATTTTTCGGTGTTCTCCTGATCCTGCGCCCCACGCCATCGGGGTTCGACGCGACCGTCATATTCGCAGTGCTCGGCATGATCGGCTTTGCCGGACGCGATTTGATGACCCGAGCCAGCCCACCAGACGTTTCAACGTCTCAACTTGGCATCCTTGGGTTCCTGATGGTTCTGATCGCAGGTTTCATCATCACGGTCTTCGAAACCGACCCCGCGACAGTCCCATCTGTAGCAGCATCACTCAAGCTAGCGGGCACGGTGCTGGCCGGGTTGGTCGGATACACGGCTTTGACATTGGCGATGCGTACGGGCGAAGTGTCAGTGGTCGCGCCCTTTCGTTATAGCCGGTTGTTGATCGCGCTCGTCTTTGCCTATTTCGTCTTTGGCGAACGGCCCGACCTGCTTACGTTGGTGGGTGCGGCATTGATTGTGGGCAGCGGCATCTACACCCTCATCCGCAGCGGTCGCAAACACGGGGCTGGTTCTGGCCCGGGATCTGGCGTATGAGGCCGATCTTCCAGCTACGGGATTGCCCCAAATGACCACACGCGCCGGTTTCGTCGCCCTGATCGGAGAGCCCAATGCAGGCAAATCGACCCTGACCAATCAGATGGTCGGGGCCAAGGTGTCTATTGTCACCCACAAGGTTCAGACAACCCGCGCCCGCATTCGTGGCGTCGCGATCGAAGGTGACGCGCAAATCGTCTTGGTAGACACACCCGGCCTATTCAAACCGCGCCGCCGGTTGGACCGCGCCATGGTCGCGGCCGCGTGGAGCGGAGCGTCTGACGCCGACATCATCGTTCTGCTGATTGAGGCACATCGCGGCATCACCGACGGCGTGCAAGCAATCCTCGACAACCTGTCAGAGGTTGCTGGTGACCGCCCTGTTGCCCTAGCCATCAACAAGATCGACCGCGTTGAAGCCCAGCACCTGCTGAAACTCTCGCAGGACATGAACGAAAAATTTCCATTCACGCAAAGCTTCATGATCTCAGCCGAGCGCGGCCATGGCGTGAAAGACCTGCGCGCGTGGCTGGCTGCTGAATTACCCGAAGGCCCCTGGCTTTACCCCGAAGACCAGATCGCCGACCTGCCCCTTCGAATGATCGCTGCTGAGATGACGCGCGAAAAGCTCACGCTGCGTCTGCATCAGGAATTACCCTACCAACTGACGGTCGAAACCGAATCCTGGGAAGAGCGCAAAGACGGCTCCGCCCGCATCGATCAGATCATCTATGTCGTCCGGTCAGGCCACAAAGGCATCGTGCTTGGCAACAAAGGTGAGACGATCAAAGCCATCTCCAAGGCCGCGCGCGAAGAGTTGGAAGAGTTCCTGGGCCGCCGCATTCACCTCTTCATGCAGGTCAAGGTTCGCGAAAAGTGGCTGGACGAGGCAGAGCGTTATTCCGAGATGGGCCTGGATTTCAAGGATGGCGCGTAAGACCGCGCAGGTTTGCTGATGGCGCGCCTGACCTCCGAATTCTGGGTGCAAGCCTACCTGCGCCGCCTGTCGCTCTGGAACATTCCCGCTTTCGTCACCGCACATGGCGACGACACAGCCGGCGCGGTGCTTGTCAAACTCAACACACTTGATGGACGGGCCAAAGCCTTTGTCCGCCAGTTCGATCTGATGACGGGCGAACGTGCGTGGCAAGTGCTCGCAGACGGTGCCGAAGAAGATGTGGATGCCAGCGTCGCGAAACAACAGGTTTTTGACAGCGACCTCTGGGTGATCGAGGTCGAAGACCGCGACGGGCGGCACCTTCTGGATGAAGACGGTTTCGCGGGCTAACCTCAGCCCATGGAATGGCGCGATACAGGCATATTACTCAGTTCCCGACGGCACGGCGAAAGTGCCGCGATCATCGACGTTTTCACGCCAGAGCATGGTCGACATACGGGCGTTGTGCGCGGCGGGGCGTCACGCAAAATTGCGCCGATCCTCCAACCGGGCGCACAGCTTGACCTGACGTGGCGCGCACGGCTCGAAGATCACATCGGCAGCTATACCGTTGAACTTCAACGGTCCCGTGCCGCAATCGCCATGACCAACCGCCGCGCGCTGGCTGGCTTGAACGCGGTTGTCGCAATCCTTGCCACTGTGCTGCCTGAACGCGAAGCACATACAAGCCTTTATCAAAGCACCCAAAACCTGCTCGACTTATTGGATCATCCCGACCTTTGGCCGCTCGCCTATCTTCGGTGGGAGCTCAGCTTGCTCGACGACATGGGATATGGCCTTGATCTTTCGACCTGTGCCGTGACGCAAAGCACCGAGAACTTGTGTTACGTTTCCCCCAAAAGCGGGCGCGCGGTCTCTGACTCCGGTGCCGGAGATTGGGCAGACCGATTGTTGCCTTTGCCGGACGCGCTGAAAGGCACCGGCGAAGCAGATGATGCTGAAATCGCCTTGGCGCTCGGCACAACGGGCTACTTCCTCGAACACAAGCTTGCCAAAGCGCAAACCGGAAAGCCTTTGCCCGACGCACGAGCGCGATTTGTCGATCTGCTCACCCGTCAGTCGCAGGGGTCCGGATAAGCCGCATCTCGTCGCCGTTGTCATTCGACAGCGTCAACACCTCGTCGCGGATGATTCCAATGGTGACCCGTTCGAGAACCGAAAAGAACTCTGCCTCTTGCGCAAGGTCCGGGCAGGCGCGCTTTGTCGCCGCAATCGGCCTAATGGAGACCCAAGGGTACGGCACAGTGTTGCGCGCTCGAAACGCATTGCACGGCCCTGCACCCGTCACGACGCCTTGGGCTTCAAACACAATTTGCGCGCGGCTGTTAAAACTTGCCTCGTTTATCGTTTGTACTTGCCAAACACCGCCCGCGCCGCCGTAGGAATACAGGCTTTCGTCCCGCCCACAGGCGGCAAGGATCAACAGCAACGGCAGAACGAACAGTTTCATGGCAATCCCAGCCTGCCTGAGCGAAGTTCCGAAAACAACCAAAGCACCACCTTTTAAGTGCCACGCAGGCGGGTTAGGTAATAACCATGACGATGACCGTGCCAAATATCCTGACGGTCCTGCGCCTCCTGGCGGCGCCGGGGTTGGCGCTGATGTTTCTCTATTTTTCACGCCCCTTGGCCGATTGGTTTGCCCTCATCCTTTTCGTGACGGCCGCCGTCACCGACTGGTTCGATGGATACCTTGCCAGGGCCTGGCATCAGGAAAGCAAACTGGGCGCGATGCTCGACCCGATTGCGGACAAAGCGATGGTCGCAATCGCGCTTATGGTGATTGTTGGGTACTCGTCCATGTCGCCTTGGCTTGTTCTGCCGGCAACGTTCATTCTGTTCCGTGAGGTCTTTGTCTCTGGCCTGCGCGAATACCTGGGCGACACGGCAGGCACGCTCAAGGTCACCACCCTCGCCAAATGGAAAACCACACTGCAGATGATCGCGATTGCGGTGCTCTTTGCGCAAGGTGTATTTGAACACTACCTTGGTATGTCAGCATTTGGCATGGATCAGGCCCTCTTTGACAGCATCATGCGCGGCGAAACCGAAGACCTGCACGGGCTTTGGTGGAAACATGCCGGTATGATCTGGACGGGCAACGCAGGTCTCATCTTGCTCTGGCTGGCGGCCTTTCTGACGCTGATCACCGGCTGGGATTACTTCCGCAAAGCGACACCGTTCTTAAGGGATTAATACGATGGACGTTCTCTATTTCGCATGGGTGCGCGAGCGGATTGGCCTGCCCAAGGAAAAGATTGAAACCGAGGCGGCAACGGTTGCCGATCTGGTCAATGAACTTCGCGCGCGGGAAGAACGGTACGAGGTGGCGTTCTCGGATCTCAGTGCGCTGCGCGTGGCCGTGGATCAGGAGCTAACCGATTTCGACGCACCCTTGGCGGGCGTCAGAGAAGTCGCATTCTTCCCACCGATGACAGGCGGCTGATGCGCGTCGTCGTTCAGGAAGCGCCGTTTGATTTCGGCGCGGAGGCCGAAGCGTTTGCTTCGGGTCGCCACGACATGGGCGCGGTGGTCACCTTTACTGGCGTCGTGCGCGATTTCGGCGGTGGCGGCCTCGATGCGATGGAGATCGAGCACTACCCTGGCATGACGCAAAAGGCTTTGGAGAAAATCGCATCCGAGGCGGTCGAACGCTGGTCACTGGGCGATGCGCTGGTCATTCACCGCCACGGTCGGATGGAACCGGGGGAGAAGATCATGATGGTCGCCACAGCCGCACCGCACCGCAAAGACGCTTTTGAGGCCGCGGAATACCTGATGGACTACCTCAAATCCCGCGCACCGTTTTGGAAAAAAGAGCATGCGTCGTCAGGCGAAACCGATTGGGTCGCCGCGAAAGACGAAGACGAGGATGCGCTAACGCGGTGGTAGCTTGCCCGACGCAAGTATTGGTCATATCATTTGACCAATCCAAAGCCGAGGCCCAATGCCCTTCCAACCCGTCACGCCCGAGAAACTCTCCACTGCCGTCGTCCGTCAGATCGAACAACTGATCCTGCGCGGCATTCTACGGCCTGGGGAGCGGTTGCCGTCTGAACGCGAACTGTCCGAGCGATTAGAAGTCTCCCGCCCCTCTCTGCGTGAGGCGATTGCCGACCTATCGGAACGCGGATTGTTGACCAGTCGCAAGGGCGCAGGCGTTTTTGTGGCCGACGTCCTCGGTTCCGCCTTCTCGCCCGCTTTAACCAAGCTTTTTGCGACGCACGACGAAGCCGTGTTCGACTACCTCTCCTTCCGCCGCGACATGGAAGGCCTGGCCGCTGAACGCGCCGCACGATTGGCGTCAGACACAGATCTCGCGGTGATCGGCGCGGTATTCGCCAAGATGGAAGCGGCCCACCAGAAACGCGACCCGTCGGACGAGGCCGAACTCGACGCCGAGTTCCACCTCAGCATCATCGAGGCCAGCCACAACGTCATCATGCTCCACATGATGCGCTCCATGTACGACCTGCTCCGCGGCGGCGTGTTCTACAACCGCCAAATCATGTTCCGCCAGAAGACAACGCGGGGGGCACTGCTGGACCAGCACCGGGCGATTGTTGACGCGTTGCTAGCCCGCGATCCGGAGGCTGCCCGGCAGGCAGTGGTGGATCATTTGACCTACGTCGAGAGTTGTCTAGCGGATAACCGTAAGGCCGAGGCGCACGAGGTCGTGGCCCGGCAGAGGTTGGAGCATGTTGGCGGGAAGGGGTGACTGGTTAATCTGCGGATCGACATTTCGTCGTAGGGTGCGTGCTTGCACGCACCAATGTGTCGGCCCAATTGACCGGTGCGTGTGAACACACACCCTACTCTTGGGGATCGGCAACACGCGCTTGCCGTGATTGAACCGTCAGCAATCTACTGTTTTCGGACTCGCACCATCCGTTGATAAACCCCCTCCGCGTGGGGCGTAGAATGACAGTCAGCTTTCGACGCGGGCCTTCATCAGACCGTCTTCCTTCAACCGCGCATGGCATTCGTCTAGGGACTTCCACGCACGCGCGATCAGCAAGTCGATCTCTTCCCGGGAGATCACCAGCGGGGGGGAGATAATCATCCGATCTCCGACATGGCGCATCACCAAATTATTGGCGAAGCAGCGTTCGCGACAGAAGAGGCCGACGGTGCCCGCCTCAGCTTCGAAGGCCGCACGGGAGGCTTTGTCGGGGGTGAGGGCGATGCTGCCCATCATGCCAACGATCTTGGCCTCGCCCACCAGCGGGTGGTCGGTCAAGGACCGGAACTTCTCTGCCAAGTAAGGCGCGGTTTCCTCTCTGACGCGGGTCACGATTCCTTCTTCGTCCAGAATCCGCAGGTTCTCCAACGCCACAGCGCAGGCGACCGGGTGGCCGGAATAGGTGTAGCCGTGGTTGAACTCGACCGAACTGATGACCTCTGCCACCTCATCTGAAACAATAGAGCCACCAATCGGCTGGTAGCCTGACGACAAACCCTTGGCGATGGTCATGATGTCGGGGCGGAGACCCATGGTCTGAGACCCGAACCAAGCTCGGAATCAAGTTCATTGGACCTACCGCCCCGGTCATGAGCGTTCTTGGCGACAAGATTGCCGCCAATATCCTCGCACAGACGGCGGATGT
>CAZCOX010000012.1:0-14602 GCA_964500115.1 uncultured Rhodobacterales bacterium
CATGCTGTGCGTTACGCACGAGATGGGCTTCGCCCGCAAGGTGGCGAACCGCGTGATCTTTATGGATGCGGGTCAGATTGTGGAACAGAACGAACCGGAAGAGTTCTTCGACAACCCGCAGAATGAGCGGACAAAATTGTTCCTGAGCCAGATCCTCGGCCACTGATAGTTTTTGATAAATGTGAAAAGCCCCGTGCGCACCGCGTGCGGGGCTTTTTGTTTCGAATTGGCTTCGCCAATCCGACAGGGTGGGGGCTCTGCCCCCGTCCGCCTTTGGCGGACACCCCCGAGGGTATTTTCGGCAAGAGGAAGACCTTTAAGCTTCTCTAGATGCCAAGACTTCGCGAGGTACGGCAAAGGCTTCCGGGGTCATTGATCCGAATGTGAGGTCCGACCACGCTTCGATGCTTGCGCTTGCCAACAGCGTGGCGCAGGTGGGGTATGTGCGAAACCCGGGATGATCGACGGGATGTGTCACAATCTCATTCGCAAATTCCGCGATGCCGAAATTGTGCGCGACAACAAGTACGCGGGTGCCGGTGGCCTCGTGCAGCGCGGTCAGGATCCCGTGAGCATCGGGCAGGTAAAGCCCTCGGCTAAACCGTGTTGGCGTGTCGCCAAGTTGCAGCAAATCCAACGTTTGCCGTGTGCGGGTTGACGACGAGCACAGCACCTCATCCGGGAGCCAAGCCTGACGGCGCAACCAATCCCCCATGGCTTTCGCACTTTTGACACCGCGCTTGTTGAGGGGGCGGGCATGATCATCGCCGGACATGGACCAATCGGACTTGGCGTGGCGCATCAGGATCAGATGTTTCAATGTGGTGCTCCGACGGCTAAGTCGTCACTCTCCCAAAAAAGCGCGCATGTGGAAAGCGGATTGTTCGGGCACGCGGCCAAAGCTCTGGGACACAGGGCATGAGCGCCGAACGAGGCATCCCTTGCGGCACGCGGCGCCTTCGGCACTTTTGATGTGAGCTGTGCAGGCGGGCACGTCATAGGGTTTGCCTGGGGCAAGAGCGCCAACAGGGCATGCCGTCTCGCACGGCCGCTCCGTGCAGATGTCGCACGGTTTGGATGGGTGTTCAGAAAGCTCCAGCCTTTGCGGCAGCGCAAGTGCTGCACGAAAGCTAATGAACAGGCCGGCCTTGTCGTGCACGAGTAGATTCACAGGCGACGGCCAGCTCGTCCCACAGCGCTCTGCCCAGCGAATGAAGGGCGCGTAGGGTGGGCCGTCGTACGGTAGGATCACTTGCGCTCCAAGTGGATCGCCCAGGGACGTGGCAACGCGACGTGACCACCGGTCGAGCGGGTGAGGATGCCCATCCTGCATTTCAGGGGACTGCTGGAAGAGTCGCCAAAACCCAGGCTCATCAGGCCCAAGCATGACGATAGTTTTCGTGCCGTCCGGTGCTGAGTCTTCAGGCGTCGGATGAAGGGCCCCGCGGACCGCCAGGCCAAGCAACATCGCCGAGGCTTGCAGGTCGGGTAATGTCACCGCAGCGGCCGGATCAAAGAACCCGCGCCGTGTTCGGTGAAGAGCTCAAGCAGGCACGCATTCGGCACACGCCCATCAAGGATCACAACAGCCCGCACGCCGTCAGCGATCGCCTTTAACGCGGTTTCCGTTTTGGGGATCATCCCACCAGCAATCGTGCCATCGGCGATCATCTCTGACACGTTTTCCGGCGTCATCGCGGTGACAACGTTGCCATCGGCGTCTTTCACGCCGCTGACATCGGTGAGTAAGAGCAGACGATCCGCATTCAATGCGCCCGCAATGGCGCCTGCGGCGGTATCTCCGTTCACGTTAAACGTCTCGTTTGGCTGCGTGCCCGTCGCGACTGGCGCGACAACCGGGATAATACCAGCTTCGAACAGATCGCGAAGGACTTGCGCGTTTATCTTTACAGGTTTGCCGACAAAGCCGAGTTCCGGGTCATCGGCTTCGCAGACCATCAGGTCGTCATCTTTGCCGGAAAGACCAACGGCGCGTCCGCCCTCATCCATGATGGCCTGAACGATGCGTTTGTTCACAAGCCCGGTCAGCACCATTTCAACAACTTGAATCGTGGGTTTATCCGTCACCCGTTTGCCGCGTACAAAATTCGATTTAATCCCAAGTCGGTCGAGCATCTCGTTAATCATCGGGCCGCCGCCATGCACGACAACCGGATTGATCCCCACCTGGCGCATAAGAACGATGTCGCGCGCAAACTGGGCCATCGCGTCGTCGTCGCCCATCGCGTTGCCGCCGAATTTTACGACGACAATCGCCCCGGCATATCGCTGCATGTAGGGCAGAGCCTCTGACAACGTTCGGGCGGTGGCGTTCCAGTCTTGGTTCATGTCTCGGGATTTCATCTGGCGTGGCTTATGTCATCGAAGGGTGGCCTTGTGTGGGCCACAGACGCGGGCAGGGCAAGCCGAATTCAGAATTCGGCTTACACGATACCCGCGATGATGCTTCGGAGCGTCGCTATCCCGTCGCCTTTTTCGCTGCTTGTCATCACAAGCTCTGGAAATGCAGCGGGATGTTTGGACAGCTTTGCGCGCACCTGGTCAAGAACTGCCGACTGCTGCAGTGGCTTGATCTTGTCAGCTTTGGTCAGTACGGCCTGAAAGGTCACAGCACTCTTGTCGAGGAGTGTCATGATCTCTTCATCAACCGGTTTGATCCCATGACGACTGTCAATCAGAACAAACGCCCGGCGCAGATTTGCGCGGCCAGAGAGGTATTGTTTTAGCAAGGCTTGCCATTTCTCGACCACCTTCACGGGCGCATTGGCGTAGCCATAGCCGGGCAAATCCACGAGATAGCGGGAATCGCCCAGCGTGAAAAAGTTGATTTCTTGCGTGCGGCCCGGCGTGTTCGAGGCGCGTGCCAACGCTTTGCGCCCCGTCACCGCGTTGATCAAAGATGACTTGCCGACGTTGGAACGTCCGGCAAAGCAAACCTCAATGCGATCATCCGATGGCAGGCCTGACATCGCGACCACGCCTTTGAGAAAATCAATCTCACCCGCAAAGAGCTTGCGCCCCACCTCTTTAGTGATGTCGTCCGGCTCTTCCGCGAGAGGGAATGGCAATTGCATGTCAGACACGGGCAACCTCATCGCCGATAGAGATATTGCCACCTTCAATCACTTCGGCACGCACCGAAAAGTCTTGATGGCCCCAACTGCGCAGCGCAGCGAGAACGTCAGCGTCGCGCTTGCCAGTCTCGGGGTTTGCATGTGTGGACATGCACCGATCTGTCCGCTCGCGTATGCGCAGTCGCGAGGTACCGACCTGAACTTCTTTCCCGTCCCAATCGAATTCTTCCCATGGGGCGAGGCCCTCAATCCATATATTTCCGCGCCAGCGGTCCTTGGAGAGCGGCTTGCCGACGCGTTGTTCCACCGCACGGTGAGAACTGAGGTTGCATAGCGTCACACTTGGAAAATCGCTGTCGGTAAACGCGTCAGCTTGTGCGCGAACAATGCGGGTCGGCTGCAGCGCATCGTTGGGGATCAGGGGGGCGACCCAATCCAGAAAGCGATCCGTGTCTGTGTCTGGATCGAATGCCAGATCATCCCGTTCGGGATGGGACAGGGTCATGGCGCCTTGATCGCTGTCGTAAGAGCAGGTCACGGCCATGAGCGCCGGAATCTTGGACACACGACAGAAGTGTGCGCATGACATCCAAGTGCTGCCATCAGCTTTGGAGCGTTCATGCGCGATGGCCCAAAGCCTGTCGAAGGGCATGGCTTTTCCGGCTTCTAACCTGACCGACTTGAGCGGTTCCCGACCGTGACTTTTGATTGGGTGCCGCCAGATATCGGTGACGCGCGCGGTCATTTGTCGTCAGACTTCGCGCCGCGTTTGAAACCGGTTTTGATGTTGCCGAATACGTCAGGTGTATAGCCCTGTGATCGCATGATCAGGTATTGCTGGGTAAATGTGATTGTGTTGTTCGCGATCCAGTAAACCACCAAACCGCTGGCAAAACCGCCAAGCATGAACATGAAAACCCACGGCAGCCAGGCAAAGATCATCGCTTGTGTCGGGTCAGTGGGGGCCGGGTTCAGCTTTTGCTGGAGCCACATTGAAACACCCAGCAAGAGCGGCAGGATGCCGATAAACACCAAGGCCAGCAAGGAGTTTGGATCAGGACCGGCCCAGGGCAGCGCGCCGAAGAAGTTAAAGATCGACGTCGGATCTGGCGCTGACAAATCCTGAAACGGGCCAAGCCAAGGTGCGTGACGCAATTCCAGAGTGACAAAGATCACCTTGTAGAGCGAGAAAAAGATGGGGATTTGCAAAAGGATGGGTAAGCACCCAGAGGCTGGGTTCACCTTCTCCTTTTTGTAGAGTTCCATCATTTCCTGCTGGAGCTTCTGGCGGTCGTCGCCCGTGCGCTCTTTGATCTTTTCCATCTCGGGCTGCAGCTCTTTCATCTTGGCCATCGAGACGTAGGATTTATACGCCAGCGGGAAGAGCACCGCTTTGATGATGAGCGTGAGGCCAATAATGGCCCAGCCCATGTTGCCGATCAGAAGATTCAGGTTGTGCAGCAACCAGAAGATCGGCTTTGTCAGGAAAAAGAACCAGCCCCAGTCAATTGAGTCAATGAAGCGGTCGACGCCCTGACGTTGGTACTCGCGGATCGTATCCCATTCTTTGGCACCGGCAAAAAGCTGCGTCGTGACCTGTTGGGTTTCCCCGGGCGCAATCGTCAACGTGCTTTGTACCGCTTCTGTCTGGTAGATGTCGCTGGCATCGTTGTATTTCGCGACTTGACGGTAAGGCGTGCCAGCCTCGGGGATCACTGTCGTCATCCAATAGTGGTCGGTAAATCCGATCCAGCCGCTTTCCGTGATTTGTGTAACCTCGGCACGCGCGCCTTGGGACGGCACAACCGGGAAATCGGGCATGTCGTCATAGTCGATTTCGGCCAACTCGCCGTCGGCCATGGCGACCACGCCTTCATGCAGAATGAAGAAATTTTTGAGGTCCATTGGTTCGCCATGACGCGCCAGAAGGCCGTAAGGGGCCATCGATACTGACGCGCCCGTCGTGTTCTCGACCGATTGGGTGATGGTGAACATGTAGTCTTCATCAATTTCAATCGCGCGACGGAAGGACAAACCTGCTGGACTATCCCAACGCAAAACGATCGGCGTGTCCGTGGTGAGAACGTCGCCACTTTCAACGGACCATTCGGTCACGATGCTCGGGACATCTTCAACGCTCAAGCCGCTTCCTGGTGCCCAGCCAAACACGGCATAATGCGGATTGTCCGAGCCGACGGGGTTGAGCAGGTGAACGATGTCTGCACTTTCGTCCAGCGTGATGCGATAGTCTTTCAACGAAAGATCATCAATGCGACCACCGGCCAGTGAAATTGAGCCTTTCACGCGGTCCGTCTCGATGGGTACACGCGGCGCGTCGGCAACCTCGGGTGTTCCCGTTTCGGTCGGCGCGGCGGCTGTTCCGGGTGCCGCGTTTGGTGTTGTAGCGATCTCGGGCGATGCCGTTTCGGATACCGGCGGCAAAGCTGTGTCCGGATCGACGGTTGGTTCTGGCGGCGGGAACAGAACAAACCACACAAGAATGACCGCAAAACTCAACGCAGTTGCGATAAGAAGGTTCTTGTTCTGATCGTCCATCGGGGACTGCCACCTATGCTGCCGGATATCCGCAGCGTTCAACAGGCCTCGCGCGCGAAGGTCAAGTGGAATCGCGGTAAAGACAGCGTAATGCGGCAATAGAACAGTCACATTTCTGCTGACCAAGATTGTGGTTCATTTCGTGTTATGAATTTCTTATCTCGGGTCGCTCAATATAGGCCACATTGGAAGGGGCGTGCGCCTCATAATGCTTGTTGAGCCACTCGTGCGTTTCGTCGGCTGGCATAGGTTTCGCAAACAGGAAACCTTGCGCATGTTTACAACCCAGTTCCTTCAGAACGCCGTGTTCGGTCAGGGTTTCAACACCTTCGGCGAGACTATCGAGTTCAAGCTCCGCGATTAAACCCAGCATCGCAGACAACATGCGCTTTTTATCTGCTGCG
Organism: uncultured Rhodobacterales bacterium; assembly: GCA_964500115.1. Lineage (GTDB taxonomy): Bacteria > Pseudomonadota > Alphaproteobacteria > Rhodobacterales > Rhodobacteraceae > Marivita. The sequence continues at coordinate 6,056 of CAZCOX010000012.1, forward strand.
GTCTCTGCACCTTTGACAAAGCTTTGGTCAATCTTGACCCGATGAATTGGCAGCGTTTGAAGCGTTGTTATTGAAGCATGGCCGGTGCCAAAGTCGTCAAGCTCGACGCGGCATCCCATGTCCGCCAATTCCGTGATGGTTTTCCGCATCACGTCGTCCACCCCGTCGAAAATCACACTCTCCAAAACTTCGATCGACAAGCGATGGGCCGGAAGACCCAGCCGCTGTAATTCCCAACGAATGTGTTCGGGCAAGCTCGGGTTGCGCAGTTCGACGGCGGAGAAATTCACACTCACGGTCGGCACATCAAAGCCCGCATCATCCCAGCGGCGGAGCGCGGCCAGCGCTTGAGCGAGTATCGACAAGCCGAGCTGTTCCATTTGCCCGCTGTCTTCGAGCGCGCGCAAAAACATTTTTGGTGGGATCGTACCTTTTGTCGGATGCTCCCACCGGGCCAAAGCTTCCATGCCGGTCACGAGATTGTTCGCCATGCTGACCTGCGGTTGAAAATGCGCTTGTATCTGTCCTTTGTCCAAGGCTTCTACCAGATCTTCGCGCATATCCCGTCTGGATTGGTTTTGGCGGGCCAGCTTTTCTGACCACACGCGCACGGACGATGGTCCATTTGATTTTGCTTCAGACAAGGCCAGAGCCGAGGCGTCCAACCATCGGTCGACTTCTGGATTTCGGCCCAGTGATGTTGACGGCGCGATACCCAAAGCAGTTGTCAGATAGCGAGTCGTTCCAGAGATCGCGAATGGTTCTTCGACACAGTCGCGTAGTCGTTTTCCAAGCTCCAAAAGAGAGTCGGGTTTCAATCGAAAGTTCGGTGCGATCAAGACGACAAATCGCGTATCGCCCGTTTGATAAACGTGATCTGATTCGCGCAAGGTCGATTTGAGGCGGTCTTTAATCAGCGTTGTTGCTTCTCTGGCGGCCTCGTCACCCAATTGGTGAGTGACCTCTTCAAGACCCGAAATGCTAAGCTGGAAACACCCTGCAGTTTGCCCGTGATGCTGCGCTGCGATCATGAAATCTTTCGCGACCGTTTTCAGCGGGGGCTCCGCCGGCTCTTCGAGGACTGGTGCAATTGTTCGCGAAAACCCGCCGTAGAATGCGTAGAACAACGGCACGCCGAGCGCGCAGATTACAAGCAAAACTTCTCCGCCGCCCCAATAGGCAGCAAGGCACAGCGCAGGCAGGAACGCGAGCATATGCGGTCCGTGCCAATCGATCTTCAAGAGGTGCTTTAACGTGCCGATACGTTCGGAGAGCCGCATTGCGTACATGCCTTGAGGAACTTTTCAAGAACATGCGTCGAAACAATGACTGATCAGTTAATCCGGATCGGGTACGTCGGCAGAACTTGGATCAAATGCGCCGGAACTGCGGGCAAGACCGGCGAAGTCGAACAATTCACTGTCAAAGAGGTGGGACGGCCGTGCATTCGTCAGCGCACGGAACATGACTTGACGCCGTCCGGGGCTGTTCTTTTCCCAACCATCCAAAATCGCTTTGACCTGCTGCCGCTGCAAACCGTCTTGCGACCCGCAAAGGTCACAGGGGATGATCGGGTATTGCATTGCATTTGCGAATTTCCCGCAATCGGCTTCGGCAACATGGGCCAAGGGGCGGTACACGAAAAGATCACCCTCTTCATTTACCAATTTTGGTGGCATCGTCGCCAGACGCCCTCCGTGAAACAGGTTCATGAAAAACGTCTCTAGAATGTCGTCTCTGTGATGGCCCAAAACGACTGCCGAGCAGCCTTCTTCACGGGCAATACGATAAAGATTTCCGCGCCTAAGTCTTGAGCACAAGGCGCAATAGGTGCGCCCTTGCGGGACCTTATCGACGACAATCGAATAGGTGTCTTGATATTCGATACGATGCGGGACACCCATCTTTTCAAGAAACGCAGGTAGCACCGTCGCCGGGAAACCGGGCTGCCCCTGATCCAGATTACATGCGAGAATATCGACCGGTAACAAACCGCGCCATTTCAACTCGTGCAAAACGGCCAGAAGAGTATAGCTGTCTTTGCCGCCGGACAGGCACACCAACCAACGGGCATCGCGCTCCACCATTCCGTAGCGCTCAATGGCTTCGCGCACGTTTTGCACGATGCGTTTGCGCAGTTTCTTGAACTCGGTGGATTTTGGCGCACCGTAGAACAGCGGGTGTATATCGTCGGCATCATCTAACATGGCAAGGGCAATACGGGTTGCGGCTTGCGTCGGCAAGAGTTTGGTCTCTGTCCGCGTTACGCGCCGTGTTTACGTGGTGCGCCGTTTCGCTCTGAGTGTTGGATCAGCTTCGGTGGGGTCCTCGGGCCACGGATGCTTTGGATATGCGGCGCGCATGTCTTTTCGAACATCGGCGTATGATCCGGCCCAGAAACCGGGCAAATCGGTGGTTGTTTGGACGGGCCGTTGAGCTGGCGATAAAAGCGTCACACGCAAAGGCGCTTTACCCACGAAAGGATGCGTTTTCTGTCCAAACATCTCCTGAAGCCGCAAGCGGATTTCCGGGGTCTCACCGGAGTAATCAATCGGTATTTTTCGACCCAATGGGGTTGTGAATACGCCTGGCACAAGTTTGTCGAGCTGTTGCGTCTGGTTCCAATCGAGCAGGTTTTGCAAGGCTGGCAAGACATCGAAGCGCTTCCAATCTTCGACAGAACGAACACCGGACAAGCTTGGCAACAGCCACAATTCCAAAGTGTTAAGTAGGTGGGCCTCGGTTGTGTCAGGAAACTCCGAATGGCTTTCCCTTGCCAAAGCGACGCGTGCCAAAAAGCGTTTCGCAGCCGGGGTCATCGCCGGTTGCAAACCAAGTTCACGCACACCATCCAGCATCGCGTGGGCGACGTCACTGGCTGATGCGTCTTTCCAAATTCGATCATCGAGTGCGATCGCGCCAAATAGCTCTTGTTCGCGTGCAACGACCCGGCGTTCGCGCTTTGACCAGACGCAGGTTTTGACCCATTCGATTTTGTCGCTGAACAGACGCCGCACTTCACTTTCGCTGATGGCAATCGCCTGCCTGATTTTCGCCTCGCGCGGATTGCCATCAAGATCTGTCGCAACGATCAATCGCGCGCCCGCGAGGCTGTCACTATCGTCCATGACAGCGCCCTTACCGCCCGCTAACTGGTATCGCGCGGCGTCCCCTTTGCGCCGCAAACCGATGCGGTCCGGGTAAGCCAGCGCAGCGTGCTCGGCCGGACTGAAGGTCTCACCGTGCCTTGGTGGTGCGAGGTGCTTGAGGCGTGCGATCTCGCTGCGGCATCGGTCAAGAACACCCCGGTTGACCGACGCGGAATGTGTGTTTGAAAACCGCTGTGGGTCGTTCAAAGCAGCAAGTCGCAGTTGGAGGTCGACGCCTGCGCCCCGCAGTGGATCGCGCTCTGACAGGAGTGCTGCCAGCGGGGCCGCGGCTATGCCTGCTTTGATCACCATGTGAGCCAACCTTGGGTGCAAGGGCAGCTTGGCAAAGTCGCGTCCGTGCTGTGTAATCAGGCCTTGCGCGTCGAGCGCCCCAAGCATCTGCAAAAGGCTTTGCGCCTCGGCAAAGGCGCCTTCGGGTGGGGCGGTCAAAAATGGCAAACCATTTGGGTGCGCGCCCCACATAGCCAATTCCAACGCCAAGCCTGATAGATCAGCCGCTTCGATCTCGGCGGGTGGAAATGCGGCCAAAGCGCCTTCTTCACCTTTCGTCCAGAGCTTGTACGCCACGCCTTGGGCAACCCGCCCGGCGCGCCCCGCGCGCTGTGTTGCTTCGGCGCGGGTGACTTTTTCGGTGACCAGTCGCGACATGCCAGAACCCGGGTCGAACCGCGCGCGTCGCGCACGCCCGCCGTCTACAACGACCCGGACGTCTTCGATTGTCAGAGATGTTTCGGCGATAGAGGTGGCCAAAACGATCTTGCGGTTTTGCGCCTCCGGGCGAATAGCGGCCTGTTGGTCTTTGAACGGCATTGCGCCAAAGAGTGGTCGGATGACGTGATCGCTTGGCAGCCGTTGGCCCAAAAGGTTCTGAACTCTGCGGATTTCACCTTCGCCGGGAAGAAACGCCAGTAGTCCGCCAGTGGTTTCAGACGCGGCTTTGGTGACTAGATCTGTCATTGCGGTTTCGAACCGAACTGTCTTGGGCGATGGAGTCTCTAGCCAGTGCGACGTCACCGGAAACATGCGGCCTTGTGATGTGACCAGCGGAGCAGACATCAGGTCTGCCACGGGTTGCGCGTCAAGTGTGGCAGACATCGCAATGAGGATCAGATCATCGCGCAACGCTTCGGATATTTCGAGACACAACGCCAAGCCAAGATCTGCGTTCAATGACCTTTCGTGAAATTCGTCAAAGATGACAGCACCCACGCCAAACAACTCTGGGTCGGATTGGATCATGCGTGTGAGAATGCCTTCGGTGACCACCTCGATCCGTGTCTGTGCGCTGATCCTTGCGTCTCCGCGGATGCGGTATCCGACCGTTTCCCCCAGTTCTTCACCAAGTGTTTTGGACATGCGATCTGCTGCCGCGCGGGCGGCGAGTCTGCGCGGTTCGAGCATGATGATTTTGCCAGATGTCACGTTGGCCGATAGCAAAGCCAGTGGCACGCGCGTAGTTTTTCCCGCCCCTGGCGGCGCTTGCAAAACGGCCCGTCCATGATCGGTCACGCAAGCGATCAGGTCCGGTAATACGTCATCAATCGGAAGGCGTGTCATGCCCGGGTTTTAGCCTTTGGCGGGTGAAGTTGACAGGCCTGGCGAATGGCACCGGCACTTCTTACACAAAGGGCGTGTCGCACTCTCGAAAGGCCGCAACCGCAGGCGCGGCGCCTTGCAATGAGATGGCAGTCTCTGAATCCGCGATCAGTGCAACAGCGCGGATATTGTACTGCAATCCATTCAAAACGTTGCCAAACCCGCTGTCTTTCACGATGAGCTGGTTGCCGGTGATGCTGTGACTGCCGGTCGAAATCGTAAGGCCAGCCGGGCCGTCAAAACGTAGTGCAAAGACGGGGCCTGCGGGCCAATCAGAGTATGTGCGGGTCAGGTTCAGAGTGTACTCGCCCAAACCCGGATCGTATGTCATTTCAAGCGTCATGTCCGCGCCTTCGTGCAGGACTGTGCAGAGGGGCGTTCCGGAAAACTCCCAGGCGTTTGCTTGGCTGGAAATCAGAAGGAAAAGCGCGATAAGTTTTTTCATGCACCACACTTAGCGTTTTGTGTTTGGGTGGCCACGTGCTGCCTGATTTATATTAGCGTCAGTCGTCATGGGCGGTCATCGCCGAACTGTTCGACATTTGCGAGACGAGCCGTTAGCTGCGGTTTGTGCGTGATACGAAAGGAAAGTCGATGCGTGTGTGGTTTGGGTTGGCTAGTCTGGTTTTCTTCAGTGCCTGCGGGATTCCTTTTGTTCCAATTATCTGAGCCCTCGCGCCGATACGGTTTCACCGTGCGCCCTACACGTCCAGTTCTTCTACGAACTTCGCATTCTCTTGAATGTACTGGAACCGCATCTCGGGTTTTTTGCCCATAAGACGCTCGACCAGATCGCCTGTTTCTCCGGGTTCGTCCTCATCGATCGTCACGCGGATCAGTTTGCGCGAGGCCGGGTCCATGGTCGTTTCTTTCAGGTCTTTCGCGTCCATTTCGCCTAAGCCCTTGAACCGCGACACATCAATTTTGCCCTTGCCGCCAATACCCTTGGCCAGCCATTCTTCGCGTTCGCGTTCATCAAGGCAATACACGCGCTTTGCACCTTGGGTAAGGCGGAACAGGGGCGGGCAGGCTAGGAAAAGATGGCCGGCGTCGATCATTGGGCGCATCTGGGTAAAGAAAAACGTCATAAGGAGCGAGGCGATATGCGCGCCGTCGACATCCGCGTCAGTCATGATGATGATCTTTTCGTAGCGCAGATCATCGATGTTGAATTTCGTGCCCAGCCCGACACCCAAAGCTTGGGTCAGGTCATTAATTTCGGCATTCGATCCGAGCTTGGAGGAGGCCGCTCCCAACACGTTTAGGATCTTGCCCCGAAGTGGCAGCAACGCCTGTGTTTTGCGATCTCGCGCCATCTTGGCCGAGCCACCAGCAGAGTCGCCCTCAACGATGAAGAGCTCAGTGCCTTCGCGAGATGCGTTTGAGCAATCCACCAGCTTGCCCGGCAAGCGCAGCTTCTTGGTTGCAGACTTCCGCGCGGTCTCTTTCTCCTGCCTGCGCCGCAGCCGCTCCTCCGCACGCAGCACGAGGAAATCGAGGATCGCGCCAGCGGACTTGGTATCTGCTGCCAGCCAGTTGTCAAAGTGGTCTCGAACTGCGCCTTCGACCATGCGCTGGGCTTCAGTCGTCGCAAGACGATCTTTCGTCTGGCCCACAAATTCCGGTTCGCGGATGAAACAGGACACCAGAGCGCAGCCGCCAGTGATCAGGTCGTCACGGGTGATCTGGCTGGCTTTCTTATTGTTCGACAACTCTCCATAGGCGCGAATACCTTTTAGGATCGCCGCCCAGAACCCTGCCTCATGCGTGCCGCCTTCGGGCGTGGGCACTGTGTTGCAGTAGGACTGAATGAACCCGTCGCGCGATGGCGTCCAGTTGATCGCCCATTCGACTTTGCCCGCTTGGCCAAATTTCTCCTTGAAGTCGACAACCCCGGCAAAGGGCTTCTCGGCATACGTGGACGCGCTGCCAAGCGTTTCAGTCAGGTAGTCGGCCAATCCGCCGGGAAAGTGGAATGTCGCCTCTTGCGGTGTCTCGCCGTCGCTGATGGCAGACTTCCAGCGAATCTCGACCCCGGAAAAGAGGTAGGCTTTGGACCGTACCATCTTAAACAACCGTGCCGGTTTGAAACGGAGCTTGCCGAAAATCTGTTCGTCCGCGTGGAACGTGGTTGTCGTGCCGCGACGGTTCGGAGCCTGACCGACCTTTTCAACCTTTGTCAGAGGGATGCCACGGGAAAACCGCTGTTCGAACAGTTCCTTGTTTCGCGCAACCTGCACCACCATCGAATCCGATAGCGCGTTTACCACCGACGCGCCGACACCGTGCAAACCACCAGACGTCTCATAAGCCTTGCCCGAGAACTTACCGCCCGCGTGAAGCGTACAAAGGATCACCTCAAGCGCAGATTTCTCGGGGAATTTCGGGTGTGGATCGATGGGAATGCCGCGACCGTTGTCGCGGATGGTGACGGCGAAATCCTCGTGCAGTTCCACCTCGATTCGGTTGGCATGCCCCGCTACGGCCTCGTCCATCGAGTTGTCGAGCACTTCGGCAACAAGGTGGTGCAGCGCACGTTCGTCCGTGCCGCCGATATACATGCCAGGGCGTTTGCGAACGGGTTCAAGGCCTTCCAGAACTTCGATGGAACAGGCGTCGTAGTCCGTTGGTTCGTGCCCCGAAAGCAGGTCTTCGGCCATCATGCTGCTCTGTTGTTTGTTGCTTTGCGACAGTATGACAGAGGCCGCAGCGCGGGGGAAGCGCCTGCTTTATGTGCTGTCGTCTTTCAGCAGCCGATCTGCCTTGCGGCGGACCAAGACGCTGCGCAAATCGTGCATCGCCAGAAGAAGCGCGTCGGTGACGGCATCCAGTTGTTCATCAGATGCCCGCGATTGCGCCCATTGTGTCGTCAGGTTCAGATGATCGACGGCGCGCAAAATGTCATCGACATCACGCTCGGCCAAAACTGCCTGTCGGTCCACCATCCAATCCTGGATAACTTTGACATCCGTTTCGCTTAACTCGCGGTCGCCATGTGGTTTGATCTCGCCGTTGCGAATGTTCACAACGGCGATCTGATCCATCTCGATCCGGCGCTGACGATTTTCCGTATCGACACGAAACACCAATGCGCCGTTTTCACGCACCCGGAAATAGTATTCTGGGAGGTCGGCGCTCATTGCTCACTCCAGACCAGCGCAAAAGGCCTGGATGCGCGCGCATGCCTCGGTGAGCGCTTCATCGGAGGTGGCGTAGCTGACGCGGAAATGCGGGCTAAGCCCGAAGGCTGCCCCAAACACGACCGCAACTCCGTGTTCTTCGAGCAAGGCAGTGGCGAATGCCTCGTCACTGTCAATCAATGCACCGCCTGCGCTCGTCTTTCCTATGCAGCCTGCAATCGACGGATACACATAGAAAGCGCCCTCCGGCACAGCGCAGGTGATCCCCTTCGCAGCATTTAATTCTGAGACCACGAGATCGCGGCGTTTGAGAAACGCCTGCTTGCGTTCCTCCAAGAAGTCTTGGGGACCATTCAACGCCTCAACGGCGGCCCATTGGCTGATGGAACTGGGGTTCGTTGTGGATTGCGACTGCAACTTGCGCATGGCCGCGATCAAATGCTCAGGCCCGGCGGCATACCCAATGCGCCAACCCGTCATGGCATAGGCCTTTGAAACGCCGTTAACTGTCAGTGTGCGATCATAGAGAGAAGGCTCGACCTGTGCAGGCGTGCAGAAGCTGAAGCCATCATAAGCCAAGTGTTCGTACATATCATCCGTCATGACCCAAACATGCGGATGCCGCTTGAGAACATCGGTCA
>CAZCOX010000012.1:14702-25068 GCA_964500115.1 uncultured Rhodobacterales bacterium
GGAATGCCATCAACCGCCGTATATTTCGTTTTTCCGGCGTCAATCGCCGCAATTGCAGCGGATTTGATATTGTCGGGCGTGTCAAAGTCAGGCTCACCGGCACCAAGACCGATGACATCCTGGCCTGCGGCTTTGAGTTCCATCGCTTTTTGCGTCACGGCCACGGTAGGAGAGGGGCTAACGCGGGACAGGGTGTCGGACAGGAAGGTCATGTTTTGCCTTTGGTTAAGACTGCGTCCCCACCTCTTAGGATGCGCCTGAAATTCGATCAAGCGACGATCGCGAAAGGATACGGAATGAATGAAAGCGTAAGAGACTGGTACGCCCCCGAAATCGCGACATTCGGAGACAGGCTGACCGCTGCGCGCGAGGCCGCGAACATGTCTCAAGATGCGCTCGCCAAGCGATTGGGTGTCAAGAAATCGACGCTTCGCGGTTGGGAGGACGACCTTGCCGAGCCCCGCGCAAACCGATTGTCGATGATGGCGGGCTTGCTCAATGTCTCCATGATGTGGTTGATCAATGGCGAAGGCGAGGGCGTGGATACGCCGGACGAAGAACCGCTACCGGGCGACATCAAAGATATCATCCTCGAAGTGCGCGAGATAAAGTCTGACCTGCAAGCGAAAGCGCAGCAAATGGCACGCCTCGAAAAACGTCTGCGCCGCATGGTCGGAGGTGACACGTGACGGAAACGCATGAACACCGGCTGAAGCGATTGGCGATGCGGTCTATGCGGCGCGGCATCAAAGAGATGGATATCATCTTGTCGCGCTATGCCGAATTGCGGTTGGAAGACTTGGAACCCGCGGCTTTGGATCGATACGACGCGTTGCTGTCTGAAAATGATCAGGATCTTTACCAATGGGTCAGCGGACAAATCACACCACCCGATGAATGGCGCGACATGGTGGATGATATCGCGAAAGTCGCGTTTCAGCACTGAATTTAAAAGATTTTCCAGCTTAACCGATTATTCGGCTTTTTGATTGATGCTCCGTCCGACAGTTTAGGCGGAGAAACGAATGAGCATTCATGCTTCTGTTGAGCAGGGCCAATCCAACACGGTGTTGGATGGATACCTTGATGCGCTCGCGCTGGTGGAACGGCTGCACAGGCTGCTGTTGGATGTTATCAAAGACGAATTCGAACGTGTTGGCATCATCGAGATAAACGCTGTGCAAGCGCTGTTGCTGTTCAATATCGGCGATAACGAGGTGACAGCGGGGGAGCTTAAGACCCGCGGGTACTACCAAGGCAGCAATGTAAGCTACAACCTCAAGAAATTGGTGGACATGGGCTATATGCATCACCAGCGCTGCGAGATTGACAGACGGTCTGTCCGGGTGCGCTTGACAGCACGTGGCCGCGAAATTCGCGATTTGATCTCAGCACTCTTTGCGCGCCACGCGGACGGGTTGCTGGAAAAGCAGATCATCGACGATGACACATTGGGCGATATGGCAAATACATTGCGCAGAATGGAACGGTATTGGACCGATCAGATCAGGTACATTTACTAAGCTTAGCCGGGGCCTTGTGCGACCGGGACTGCGCTCAACACCTGACCGTTGAGCTCTCTGAGCAGTTTGCGCGTCATCGACTGCCGATACCCATCATACCCGTATGATGTCTCAACAAACGCCCCAACGCCAAAACGGACTTCTCTCTGGAAGTATTCCAGCACATTCGGTGCGCTGCCCAAGACTGCCAGACCATTCACCGTCACATTGTTGAACGGGAAATTTTTGTACGCGAGGTATGGTGCAAAGCCATCATTGTTCTCTCCGTCGCCGGAAACATCGATCACCTGACGATCGCAGATCGGACCTTTTGAAAGCATGGTTGCACCAAAGCCCAACGCGTAGCCCAATGCGGTTGGGAATCGCGTATGGCTGCGTTGCGCAGTTGTGAGGTTGGTAATCAGACGGTCAATATCCTCATCTCCGCGTAGCGCAATCCAGTCGCTCACAACAGTGCTTTGTCGCCGTCCGCTCCACTCATAAATGGCGATGTTCACATGGCCACTGCTGTCTAGGATGGCGTTGCGGACGGCGGGGGCATCAAGCGCTGACGCCAGACCGTCACGCTGCAACGCATATTCTTCTGCATCGACAGAGGAAGACACATCCAAAGCGAGCAAAAGGGCCAAACGGCAATCGGCTTGCGCGGCGATAGGCGGCGCCCAAAAGGTCCAGACGCAAACCGCCAACCCCGCTGCCCATTTGCCCAATTGTCCTACCAATGACCGGTGTTTCCCATGCTCAGCCAAGGTTCTTGTGGCTGCAGTTTATCCCCGGCTTGCAGCAGCTCGATAGAGACATTGTCGGGAGACCGTACAAAAGCCATGAAACCGTCTCTCGGTGGCCGATTAATCGTGACACCGTTATCCATTAAATGCTGACACATGGCGTAAATATCGTCGACGAGGTATGCGAGATGCCCAAAATGCCGGCTGTCAGATGGCAACCCATCGTCACCATCCCAATTATAGGTCAGTTCAAGTTTGCAGTCTTCCTGCCCCTCTGCGGCAAGGAAGACATTTGTGTATCGTCCGGCTTCGCTATCTGTTCGGCGAACCTCTTGTAGACCCAATAGTTTGTAGAATTGGATGGAGAGATCCAAATCCTTCACGCGAACCATGGTGTGCAGGTACCTCAATGGCATAACGTCCTCGCTTTTTGTGCTACGATGGATACGTTAGGCGTGGCGCGCCGAATGTCGAGCCATCACATGGCTTCAAAACGCCGATCTGACACCCAATTGAAGGCCCAGCGACTCTGTCTCATAGATGTCCAGGTTCGCGTCGGTCCATTCCGCCCGAAGGGTCACTGTTGGAACAAACCCGTAAAATTCGACATCTGGCAAAGCTGCTGTGACGCGTGCTTCTACGCGACGCTCTGTCCGCCCATCCGCGGTTAAATTTGAGCGGTCATGATGCTTTTCGGATGCGGTCAAACCAAACTCAAGCTGCGCAGGGCCAATGGGGCGCGCAATGCTGTATACCGCCCCAATAGAACGCTTGGTGTAGTCCAGGTAATCGGCGTCGCTGTCTGAAACCACGTAGCCTGCGGAAAACGAAAGCTGATTGCCGTTGGAAAGAGAATGACCGAACCCAATTTGAGCGTTCCAAACCGTGGCATCGTCACGCCCGTTCTGGCCTGTTTGCACCTCTCGAAACAACGTGCCGCGCGCAAGGCCACGCTTTCCGATCAATTGTCGGTAGCTGACGCCTGCGCGTGCATAGTCAAAAAGCGGTTTTCCACTATACCAACTCCGGCCAAATCGCAGGTCCCAGCCGAGTTGCGCCTTGCCCGAGTCCAGACGATACGTCTCTGCCACACCTACAAAAGCTTGGCTGGAAGCAAAGTCCGATCCTCGCGCATCGGGTGCAATGTCCTTCGCGTCCTCCGACAATTCGTAGGTTTTGTGAGATGCGCCAAACAGCAAATCGGTGTTTTTGAATTGTGTCGATAGCATGCGGAACCGCGTGCTGAAGCCGGCGGCCATTTCGATGCCGGATAAAGCCCGCGCTTCGCCTTCCAACTGAAACACAAATGGCAGGTCGAACAACTCGGACGTTTCGTTTCTGCTGCCGTTGTTGATGTTTGAACTGGGCGAAACCGAAAAGCTGAACGCAGTTGACCAAGGGTTTTGCGCGCGCACATACCGAAAGTCCTGTGCGGCGCGCGCTTTCAGATCGTCACTGGGAGCCAGTTGAACGGCGCGACGCAGCCATATTTGGGCGGCAGTGCGGCGGCCCGCTGACGACAGCGCTTGGGCATTGGCAAGTGCGGCTGCGTATTTGGCATCTTCAGTATCCGCCAGTGCCCAGGCGCGTCGCGCATGCAGCAAAGCGTCGTCGTTTTTTCCAAGATCCCGCGCAGCGCGGGAGCGGATCAAATGTGCGTTCAGATCGCTTTCATCGCGTCCGATGAGTGCGCCGGACAAGTCATAGGCCAATCCAGGTTGGCCTTGGACAACTGCTTGGCCGGCCAATTCGCGCATTTCGGACGGGCTTAGCTTTACTTGCGCAGACGCGGGTCCCGCTAAACTCGCTGCCAGAAATAGAAAATGCAGCAGAAAGAGTAGACGTTTCATTACTGTCGGTAGACGACAAACCCGCCAGTTTCCTGGAACGTCGTGCCGTTCACGCGCGGGTCGGTGCCTTCGATCACGAGAACGCCCACGATTTCTCCGGCGTCTTCGCCCGACATGATCGCGTAGTAGCTGCCTTCGGCCGTGTTTTGGGTGGTGCCGTCATCAAACTCAGAAACCTCGAACACGTCGCCAGCGATTTCGCCGTTGGCATCTGCGTTGGTCGGGCTGATCACAGGGCGTATCGGTGGCAATTCATTGACGCCGTCACCATCGATATCCTTGATGAGGCCTGCACTAGTGCTTTCTTCTTCGTCCCCGAAGCCGTCCAAGAGCCCGCCACCGCCAGTTCCGCCACCATTTTCGTCAAGCGCAGTAAGGTATTCCTCGGTTACGTTATTCCCGTTGATGTCGAAGATCTGCCGGTTCCTAACATAAAATGCGACGCCGCGTTGGCCGTTGTTGAAGTCTTTGAAGTCGACAAATAATTGCGCGTCGCCAGTAACGTATTCGAGACCACTACGACCTTGGAAAATTCGGATGCCGGCGTAGTCGCCCAAGTACAAGCCATCTCCTTCGTTGGGCAGCACAAGCGTGACGTCATTTCCTTCGAAGTCCGTCGCATTACGCTGGTAGATAAAGCCTCCGAAACCATAATCGAGGTACGAGCCAGACCGGACAATTGCGAATTCAGTCTGTCCGGTGGTGCTTCGGCCATAGATTGCGCGATAGGTGAATGTGTCAAGTTGGTTGCCCGTGACCGGGTCTTCTGTTGTTTCCGCGCCTTCGTAGACCGCGTAGGGACCCAATTGCGCAACGCCGGTAACCGCATCGCCGCGCGTGTATACGTTGTTCCCATCAAACGCGATGTTGTCGACGACGAATTCATCCTGGCCCTGATCGTTGCGATATTCGATATTCGTGGCATAGCCGCCACCTGTCTCGCCGTCTTGTTCTTCTTGGCGGACGATACTAGTGTCCGGAGTCGGGTTGGTCGTTCCGGGCGGGAGTTCAGGGGTGCGACCATCACCATTGATCGGCGTGCCATCTTCGTCTGTTGTACCGGGGTCGGCCTCTTCATTTGTTGGGGCTTGTAGAACATCCCCACCGCCGCTGTCACACGCGGCCAAAAAACCAAGACACAGGATCAAATAGAAAATGCGCGTCATCTAACTTACTGCCCCGGATTAGAATTGGTCTTCTTTGCGACCTCGATGCGAAAATCCGGTACGGTCACGTGAAAGTCAACGGCAAGGTCGGTTGGAGAATCGAAAAATACGCTTGGTGCGGCGCAGATGCATAACGCTACAGTTGGTGGTTTCGTAGCGCAGGGTGCCAAGATATAGTGTCTCACGACTCATCCTAGTGGAAAGGAATCCCCATGCCTCTGTCGCAGGATCAATTGGCCGAAATTCAAGAGCAACGGTCAGTCCGGCAGGAGACCCTTAGAGCGGTCAGCCCAGGCATGGAGACGCACCTATACACGGCCTATCCGGTTCTGGATCACGGGTTCATCCGGGTGGTCGATTATATGGGGGATGATGCTGCGATCTGTCAGGCTGCGCGTGTCTCTTACGGAAAAGGCACCAAGTCTGTTCAAAACGACGAGGGATTGATCCGGTATCTGATGCGGCACTGGCATTCGACGCCGTTTGAGATGTGCGAAATCAAACTTCATGTGAAGCTGCCGGTTTTTGTGGCGCGGCAGTGGATTCGGCACCGGACTGCGAATGTGAACGAGTATTCGGCGCGCTATTCGATCCTTGATCGTGAGTTTTACATCCCCGCGCCGGAACACCTTGCTGCGCAATCTGTGATCAATAACCAAGGGCGCGGTGCCGCCTTGGAGGGTGAGGAGGCAGATCGCGTTTTGCGTCACCTGCGTGACGACGCGATGCGCTGCTACGATCACTACGAAGAAATGATTAGCGATGATGGCCAGCAAGGACTCGCACGCGAGCTGGCCCGCATGAACTTGCCTGCGAATATTTACACCCAATGGTACTGGAAGGTTGATCTGCACAACCTGCTCCATTTCCTGCGACTCAGGGCAGATTCGCACGCTCAGTATGAAATTAGGGTTTACGCAGACGAAATTTGTAAGGTCGTGGCCGACTGGGTGCCTTTCGCCTACCGCGCATTCGAAGACTATCGCATGGGCGGCGCAACGCTGTCTTCAACGGCGCTGGACTGTGTCCGGCGCATGTTGAAGGGCGAAAACGTCAATCAGGAAAACTCCGGCATGTCCAAGGGCGAATGGCGTGAGTTTGAGGCTGTTTTGAGCTAACGCACACCCGGCATCCTTCGATCAGAAGTTTACCACATCAATCTGCCCCAAGAGGGCTGGTCAATCCCGCGATGGCTGTACGCCCAGGTCTTTGCGCGTATGCCAGTACCAACAAGGCGCGGGCGCGGTATTCTGCGACAAGATCAGGATTGGCCTGTTCCCAGGCTTTGAACCCAGCATAGCCAAGGCGGTTTTGAGCCGCGCGCTCATGACCGCCAATAGGGGCCGGCATCTCGTCGATAAAGGTAAGTTTAAGCTCGTTGTAATTCGCCATGCAGGCATCGACGTCGCCACGATTAAGAACCTGTTGCGCTGCCGCTTGGTCGCAGAGGTAGTAGAATGCCAATAAGGTTTGAAGAGCGGTCATAGCGGTCCTCACGAGTGTGTTTTAGGACCGCCTCCTTCGATCCGGGGTACGAACGTGTTGACCGTAATTGAAACCGTATGAATTTTGGATAAACGCGACGGGCGCTGCGGTGGGATGCCGCAGCGCACGCGTTAATGCTGCTTAGAAATTGAGCAAGTCTATGCCTCAGCCCAAGACCGCAGGCCAGTTGGCTTCGGCTTTTGCGATGTTTTCTTCGAGATTGCGCTGAAAGCGGCGCCGCACGCCGCGTGAGAAATTCAGATAAAGCTTGTCGTTGTGGATCGTCCAAGCTTCGGGAACGGTTGATGCGATATAGCCTTGGCTGACCGCCCATGCGCAGTATCCGCCAAATTGTGGTTCGTAAGCCGAGGGATTGGCCTCAAAGGCGTCCGCAGAAGCCTGATCGGTAAAGTGCCAAGTTGCGTCTTTGTAATCGACAGAGAAACTTGCGTTGCCACGAACGGGGCCGTTTTGCGTGAAATACCCAACTGTGTCTGACCCATCGATGGCAATACCGCCCTCTTGATAGATTTGTGGTTCCGCGGCCAAGGCAGGGCGAGCGACAAGGAGAGCCGGGGCGGCGACGGCGAGTTTGGTAAAGCTGCGGCGATGCATTTCGAGGGTCCTTTGTTGGTGTTGCTGATTGATAGATGGGATTCGCGCAGCTCGACAAAAGGGCTTTGATACATACATCCCGCAGGCGTGAGGCGCTGTCATAATTCAACGGCCCTTGGCATTGCGGCACGGCATGATTATACGCCCGGTCTGATCCCGAACCAGCGGAGGCCCATGATGCAGGGCAGTGCAAACCTCAACATCATGATCAAAGCCGCGCGCAAGGT
The DNA here is from genome assembly GCA_964500115.1 of uncultured Rhodobacterales bacterium. Lineage (GTDB taxonomy): Bacteria > Pseudomonadota > Alphaproteobacteria > Rhodobacterales > Rhodobacteraceae > Marivita. Next base: position 22,297 of record CAZCOX010000012.1, read on the forward strand.
CGGGCGGTCGTTGAACAAAGACTTCCGCGAGGTTGAGAACCTCCAGACGTCGGCGGAAAACGCTGGCAATTTCACGTCGCGCGCTATGCAAGCCGCATCCGAGATGTTGCGTGAAGCTTTGATGGAACCGCGAGGCACCTATGGGTATTCCGAACCTACGGGTGAAACCGAAGGCAAAGATCCAACCCGCCGGTGGATCGTGTCGGCACTGGATGGCGCACGGAATCTGGAGCACGGGCAACCGCATTTTGCAGTGTCCATCGCGTTGGAGCACAAAGGCCAGATTGTCTCTGCCGTTGTTTTCGACCCGGCCAAAGACGAGATGTTTTACGCCGAAAAGGGGTCGGGGGCCTGGTTGAACGACAACAAGCGCGTCCGTGTTTCAAGCCGATCACGTCTTGTCGAGGCAGTTCTGGGGCACGCTGTGCCCTTTGGCGCGAAACGCACGTTGCCAGCCACGATGAAAGACCTCGCGCGCGTGATGCCCGAATGCTCTGGCCTTCGGTCGTCCGGCTGCACATCTTTGGACCTTGCCTATGTCGCGGCCGGTCGTCTCGATGGGTTCTGGCAACGCGAAGCGGATATCTGGAGCCTCGCGGCGGGTTACCTCGTCGCGTCCGAGGCTGGCGCGCTGATCGAGGGTGTGCGTCTTGGGCAGGACCCGTTCGATGACGGTGCAATCTTGTGCGCCAATAACGAAGTCTTTGCGCCATTGGCAAAGGTTATTCGAACCGCCGATTGATTCACGCAAGCGGAACTCTTCCCAGCGGTGCACGTTGAAAGCATAGGCTTTTGGCGCGCACTTGGTTTGTGTAGCATGTCGCACGACCAGTCAGGGGGACATCATGAAGTTACGAGGGATCCGCGGTAGTCGGAACATCGAGGACAGACGGCGGAGCGGTGGAGGCGGCAAGGCCGGGATCGGCGGCGTCGGCCTCTTGGTTGTGCTCGCGATTGGCTATTTTGCAGGGGTTGATGTCACGCCATTGCTGCAACAGACCAGCCAGACGTCTGAGGCACCGCGCGAGTTGAGCGCGGAAGAGGAGCGCGCTGCCGAGTTCACGTCACGCGTTTTGGCGACAACAGAGCAGGTTTGGGGCCAGATCTTTCCACAACAAGTTGGCCGCGAATACCAGCCTCCCGTGCTGGTTCTGTATTCCGGCGTGACGTCTTCGCCTTGCGGGAACGCGAGTGGCGCGACGGGACCGTTTTACTGCCCGGCAGACGAAAAGGCGTACCTTGATACTGATTTCTTTGCGACGCTTTCGCGCCAGTTGGGCGCGCGCGGCGACTTTGCAGCGGCTTATGTTATCGCGCATGAAGTCGCTCACCATGTTCAGAACGAGCTGGGGATACTGGGACAAGTAAACGAACGCCGACAAGCCGTCAGCACGACCCAAGCCAATGCGTTGACGGTTCGTCTTGAATTGCAAGCCGATTGCCTATCTGGGGTTTGGGCGCGTTCGGTCGATGGGTTGTTGGAACCGGGTGATATCGAGGAAGCATTGAATGCCGCGCGTATGATTGGCGATGACCACCTTCAAAAACGTGCAGGCCGGGTGCCACAGCCGCACACCTTTACGCACGGTACGTCCGAGCAGCGGTCACGCTGGTTCGCAACCGGGTATCAATCGGGCGATATCCGCACCTGCGATACATTTGGGGCGCAAAGGCTGTGACGTGATCATCTACGCGCTTCCGGTGGGTCAGGGCATCTTGGCCATTTCGCCCATTCCGGGTGTGGACGGTGATTACGCTGGTGATTTGCAACACTTCATTGATTGGAAGCCCTCCATCGTCGTTTCGCTTGTCACCGAAGTTGAACTGGTCGCGGCAGGTGCCGCAGGGCTTTGGCGCGATTTGGTGGATGCTGGCACGCGGTGGGAGCATCTGCCTATTAGCGATTTCGGCGTGCCTGATGATGCGTTTGAGGAAGCCTGGCCTGCGGTAAGTACGGGCATCCGCCGGGCGCTGTCTGGCGGTGGGCGCATATTGATTCACTGTCGTGGCGGGTGCGGTCGATCAGGCATGGTGGCGCTTCGGCTGATGATCGAAATTGGTGAAGGCGGCGAAGATGCGTTGAAGCGATTGCGCGCTGTTCGCCCCTGTGCAGTCGAAACATCAGAACAGATGGCGTGGGCAATGTCTGCCAAACGCGCACCAGCTGTATTTTTGCGCCACGAGGATTGAGGGAAAAGTGAGAGGCTGGACAACGACCCAAGCGGGGCTCGTTACGGCTGCTTCCTTCCGGACCTGACCGGGTTGGCGAGGCGCTCGCCCGCGCCAACCTCTCAACCGTCCAGATAATCGGCGCAAAACAGAATTGCAAGTTCAGGCTGTCGTGCATTGCCCTTCTTATTTCGGCATGGCATCGCGTGTGCACAGCAGGCAGAAGGCGAAATAGCATGCGCAACGCAGAGCAGGTGACATTTGGCGGATCCGGCCTGGATCGCGCGGCAGAAATACGCGGCGATATTCCGGCACTGGCCGCCGCAATGGAGGATTCGTCTTCTCGCGCATCTGTCTTGTGGCAGGGCAAGCCATTGCTCACGGGTTCGGGCAATGCTCGCCAATTGGCCCGCGTGCCCTTGGATCACCCAATACTCAAAGAAGCGACCAGCGCACCCATTTTGCTTGGACGCGAGGACGGTGCTGCGCGATTTGCCTACGACATCTCGGCATGGGAGCCGTCTGAGGACACATCAGAGGTGGGCGCCTTCATAGACAAAAGTGAACAGATGCACCCGTCTTTGCCCGAAGATTTCCGATTTG
>CAZCOX010000013.1:0-7585 GCA_964500115.1 uncultured Rhodobacterales bacterium
TCATCAGCAGGTAAATCAGCATGCCGATGATCCACGTGATCTCACGCGGGGCTTTGTAAGAGCCATAGTAGAGACCGCGGAAGATGTGCAGATAGACGGCAACAAAGAACAGCGACGCACCGTTCATGTGCAGATAACGCAGCATGTACCCGCCATTCACGTTGCGCATGATGTGCTCGACCGATGCAAAGGCCAGGTCAACATGCGGCGTGTAGTGCATCACGAGGACGATGCCGGTGATGATCTGCAAAGCAAGGCAGAAGGTCAGCACGATACCCCAGATCCACATCCAGTTCAGGTTCTTGGGTGTGGGGATCATGATCGTGTCGTAGATCAGGCTGACAACGGGAAGGCGGCTGTGAAGCCACTTTTCGCCACTCGTTTTCGGTTCATAATGATCGTGTGGAATTCCAGACATTCGCGCGTCTCCTTATCCCAGCAGGATGGTTGTGTCGTCGACGAATTCAGCCGGCGGCACCAGAAGGTTTTCCGGTGCCGGGCCCTTACGAATACGACCAGCAGTGTCGTAGTGCGATCCGTGGCACGGGCAGAACCAGCCACCGACACCGCCGTCAAGCGTGTAATCTCCAGCATCGCTCAGCGGTACGCAGCCCAAATGTGTGCAAACACCAATCTGCACAAGCCACTCACCACTTTCGTCAAGCGCGCGGTTTTCGTCGCTCGCGTCGGCTTCCAGACCGATATTTTCGTTGCGCGCAATCGGGTCAACTAGGTCAGACATATCAACGCTGCGCGCGTCTTCGATTTCCGCAGCGGTACGGCGACGGATAAACACCGGCTTGCCGAGCCACTTTACGGTAAGTTGTGTGCCTTCCGACACGCCCGACACGTCCACGCGGATCGAGGACAAGGCGAGCACGTCGGCAGAAGGATTCATCTGATCAACCAAAGGCCAAACGGCGGCTCCGGTTGCAACTGCGCCTGCGCCTGCAGTCGCATAATACAAGAAGTCCCTCCGGGTGCCTTCGTGATGTTCTGCGTTGGACACGAGGTTTTCTCCATTCATCGACCGCTGTTGCGGCCATAACTCGGGGTTTTGCCATGGGCAGCCATGGCGGTCCGAAGCGGTATTTAGCGGGCTACCCCCTAGCCGTCCACCTCTCGACACACTAGGTAAGAAATAAGCGCCGATGTGTCGCGGCAAAATGCTGGGCAACAAGGCATATTTGCGGCTATGCTGCATCTGCAAAGGCAAACGGACGTCCGGTGATGAAGAAACCGATTCTATATGGGCTGTGTTTGGCGGGTCTGATGGCCGCGCCCGCGATGGCCGAAATGGAACTTTCGGTATACTCAGGTTGGCAAACTGCCCCACATAGCCGTGTCACGGGGGACTACCCCGGAACAGGCGCCGAGTTTGACGCTCTCATTGGCTGGGAAGGCCGCTCATTCGAGATGCCGCCCTATTATGGTGTGCGCGGAACCTGGTGGAAAAACGAAAATCTCGGCTTTGGTCTCGAATTTACCCACGCCAAGGTCTACGCCCCCGATGACGAAAAAGAGGCGATTGGCTTTTCCGACCTCGAATTTACCGACGGCCTGAATATCCTGACGGTAAACGCCTACCAGCGGTGGCCGGGCCGTTGGGCCGAAGGTGCCCTCACGCCCTATGTCGGTGGTGGCGTTGGCGTTGCTGTCCCGCATGTCGATATCGACACCACGACCGGCGAGGAGACCTATGAATTCCAGTTGACCGGTCCTGCCGCGCGGCTCACCGCAGGCATGTCATACGACTTGAACGACCGGTTTGCTGTCTTCGGCGAATACCAGTTTACCTACTCAATCAATACGGTGGACTTGCCCGAAGGCGGGACGCTGGAAACGGATGTCAAAACCAACGCCCTGAACGTGGGCCTGTCGCTCAAATTCTAAGACCGCGAAGCTTTGTCCCGGGCAATCGCGCGACGCGACGCTGGCAACATCCAAACAACAGCACCGATATAGATCAAGCTCAGTACAACCAGTGCAATCCACGTATAGATGGCAATCGCCGCACCAATGCCGGCAAAACCCACCAGAAACAACTTCACCCTGCGCTGGCTGATCCGCGTGGTCTTGAACGACCAGACAGGAAAGCGCCCGATCATCAAAAAACCGATTCCTGCGATGTAGATCGACAGCAGCGCGTCCGGCAGGATCTGTTTGCTGTCCAAGGCAAAAGACGCATACATTGGCAACATGACAAGGATCGCCCCGGCAGGCGACGGGATTCCCATAAAGTAAGCGTTTTCCGCAGCGCCATCGCTTGATTTACGCGCCACATTGAACCGCGCCAGACGTGTCACGGCGCAAACCGCGTAGATCAAAACCGCCAACCAGCCCAATTGCCAGGTGTCGTCCAGCGCCCACACATACAGAAGCATCACAGGGGCCACGCCGAAATTCAGGAAGTCGGCAAGCGAATCCAGTTCCGCGCCCATTTTGCTGTCGCTCCCCAGCGCGCGGGCCAAACGCCCGTCAACGCCATCCAGAATCGCCGCAAGTAAAATCAGCTGAACTGCCAACTCGTAATTGCCCTGAAGACCAAAGCGAATGGCGGTGAGACCGGCGCAAATGGCCGTCACCGTCAGCATGTTCGGCAACAGCTGGATCAACGTCAGCTTATCACCGTTCTGTTCGCTCATGCGGTAAGGTCCGCAATCACGGTTTCACCCGCAATCATCGTCTGTCCGATCTTGACGGTCGGCTCCACACCATCGGGCAGGTAGATATCAAGCCGCGATCCAAAACGGATCAACCCAAAGCGTTCGCCGCGATCCAGAATTGCGCCTTCTTGCGTAAAGCTCACAATTCGCCGTGCGACCAGTCCTGCAATCTGCGTCACGGTCAGCACGCGGTCGTCCTCCATGCGGATGACCAGCGAATTGCGTTCATTGTCTTCGCTCGCTTTATCGAGCGATGCGTTCAGAAACTTGCCGGGCTTATACGCAATGGTTTCGATCTTTCCGGCAACCGGCGCGCGGTTCACATGGCAGTTGAAGACGGACATGAACACGCTGACCCGCGTCAGCGCTTCTTCCGGCAGTCCCAACTCGCGCGGCGGGATGGCGGGCTCGATCAAAGACACCACCCCGTCCGCAGGGCTGATCACCAGCCCGGGTGCATCTGGTATCACGCGCTCGGGGTCGCGGAAAAAGTAGTAGCACCAAATGGTTAATCCCGCGCCGATCCAGCCCAACAGGTCGGAGACAAGGAACAACACCAGCGTGACCGCCGCAAAGATCGCCACGAATTTGCGCCCCTCAGGGTGCATTGGCTTGATGAAAGTGTCGGTCATCCGCATGGGCTGATCTTTTCCTTTGAAAACACTGCGCGTCGGTAAACTGCGTTTGCCCGACACGCAAGCGGCTCGCCCTAGCCCTCGGGTTCCGTTGCAACCATACTGTCGCGCTTGGCAAAGCTTGCGTACCAATCGGCCAATGAATCACGCCCTGTGCGCCAGGACCGCGCGTCATGCCGGAAGTCGAGATACCCCAAGGCACAGCCAATTGCGATCTGACCCATATCCATACGCCCGTTCAGGTGGCTCATCCAACGGGTATTCAGCGCATCCAACGCACGGCTGACCTTGCTCCATTGTCCGTTCACCCACGCGTCGTGGACTTTATCTTCGGGTCGGAACCGCATTTCGTAAACCATCAGAACGGCGGCATCCATGATGCCGTCGGCTGTGGCTTCCAGCGTCAGCGTGTCCCAAAGCCGATGCTCAGGGTAAAGGCCCGCCTCTACGCGTGCGTCGAGATACCGGCAAATGACACGGCTATCGTAAAGTGTCGGGCCTTCCGCCCGGATCAGCGCTGGAATTTTGCCAACCGGGTTTGCGGCCACGAGTTTGGAATCCGGCTCTAAAGGGGAGGCTGTGACATCGACTTGCTCCACATCAGCGAATTGTTTGGTTTCGTGCAGGGTGACAAGCACTTTGCGCACAAAAGGTGACGGTCCGGCGCGAAGAAGTTGCATGAGATGGCTCCTGGTTGGTGTTGATCCTAGCTAATCACCGCAGGCGCGGTTTGCAAAGCCGGGCCGAAGATGCGTCGACGCATCTTCGAATTTCCATAATGGAAATTCCGGGGCGCTGCCCCGGACCCCGAGAGTATTTTTGGCAAGAGGAAAAAGCGGAACCTCAGAGCGTTGGCGGTTCTGACATCAGTTTTGAAAGGGCGGTCAGATCTGTGCCAATGCCATGGGTCAACGCGTCTGCCGCTCCGCGACGGGCTGCATCCTCTTTGTTTTGTCCCAACTTCCAGGTTGCTGCGATGTCGCTGACGGTCATCCTCAATGGCACGATCATCCGCATCATTTTTTCCAAAACCTCTGGCGTCATCTTCCCGGTGGTCCATGCCGGTTTTGGGGCCAGTCGCGCTTCGTAGAATGCCGACTGGGTGTCCAGAACTTGCCGCATCCGCTCCTGTGGCAACCGTTCCAAAACGCCCGTCAGTTGCACTGCCACGTAGTTCCACGTCGGCACCTGATCCGCCACACCGTACCAGTCGGGCGAAATATACCCGTCCGGGCCCGTTAATGAGATGCGCGCTGGCACGGGCTCCTTCAACGCGCGCGCGATCGGGTTGGAGCGAACGAGGTGAATCAAGACCTCGCTCCCATCTTCCGACAGCAGCACAGGCACATGGGCCACATGTGGGACCGGGTCCGCGTTCATCATCAAGGTGCCGAAACCGCGGTCCCGGACAAAGGCGATGTCTTTCGCGTGATCTTTGCTGTGAAACACAGGGTTGGGATGCATGGGCGTATCTCGGCTTTGTAACGGGCCGGTTTATGCCCAAGCGATCACCAAAGGTCTCGGAAATTATTGTACTCGAAACAATCAGCCGGCTTTGGGGTGTGCCGCCTCGTACACTTTCATCAGGTGCACCGTATCGACCGAGGTATAGGCCTGCGTGGTTGACAGCGACGCGTGGCCCAACAATTCCTGTATAGCGCGCAGGTCGCCACCGGCTGACAACAGATGTGTTGCAAAGCTGTGGCGCATCGCGTGCGGTGTTGCCGTTGCGGGCAAACCAAGCTGCATCCGCGCCTGTTCGGTTACCTTTTGCACCAACCGGGCATTTAATGCCCCACCACGCGCACCGCGAAAGACCGGGGTGTCGGGTTCCATGTCAAACGGGCAAACCTCGGCATAACGCGCGACGGCCTGGCGCGCGATGGGCAGAACCGGCACAATGCGTTCCTTGCCGCCTTTCCCGATAATCCGCAGCGTCTCTCCCAACGGCAGGTCCCGTCCGGTCAGGCCCAGTGCCTCGGAGATGCGCAACCCACACCCGTAAAGTAGGGTCACCACAGCCATGTCGCGCGCGCCAACCCAGTCTTTTTGCGACTGTTGTCCAACCGTTTCGATCATCGCCCGCGCGGCATCCTCATTGAGCGGACGTGGCAGCTTCTTCTGAAACTTCGGCGCGCGGGTCGAAAGAACCGCCGTGGGTTCAAACTCCTCACGCTCTGCCAGCCACCGATAGAACGACTTCACCGCCGACAGTTTCCGGGCCAGTGACCGCGCGCTGGCCCCGCTGGATCGCGTCTGCGCCATCCATGCCCGCATGTCCGGCACGCCGATCCGGGCCAAAGGCGCCAGCCCTTGCGCCTCGCCTTTGTATTCCGTCATGAACACTATGAAGTCGACAACATCTCCGCGATACGCGGTCAGTGTGTTTTCCGCCGTTCCTTTTAAGGCCCGGCTTGCCGCCAGCCACCCCTCCAGCGCGTCCCGCGCCGCCGGAGAGAGCGTGATGCTCACGACAGCCAGCGCCGCATCTGGCGCTCGAACACACCGGTGAAGAATGTGAGCAAATCCGTGCCCTGCTGTGGAGTAAACTGATGTGGGTCTTCTGCCCCCATGACCAGAAGCCCCGGCAACCGCCCCGGGCCGAAATCCAGCCTCAGACAGGCCTCGGAGCGGACCCAATCGGCCTTGTCGCCATAGATATCGCGATTGCCTGTCTCGATCTGGCGCAACGTGACTTGCCGTGCCGGGACATCGCGCCCACCGTTAAGGTACTGATCAATAAACCCGGGCGCCGCCACAGAAAGCACGGACCCCAACCGCTTAATCGCCGGGTCATCGTCGTTCTGGACCGACTCAAGCACCAGTTTGATCACATCAACCCGCAGAATCTCGGCCACATCCCCGCCAAGGTCCTTGAGGAACGGCTCAAACTCTACCGGGTCCATCAAGCGCAGGATCGCGCGATGCACCTGATTTGTGCCTGCGAGGTTCTCATAGGCGGCAGCAATCACAGACCGGTGGGTGTCTTCCAACCGATCCAACCGCGCCTCAAGCCGTTCCATGGCAATGCCGCGCAGGTCGACAATATTGCCGCCCATCGCCCGTTCATTGGCCGCAATCAGGGCGCGCATCACGTCCTGATCTTCGAGAATCACGTCAGGGCGCGTCATGATTTTTTCGCGCAGGTCGTCGTCTATCCGGGGGCTGCTCATGCCGTCCTCGTGGTCTTATTTTGCGCGACCCTATCAGCCGCGCGTTTAGATTGCCCGTCTTTTTTAAATCTCGGTAAAGATCTGTGGCAGAAGCGCAGACTTCTTGAGAGTCAATGCAATCAGGTCCGCATTTTACGCCGTTTTACGGATATTTTACGTGCGCGCCGGGTCCAAGATTGCGCGAGCTTTACGAGCGTGTGGGACCAAGCGTTATCCAAGAAAAGGAAAACGCAATGTCCACCCAGAAAACAACACCCGCAACATTCACTCTCCAAACCTTTCCCCTGCCAGGCGCGCGCCGACGCAATGCTTTGTTTATCTGGCTCGATGCATGGAAAGAGCATTCAAAGCTGCAAAAGCTCGACGATCATGCCCTCGCAGATATGGGATTGAGCAAGGCTGGCCGGGCGTCCGTTTCCGTATCCGATATCGCAGCAAGGATGCGGGAAGGGGCTTAAGCGCGCCATCCCGCGCGGCGCAATCCCTCGAAAATAAATTCTAGATGCTCAGACCGGGCATAAGGATAAGTCTCGCGCACATAGGCTTCGTTAAAGTCGGGCTGCAATTCCAAAACTCTGGCAAATGCGGCCTGTGCTTCCTCTAAATGTCCTGCACATCCAAGTGTCACGGCCACGCGCTGCAATCCGCGCACATAACTCGGCGCAATATCGCGAAGGTGCCGTGCCGTCGCGACGGCTTCATCCATGCGACCAGTAAAAAGCTCGCAGGTCGTCATATCGCCAAGCACTGCCGCACGGTTTGGATAATTGGGGTTAAGGTCAAAGATTTTACGCAAGTGATATAAGGCTTGTTCGATATCCCCTACCCATTCCAAGGAACATCCACAGGCATGGCGCGCAAAGGGCGCGGAGGGATTCAACCGCACAGCCTCCAGACCGTGGAATGACGCACGGCCAAAATCCTGAACGCCAAAGACCAACGTAACGGCCATAGCGCCCTGCGCTTCACCTTCGGCAGGGTCGCAGTTGATGGCCTTCTCGCAAAATTCGAGCGCTTTCTCGAAACACCCAGCTCTGTCCGGATCCCAGCCCAATAACCCGGCGCGAAAGCTTACCCGCGCTTTCCGTGCCCAGGCTCTTGCATAGTTGGG
>CAZCOX010000013.1:7685-23805 GCA_964500115.1 uncultured Rhodobacterales bacterium
CGAATCCGATCCGCTGACCTGCGGATCGCGCCACTGATTGCAAAAGCAGCCCCAACCGATTTGGCGGTTTCACGCAGGTCTCCATCCTGATCGGTTTTCCAGCCAATCGCCTCGGGTGCGATCACCGGAAACCAACGCCATTGCGACAGCGACGTGCGCAGATCAATCACCAGACCCGTCGCAAAAGATCTATCGTCGGATGACGCGCTTGCCGGAACAAATCCCATAACCAAAACTACTGGGTTCTCGAATATGTCGTTGGTATTTGTTTCCAGGTTTTCCGATTTCAGACCCGGATTTTCGGCAAGCCGCATCGTCTCCGACCGCCGCCAATCGTCGAAAGGTTCGGAGCGCAAGTCCAAACCTTCAAGAAACTCGCCATCGTCGGGCGAACCAAATCCTGGCGACAGCGCGTCTTTATTGATCCGAACACAGGATGCATCGGCCGTGACAATGTCTGATGCAGCCCCCAGTGCGCGCCGCAGGCTCGACAGTTCCTGCCGAAGCGAGGCGCGTGCCTGCTCTTCGGCCCGGTCGGGCCAGAGCGTCGCCGCCAACCGATCACGCGCAACGGCAGCCGTTGGTGCAAGCGCCACCATGGCGAGCAGGGCCTGTGAGCGGCGCGACCCGATCCGCAACTCTTGCCCGTCGAGCGAAGCGCGGAATGGACCGAAAAGGGATAACTTCATGGCCATGGCGCAAGATGTGCCACGGCTTGCCTAGTCAGGAAAGGGAAAGTCTTACCATTTCCAGGCGCTCTCGCGTCAGACGATCTTGATATTTGCCGCCTCTGCGTCTTTGACGAATTGATCAAGGCCTTTGTCGGTCAGCACGTGGTTCGCCATCGCCTTGATCACACCAGGAGGCGCGGTTGCGACATCGGCGCCGATCTTGGCGCATTCGCTCATGTGGTTGGCCGACCGGATCGACGCGGCAAGCACATTTGTTTCAAACCCGAAATTGTCATAAATCTCGCGAATGTCCGCGATCAGGTCGAGCCCGTCCATGTTCAGGTCGTCCAGGCGCCCGATGAACGGAGAGATAAACGTCGCCCCAGCCTTTGCCGCCAAAAGTGCCTGATTGGCCGAAAAGCACAATGTGACGTTCACCATCTTGCCTTCATCCGTCAGCGTTTTGCACGCTTTCAAGCCGTCCCAGGTCAACGGCACCTTTACCGCGATGTTCTCGGCGATCTCAGCAAGCTTCCGGCCTTCTGCAATCATATCGTCGGCTTTCAGCGCTACCACCTCGGCCGACACAGGCCCCGCCACCAGATCGCAAATCTCCTTGGTCACTTCGAGGATATCGCGCCCCGACTTTTTGATCAGCGACGGGTTGGTGGTCACGCCATCAACCATGCCAAGATCGTTCAGTTCGGCAATCGCATCAATTTCGGCTGTGTCGACAAAGAATTTCATGAGGACGCTCCTTTGGTGGGTTGGCCTTTGCTTCCCCGGGCTTTACCCCAGTACAGCAAGGACCGAAACCCCGGATGATGGCGCTAACAGAAAGCTTTTTTGACGAGGGCGCACTGATTGGCGTTCTGACCACCCAACCGTTGGACAGGGTGCTCGACTACCGCGCGCCTGAAGGCGGCTGCCATCTCGGCGCATTTGTCGAGGTCCCGCTTGGCCCGCGCAAGGTGTTGGGCGTGGTCTGGGGCGCAGGGCGCGGCGACTGGGACATCTCCAAGGTTCGCTCCGTCATTCGCGTGCTTGATGCCGCCCCCATGCGCGAAGAACTCATGACGTTTCTCGCCCGCGCCGGGGATTACACGCTTACACCGATGCCTGCGATGTTGCGTCTGGCCACCCGAGCGCCGGGGCTGGGCGACCCGCCATCAATGCGCAAAATTTACCGTCTGGGCGACACCACACCCGACCGCATGACCGATGCCCGTACCCGCGTGCTCGACGTGCTGAACGACATGGGCGGCTTGTCCCTCACCCTAAAGGAACTGGCTGAAGCTGCTGGTGTGACCACCTCCGTGGTCAAAGGGCTGGCCAAGCTGGGCGCGGTCCGCGAAGAGGACAGCCCGCGCGACACACCGTTCCCGCGCCTCGACCCAGGCTATTCCGGCAAAGACCTGACCGAGGATCAAGCCAAAGCGTCCGCTACGCTGCGTGCCGCCGTCGCAACACGTGCCTACGGCACAACCCTTCTCAAAGGTGTCACCGGCTCCGGCAAAACCGAGGTCTACCTCGAAGCCGTGGCCGAGTGCCTGAAACAGGGTCGTCAAGCGCTCGTCCTCCTGCCGGAAATCGCGCTCACCGCGGAATTCCTCACCCGTGTTGAACAACGCTTCGGCGCGCTGCCCGCAGAATGGCATTCCGGCGTGACGGTCACCGAACGCCGCCGCGTTTGGAAAATGGTGGGGCAGGGGAACGCCCAACTGGTCGTCGGCGCGCGGTCCTCGCTGTTTCTGCCGTTTCGCGACCTCGGCCTCGTGGTCGTCGACGAAGAACACGACACATCCTACAAGCAAGAGGATGGCGTGCTCTACAACGCCCGCGACATGGCCGTCCTGCGCGCCTCGATCTGTCAGGCGCAGGTCATCCTCGCCTCTGCCACGCCAAGCCTTGAAAGCTGGGCCAACGCCGATGCGGGCAAGTACGACAAGCTGGAACTGACCTCGCGCTTTGGCGACGCAATCCTGCCCGAGATGCGCGCCATCGACATGCGGCTTGAACAACTGCCCGGCTCAAGCTGGATTTCCCCAACCCTGCAGCGGGCCGTCCAACAGAGGCTCGACAAAAACGAACAGGCGCTTTTGTTCATCAACCGTCGCGGTTACGCCCCCGTCACGATCTGCCGCGCCTGCGGTCATCAGATCGGCTGCGACCAATGCGATGCGCGCATGGTCGAACACCGGTTCCTCAAACGCCTCGTCTGCCACCAATGTGGTGAGACAAAACCCATGCCCACCGTCTGCCCGGCCTGCGATGCCGAAGACCGGCTGGCCGCCGTCGGGCCCGGGGTTGAACGCCTTGCCGAAGAGGCGCAACGCCTCTTTCCAGACGCGCGTCTGGCGGTTCTGTCGTCCGACATGTTCGGATCCGCGCGGGCGCTGAAGGCCGAGATTGAAACAATTGCCGAAGGTGGCGCAGACCTCATCATCGGCACCCAATTGGTTGCCAAAGGCCACAACTTCCCGCTCCTCACGCTGGTCGGCGTGATCGACGCAGACCTTGGCTTGCAAGGTTCCGACCTGCGCGCCGCCGAACGCACTTTCCAACTCATGCGTCAGGTGGCGGGCCGCGCCGGGCGGGCGGATAAGCCCGGGCAAGCTCTACTCCAAACGTTCCAACCCGAACACCCGGTGATCCGCGCCATCCTGTCCGGCGATGAACAGGATTTCTGGAGTGCGGAGGCTTCTGAGCGCCGTGCGGCCGGTGTGCCGCCCTACGGTCGCTTGGCCGGGATCATCCTGTCATCCACCGATGTGCAAGAGGTGTTCGACCTAGGAAATGCGCTGGCCCGCAATGACGGCCCGCTGCGGCGCGCCGGAGCGCAGGTTTTTGGCCCGGCCCCAGCGCCCATCGCACGCGTCCGCGGGCGCCATCGGGTGCGGCTCCTCGTCAAAGCGCCGAAAGGTACGGCCCTGCAACCGGCGCTGGCTGCATGGGTGGCGCCATTCAAGCTCAAAGGTGAGCTGCGCATGGCGATCGATATCGATCCACAAAGCTTCTACTAGCGGGCATTTCAGTCGACTGAAATGCGCAGATGCGTCGACGCATCTGCCACTGCCCAATGGCTCAGGCCTCGACCCGGTGAACCACCACGTTGAAGCCTTCCGCCTCAGTCGGCGGTGCAAAGTGTTGCGAGAATTGGTGAAACTGTTCGTCAGACACATCAAATGGATGTGTCCCGCTGGCGTTGCGCGCATGCAGCCGCTCCAGACAGATGGCATCCGGCACATCAAGCACATGCAATTGATGCGCCGCGCCCGTTTCCGTCAAAAGGGTTTGTAGCCAAGCCCGCTGTTTGGCCGTATTGGCGGCAAAATCCAGAACAACAGACACCCCCGATCCCAGCAGCGCCGCAATATGTGGTGCCATCGCATTGCGCAGCTTGCCGGTACACCGCACGTAGTCAGGCAAGGAAGTCAACTGATCGTCAAAAAGCGCATGCAGCCAAGTGTCTTCGGTAATGATCACGGCATTTTCGGCTTCCGCAAGCTGGGCAGCTAGCGTCGACTTTCCAGAACCGATTTTCCCGCAAAGCATGTGCAGTGTTGGCGCGTTTTCAGACACGGTCGAACCCTCAATCAAGCAATCCCAAACTTTGGCCCCATCCCCATCATCGGTGCAACACGCAACCCATCCAATTCGCAATTGACCCGTCAGGACATCTGCTAGTAATCTCGGGTTTCTAACAGAAAAGCGGATGGATAGCTTTGAAACTCCAGCAATTGCGATACTTCGCTGCCGTTTATGAGCAAGGGTCGTTTTCAGCCGCGGCGGAAAAGGTCAACGCCACGCAATCCGGGCTCTCCATGCATGTCAGCCAGATAGAAAAGCGCTACGACGTCTCGCTTTTCCTGCGCAGCTCATCCGGTGTGACGCCAACCGCGGCGGGCAAGGCATTCTACAACGAGGCCATCAAGGTGCTTGCCGCCGCCAACCACGCCGAAGACCGTATTCGCACGTTGTCCAAATCGGTCGTGGGCCACGTGCATGTGGGCCTCATGCCCACATTTACCCGGGCGATCCTCACTTCTGTCCTGATGCGGTTTCCAAAGGAATATCCAGAGGTGCAACTCTCCATCTCTGAAGCCTATTCCGGCGCATTGGCGGAAGAAGTGGCCGAAGGCCGGCTCGATTTCGCGGTGGTACCTGCGTCCGACAACCTGTTGGGCAGTCTGGTCGCCACGGCCATGGGCAAAGATCAGGAATGCCTGGTCGGCGCTCTGGATCAGGAGTTTCCCACGCGCAATGGTCAGGTGGTTCTAAAAGACCTGCCGCCGCTGCAACTCGTGCTGCCCGGAAAAAGCAATGCCCGGCGGCACAGCATTGAAACCTACTTGTCGGTCAATGGGATCGCGGTCAAAGAAATCCTGGAACTCGATACGATGCATGGCACGCTTGACCTTGTCTCTCGATCAAACTGGGTGTCGATCCTGCCACGCATCCTGTGTCTGCATGATCTGGATGGCGTCCGTCGTCAGGTATTGCCGATCACCGATCCACCGCTGACAGTCGATTACATGTTGATCGAACCGGGCGCGCGGCCTTTGAACCGTGCGGCGCGGGCATTCGCCGATGTGCTGCAAGAGGAACTAGCCATCGCCTTGGAAACACCGCTCACAGGCACGCAAAAAAGCGCTTCAGCCTGAGATCAGCTTGCGCAACACCCGGCTGAACGCCTCGATCTCTTCAGGCTCAAAACTGGCAAAGACCTCGTCTTCATGGGTTTCGGCCAACTCCCACACATCTGCCGTCTTCGCCAGGCCCGCCTCGGTCAGCGCGTAGCGGTTGTCCTCACAGGCCACCAAACCCCGATCGACAAGATTCAACAACGCTTCCCGCACTTCCGCAATGGGCGCGTTCATGTGGCTGACCAGTTCCTCGGCGCGGTGGTTTGGCAGGTCGTTCAAAACAAGCAAAGATCGGGATTCGATCAGGCTCAACTCCAGCGTATTAAGCTTCGGGCTATAGGTCGATTGATAGGCCCGCACCGCCTGCAGCATCATGAAAAACAGATGGTCATCCATCCGCCCTTCAGATGTGATCTTGGCTGCCGTGTCATCCACCCTACGCGTGCTGCCCGGATGCCCGAACACCATTGAATACGATCCTTGATGAAAACAAAGCGGCGGACGCCCGTTGTCGTCAAACGCCAGCACCTTTCCGACAAAGATCCAGTGATCGCCACCATCCAGCTTGTCATACGTTTCGCATTGGAACCGCCCCGCGCAATTGGCAAACAACGGCGCGCCGCCAATCCCCGGCTCCCAGTCCACCCCGGCAAACTTGTCTTCCTGCTGTCGCGCGAAATGGTTCGACATCTGCATCTGATCCGACGCAAGGATGTTCACCGCGAAATGCTTCGCGGCCTCGAACACCGCACAACTGCGCGCCTCTTTCATGCTGCTCCACAAGATCAGCGGCGGGTCCATTGACAGCGAATTGAAACTGCTTGCCGTGACGCCAACCTTTTCCCCGTCCGGGCCAACCGCCGTAATAATCGTCACGCCGGTCGCAAAATTCCCAAGCGCGCGGCGAAATTCGTGCGAGTTGAACTCAGTTTGCGTCATGTTGGGTCTTTCAAACGGTCTCAGGCGGCCACGGCTGGGGGTTCGGCCTTTGTGGCCTCATCCAGTATAGGCATGACCTTTTCTGCCATCAGGATCATCCCGTTGCGACCCAATTCGTAATCCGTCCAATCATGCCCGGCGTAAACCAGATGCTGGAACGGCCCTGTCTCCTCGCGCAAGGCGAGGATCTGGTCAGCAACCGAACTTGGATCACCATGGATCACCAGACGGTCCAGAACGTAATCCAGCGTCACGTCCTCGTCCGCCATGCTCTGGTCTTCCTTAAACAGGTTCAACCGCCCGCCCGCGCGCATCTTGGTCAGCAGTTGCGAATAGTAGTAGACATACGGGCTACCCGGGTCGCGGGCATAGCGCCGCGCCGTTTCCCGATTTTCGGCCACGCAGATATTCTTGGCCACGCGCCAGTCTTCATATCGCGGCGTAATGCCTGCACTTTCGCAACCTTCCGCGTAGTTCGGCCAGTGCGTTGCGACCCATTTCGGCAACAGGAAATTGCCAGAGATCGGCTGCCACCCCCGCGCCGCCATCGCCGTCACACCCTTGGAGAACGGGGCAACTGCGGTGCCCACAATCGGCGGATGCGGGTCTTGGAACGGCTTGATGATCTCGCCCTGACCGATGGCAAGGTTCGAGGTGCGCTCTGTCGACACCTCCCAAAACGCACCCTTGAGGTTGTAGGGCGATGCGCCCGCCCAGATGTCCAGCACCATGTTGATGCATTCCAGGAACATCGCGTTGCGGTCCTTGTCGATCGACCCGAACGCCTCCGCATCCGACATTAACCCGCCGGGCGAGATGCCAAAGTTCAACCGCCCCTTCAGCATGTGATCCAGCATCGCCACCTCTGCCGCAATGCGGGCCGGGTGCGAATTGGGCATGTTGATCGTGCCGGTGCCCAGCCGGATATTCTTGGTCTCATACGCAAGGCTCGACAGGAACGCGACGCAGGATGTGATGATCTCAGCCCGGTCCGTCGTGTGCTCCCCGCAATAGGCCTCCGCATAGCCCAGCTTGTCGGCAAGAATGAACGCCTCGCGATCCTCCTCAAGGCTTTGCGACACCGGCTTGTCCAGCGGGTGGATCGGCATCGTGAAAAAAGAAAGCTTCATATCAGGTTCCTCAACATCTCCCCCAGAATTGGGGCAGAATGGCTTTCAGAAAAATTCTAATTTCTGATGCGGGCTAAAAGGTTTTTGCATAGCTTGCCTGCAACGACAGATCGGCGGCACTTGCCGCCCTTAAATAGCCAAGGATTACTATGCCCAACCGCTCTGATACCGCCGTCGACATCGCCCGCAGCGCCGGTGACCGCGCAGTGTCCTACTTCGAACGGCTCGGCACGCTTGTCATCGAAGACAAGGGCCCGCAGGATTTTGTGTCAGAGGCGGACAAGGCCGTTGAACTCCACGTGCGGGATGCGATTGCCGCGGCGTTCCCGGAGGATGGCATCGTCGGCGAGGAACATGCGCCAAAACCTTCTGCGTCGGGCTACACGTGGATCATCGACCCAATTGATGGCACCACGAATTTCATCTCTGGAATTCCGGCATGGACGGTTGTGATCTCCATCATTCACAACGACGAAACGGTGGTTGGTGTCACCTGCGACCCGCTCCACAACGACATGTATCTGGCCATCAAGGGCAAAGGCGCATGGCTCAACAACGCGCCGCTGCGCTGCCCCGCTGACACCAGCCTCGCGCGCGGCAGCGTGGGAACCGGCTATTCAAACCGGGTACCCACAGTCGGCGTGCAGCGCCTGATTGACGAGGTCATCAAGGCAGAAAGCATGTTCCACCGCAACGCGTCCGGCGCGCTGTCCATCGCCTATGTCGCGGCCGGGCGGCTGTTGGGGTATGTCGAGGAACATATGAACGCCTGGGATTGCCTCGCCGGCCAATTGCTGGTGGCAGAGGCGGGTGGCCGGGTTGAGGTGCAAAGCGCCAATGACATGGTGTCCCATGGCGGTCGCGTCGTCGTCGGCAGCGCGGGCGTGTTCGATGAACTGGTGCAGATCGCGGACAGAGCCTACGGCACCTGATCGGCTGGCAACAGCACCGGTCCGGTCTGATCCAGCCCGACGACCGTTTCGTCGCCAACCGCCAGCGGCGTGTCCACGTTTTCGCTCACTGCAAACATCTCGCCAAACCCGGCATCCAGCGTGTATTCCATCCGACTGCCAACATAAGTCGATTTGCGCACCTGCATGGGTATCCCTGATGCCGCGCCAAGCTTGAGCCGCGTAGGGCGCACCGCCAACGCCGCCGGGCCAACCGGCAATCCGCGCGCGGGCAGGCTATGCTCAAACCCGCCAACATTGATTGTTGACGTTTCCCCCGACACCGCCAAAATCTCGCACGGAATGATGTTCGCCTCGCCGATGAAATCCGCAACAAACCGGTCGGCAGGCGCATCATAAAGGTCACGCGGGCTGCCGATCTGCGCAATCCCCGCATTGCGCATGACAACGATCTCGTCCGAAACCGCCAAAGCCTCTTCCTGATCATGGGTCACATAGACCACGGTCAGGCCAAGGTTTTGCTGGATCTCGCGGATTTCCTCACGCACCTGGCGGCGCAGCTTCGCATCAAGGTTCGACAGCGGTTCATCAAACAGCAGCACCTGTGGCTCCAGCACCAGCGCCCGCGCCACAGCCACACGCTGCTGTTGCCCGCCCGACAATTCCGAGGGCAACCGGTCGCCAAACCCCTTGAGTCCCACCAGATCAAGCCCCTGCGTCGCCCGGTCCTTGGTTTCGGATTTGTCGAACCCCGAAAACCCGAGCCCGTAAGACACGTTCTCCATCACCGTCATATGCGGGAATAATGCATAGCTTTGAAACACCATCGAAACGTCGCGGTCCGTCGCGGGCAGCAGCGTCACATCCCGGTCACCAATATGGATCGACCCACGCGACGCCATTTCCAGCCCCGCGATCATCCGCAAGGTTGTCGTCTTGCCGCAGCCGGACGGGCCAAGCAGTGTCACCAGTTTGCCCGCGTCAATCTCCAGATTGATGTCATCCACCGCAACCACATCGCTACCATAGACCTTGGTCACATTGCGGAAACTGACGGGTGCGGCTTTCGAATTGATACTCATCAGAAATCCTCAGGCAGATGTTTGTGATTGGGCGGTGCGCCGCCCAATCTCGATGCGGCCAACGATGAATTGCAGCAGGGCAACGACCGACAGCATGACGAAAATCAAGGTCGTCGAATAGGCAATCGCCAACCCGTAGTCGTTATTCTCGACCCGACCGATAATATAGCTGGTGGCCATGTCATATTCGGCGCTCACAAGGAAAATCACCGCCGAAATCGCCGTCATCGCCCGCACAAAGCTGTAGACGAGGGCCGCCAATATGGCAGGCCGCAACAGCGGCAGGATCACCCGCCGGAACGTTTGCCAGCTATTGGCCCCTAACGTCAGAGAACTTTCATCCAACGACTTGTCCAACTGGGACATCGACGCGATGCCCGCCCGCACACCCACCGGCATGTTGCGGAAGATAAAGCTGACAACAAGGATGATCCCGGTCCCGGTGATCTCGACCGGCGGCACGTTGAAGGCGAGGATGTAGCTTACACCGATCACCGTGCCGGGAATGGCAAACGACAGCATGGTGCCAAACTCAAACGCGTTCTTGCCGGCAAAAGTTTGCCGCGTCAGCAGATACGCCGTGATCAACCCCACAATCGCCGTCAGTGGCGCAGCAATGGCCGCGATCTTTAGCGTCGTCCAAAAGCTATCCCAAGCCGCCCCTGACCAGCGAATGCCCGCATCCTCGAACCGGAACGAAAACGCCGTGACATAGTGCTTGAACGTCAGCGTGTTGTTCACACCCCAAAGCTCCACCACTGATCCGTAAAAGATCATGACGTAGACAACCATGGTGAACCCGGCCCAGACCAGCGCCAGCGCCAGCACCGGGATCGACAGGGCACGCGGCATGTGTGGATGCACACCGCTGTCGCCCTTGCCCGACACCGTGGTGTAGCTTTTTTTGCCCAGCCAGAACCGCTGTGCGTAAAACGCGCCAAGGGTGAAGCAGAGCAACACCATGGCCAACACCGCAGCCTTGCCCTGATCGTATTGCGCACCCACGATGGCAAAGAAAATCTCGGTCGACAGAACGTCATAATTGCCGCCCAGCACCAACGGATTGCCGAAATCCGCCATGCTTTCGATAAAGCCAAGCAGAAAAGCATTCGCCAATCCGGGCCGCATCAATGGCAAGGACACCGTCTTGAACACCTGCCATTTGGAGGCCCGCAACGTCTGCGCCGCTTCCTCCATCGACGGCGATACGCCCTCGACCACGCCAATCAGCACCAGAAAGGCAATCGGGGTAAAGGCCAGTGTCTGCGCGATCAGAATGCCGGGGAGACCGTACAGCCAGCGCGTTGGCTGAATACCAAACACGTCTGCAAAGAACACTGTGACAGACCCTGACAACCCGAAAAGCAGGATCAGCGCCAGACCAATCACAAACGGCGGCGTGATGATCGGCAGCACTGTCAAAGCCCGCAACGCGCGCTTGTACCGGAACCCCGACCGCGTCACGACCAGCGCAAAGATCAGGCCCAGCACCGTGGTGATCAACCCGACCAGAACCGCCAGGAACAGCGAATTCCACGCAACGCCACAGCGCCCGCCCGACAGGCACCCAAGCCCCCACAACCGGTCGTCAAAGAACTTTGACGCAAAGACGCCAATCGAATAGCCGCCCTCTTCGGTGATGAACGCAGCAGTTAGCATCTTGGCAATGGGGAAGAAGACAAAGGCGGTGACGATCACGATCACCCCGCCAATCGCGCTGACGACAAAAACGTCGCCGTTGATCGCGCCGCGCGCGGCGATGCCTTGCGTAAAGAGGAACAGGAACGCCGACGCGCAAATCAACGCGCCATAGCCCATCCCGAACTGACGATCCCCTAGGTCGCCAAACAGCGCCTTGGCCCAGTCGAAGTTCCACCCCCGAATGCCAATCGCAAAGCCCTGCAGGATCAACCAGCCAAACCCGATGGCCCCTGCTAAAATCAACAGCTTGGCATAGATCGGATCGGTCTTGCGTCGCCCCAGGGCAAACAGCGGCAACACCAACCCAATCAGCATGGGCGCCAGCCAAAGCTTCTCACCCTGCCCAATCAGAAACGCGGCAGGGGCGTAATCCTCGTCAAACGGATACCCGTCAACGAGCCACTCAAATGAATAAAATTCCTCCACCCCGTACCAGGGGAGGAGGAAAAACCCGACCCAACCGGCAATAATCCAAAAGATCAGAACCGGATGGGTCGTTTGTTCCGTCGATAACGTGCGCACGTCTTGGGCGACGGCTTACTGCGGCAGGACCGACACCTCGTCATCCCACTTCTTCAGCAACCGCTTGCGCGTTTCAGAAGAGCCGTATGTCTTGAAGTCATAATCGATAAGCTTGATCGTCGACATATCCGGCGCGCTTTCCGATGTTTCCGCGTTCTTGTTCGATGGCACCTGGAACGCGTTCACCTGAAGCGCAAGGTTCTGTGCCTCAGCACTGAGCGCCCAGTCATAGAACTTCTTGGCTTCTTCTATGTTCCGCGCACCTTCGATGATCGACATGGAGCCAATCTCGTACCCTGTGCCTTCTGCGGGTGCTACAACCTTCACCGGGAAACCGGAAACCGCCTGCTTCACCGCGTCATGCATAAACACGATGCCGATGGTGTTCTCGCCACGGCCCGCCGCCTTGATCGGGGCAGAGCCTGACTTGGTGTACTGGTTGATATTGGCGTGCAGCTTTTTCATGAATTCAAAGCCCTCGTCCTCGCCGAACAACTGCACCATCGTCGCCAACGTGGTGTAGGCCGTGCCCGAGGAGTTGGGGTTCGCCATCTGTACATGGCCCTTGTATTCCGGCTTGGTCAGGTCTTCCCAGGATGTCGGCTCCGGCAGATTGTTCGCCGTCAGCAATTCGGTGTTGAAACCATACCCCAGCGCACCCGAATAAATGCCAATCGTCCGATCACCCGCGCTTTCCGCCTGGCTGATCGCCCAATCATGCAACTGGTCGCGCATTGGCGACACATAAGGTGCCGTCAGTCCTTCTTCTGCCGCCTGCAAATGCGGGTCACCGGTGCCACCCCACCAGACATCCCCTTTGGGATTGGCACTTTCCGCCTTGATCTGGGCAAACGTCTCCCCCGACGATTTGCGCGTCATCGCCACATCAATGCCGGTCGCATCCTGAAAGCTGTTGGCCATCAACTGGCACCAGTCTTCCTGCGCCGAGCAATAAAAGGTCAGTTTGTCGGCCTGTGCTGCGCCGGATGCAGCCATAAAGGCAAACGCCGATGCGCCAAGCATCGTCTTCACTGAAGTCATGGTGGTTCCTCCCAGATACCGTTTGTAACAGTTTTGTAACAGTAGGTTAGGAAGCGTTTTGTAATGTGGCAATGAAAATCGTGTGGGTGCCCCACATGGCATGGGCCAACAGCGCGGGGGCAGCACCCCTTAACAAATGGTTAATAGGTCCGGTCCGGCCCAAATGTTTCGCACGCGAAACAATAGGTCAGCAGGCGTACCCTTTGCCCGGCGCGGCGCGCGGCGCACACATAGCCCCTTTTTCCGCCCATACCTTGTATGCCAGTCGTGCCCATTCTACATGGCCCTGCATGAAGCGTTATATCCCTTTCCTGAAATCCGACCCCATGGTTGCCGTTGTGCGGCTGCAAGGCACGATCGCGGCGGGCAACCGTGGTACGCTCAGCGATGCGGGTTTGCGTGGATTGCTGGAAAAGGCGTTTCGCAAGGGAAAACCCGCCGCCGTCGCGCTTGAGATCAACTCGCCCGGCGGTAGCCCCGTTCAAAGCTCTCTGATCGGTGCCCGTATCCGGCGCCTATCGGACGAAACCGACGTTCCCGTCTATGCCTTTGTCGAAGACGTGGCAGCGTCGGGCGGTTATTGGATCGCGAGTGCCGCTGACGAGATTTACGCCGATTCAAGTTCGATCCTCGGCTCCATCGGCGTCATCTCCGCCAGCTTTGGCGCGCATGTGTTCTTACAGCGTCAGGGGATCGAACGCCGCGTTTATACAGCGGGCAAATCGAAATCGATGCTCGACCCGTTCCGCCCCGAAAGCGAAGAAGACGTGGCGCGCCTGAACCGGCTGCTTGGCCAATTACACGACACGTTCATCAATCAGGTGAAATCCAGCCGCGGCGAAAAACTGGCCGACAACCCCGACCTGTTCACGGGCGATATTTGGGTTGGCCAAAACGCGGTCGATGTCGGTTTGGCCGATCATGTCGGGCATCTTGTTCCAGCCATGAAAGATCGCTTTGGCGACAAGGTTCAGTTCCGCCGCTACGAACAACGCCGTCCGCTGCTCAGCCGTTTCGGTGCGAAACTCACGCAAGACGCGCTGAGCGCGGTGGAAGAGCGCGCGGAATTCGCGCGTTACGGTCTCTGACGTGATCGCAAAAATCGTCTTACTGTTCCTTGCCTTCATGGCCGTGCTCGCGATGTTCGGCAAACTGCGCGTGCCGGGTGCCAAACGCCTCGCCAACGCCAAGTGCCGAAAGTGCGGACGCTACCGCATCGGCAAGGGGCCATGCCCCTGTTCGGGAAAGGCCTCCTGATATGGTGATGATCTGGGGGGGTGTTGTCGTCGGGCTGGTGATCCTGCTTTTGGCAGGCGACGCATTGGTCAAAGGCGCCGTGAACCTGTCGCTGCGGGTTGGCATCCCGGCCCTCATCGTCAGTCTTACGATCGTTGCCTTCGGCACATCCGCGCCAGAGCTTCTGATCTCAATCAACGCCGCTTTGGACGATGCACCGGGTATCGCGCTGGGCAACGTCGTGGGGTCGAACACTGCCAATATTTTGCTTGTGTTGGGTGTACCCGCCTTGCTGGCGGTAATGCACACCAGCCAATGCGAAACGCGAAAAAGCTACGTGATCATGCTGGCGTCCTCGTGCCTTTTCATCGCTTTGGCGTTTCGCGGCGTGTTCGACTGGATCGCGGGGATCGTCCTTTTGGTCGTTCTGGCCGTCATTCTGGGCGACGCGGTGCGCGAAGGTCTGGCGCATCGGAGGTCCGAGAAGGACGCGGAATATGAAGAAGAGCCCGAAGGCGCTGATCCGGATATGCCGTGGTGGAAGATCCTGCTCTTCCTTGCGCTTGGTCTGGTCGGTCTGCCGCTGGGTGCGGATTTGCTGGTGGACAGCTCGGTTGAGATCGCCCGCATCTTTGGTGTCAGCGACACGGTGATCGGCCTTACGCTGGTGGCGCTTGGTACGTCACTTCCCGAACTTGCAACGACGGTGATGGCGGCCCTGCGCCGTCAGGCGGATGTGGCGCTGGGCAATGTCATCGGGTCGAACATGTTCAACCTGCTGGCCATCATCGGCGTGGCGTCTTTGATCGCGCCCATTCCGGTTGATCCGGAATTCCTGCGTTTTGATCTATGGGTCATGCTGGGCGCATCGCTGTTGATCTTTCCGCTGGTGTTCCTTGCGAAAGACCTGACCCGCATCTGGGGCGTCGCCTTGTCGGCGCTCTATCTGAGCTACATTGCCATTGTCATCATGTAACGACAGGCGGTGGGGTTGATGCAAAGAGCTTTGGTCACAGGAGCAGGGCAGCGCTTGGGCCGCGCCATGGCGTTGTATCTGGCCGATCGTGGGTTTGACGTGGCCGTGCATTACGCACGCTCTGCCGCGCCAGCCCAAGAGGTCGTCTCAGAGATTGAAGCCAAGGGGCGACGCGCCTGCGCGCTGCAGGCAGATGTGCTGGACGAAGCGCAGACTGAAGGGTTGGTTGACTCGGCCGCTTCTGCGCTGGGCGGGCCGCTGACGGTGTTGATCAACAACGCGTCGATCTTTGAGTATGACAATATCGGTTCCGCGACGCGCGAAAGCTGGGACCGGCACATCGAAAGCAATCTGCGCGCACCGTTTGTTCTGACACAACGTTTCGCAGCGCAACTGCCAGAGCCAGAGCTTGATGCCATGGGCGAACCGGTGGCGGGTGGATTGGTCATCAACATGATCGATCAACGGGTGCGCAAGCTGACGCCGGAATTCATGACCTACACAATCGCAAAGATGGGATTGTGGGCCTTTACGCAAACCGCGGCTCAAGCCTTGGCACCCACATGTCGCGTCAACGCGATTGGCCCGGGACCAACGCTGCGCGGCGGTCGCCAGTCGGAATCGCATTTCGCGAAACAGCGGGCGTCGACCATTCTGGAACGTGGTGCGAACCCCGAGGACATCACGGCCGCGCTGGGTTATTTCCTTGATGCGCCGGGTGTGACGGGACAGTTGCTTTGCGTCGATGGCGGACAGCATTTGGGTTGGCAAACTCCGGACGTCATTGGCGTTGAATAAGCATCCTTGTCGCAAGTTTTGCACCGCGATGCTTGACGCAGGGTAAGTGTTACAAAAGCTTTAATGTTTTCAGAGGGTTGTTGTTCGAGAGAAAAAATGTCTCTATTTATCAAATAGTTGAGAGACTGCCTAAAAAATAGGCAGATCAGCGAAGTCGCCTGAAAACAACGATATTTTCTACATCGCCTTTTCTTTTCCGCAGAGTTATCCACAGAAACCGTGGATGTCTTAACGGTTGAAACCATGGTCCCAATCGGGCAGCGATCAGGGAAAGAATCGAATGTGTAAATCGGGCCTGACAGAACAGACGGCATGACACAGGAATCTGACACTTCTGCGCCTACCGGCTATGCGTGTATTCAGGCGTATCTGAAGACGCTTGACGCGAGTCCGGGCGTTTACCGGATGCTCGATGCGCAGGCGCGAGTGCTGTATGTCGGCAAGGCGCGCAACCTGAAAGCGCGGGT
>CAZCOX010000013.1:23905-25058 GCA_964500115.1 uncultured Rhodobacterales bacterium
GCGTTGCGGGATCGCATCCGCGCGTTGACGCAGGTGCAGACGGCGCAAGGCATCAACCCGCAAGGCGTGACGGAAGCGGATGTGATCGCGCTGCATCTGGAAAAGGGTCAGGCTTGCGTGCAGGTATTTTTCATCCGGGCCAATCAGAACTGGGGCAACCGCGATTTCTATCCCCGCGTGGGTGTCGATGTGGAAGAGGCGGAAGTTTTGGAAGCGTTTCTGGGTCAGTTTTATGACACAAAGGAGCCACCAAAGCTGATCCTGCTGTCGCATCCGATTGAGAATGATGACCTGATGATGGAGGCCTTGTCAGACAAGCTGGGGCGCAAGGTTGAGGTGGCGGTTCCGCGCCGGGGCGAGAAGTCAGAGCTTGTGGACGGCGCCTTGCGCAATGCGCGGGAGTCGTTGGCGCGGCGGATGGCCGAGACCGCGACGCAGGCCAAGCTGTTGCGTGGGCTAGGGGAAGCCTTTGATCTGGACGGACCACCGCAGCGGGTGGAGGTTTATGACAACAGCCACATTCAGGGCACCAATGCGGTGGGTGGCATGATTGTTGCCGGACCGGATGGATTTATGAAAAACCAGTACAGGAAGTTCAACATCAAGGGGGATGACCTGACCCCCGGTGATGATTTCGGCATGATGAAAGAGGTCCTGACCCGGCGGTTCAAGCGATTGCTCAAGGACGATCCGGATCGGGACAAAGGGCTATGGCCTGATCTGCTATTGATCGATGGCGGGGCTGGTCAGGTGTCAGCCGTGCGCGAAATTATGCAGGAGTTTGGCGTGGAAGACGTGCCGATGGTGGGGGTCGCCAAAGGTGTCGACCGCGATGCGGGCAAAGAAGAATTTCACCGCACCGGCAAGCGGCCTTTCGCGCTGCGCCACAACGATCCGGTTTTGTATTTCGTGCAACGGTTGCGCGATGAGGCGCACCGGTTTGCCATTGGCACGCACCGGGCGAAGCGGGCAAAATCGCAGATGGCCAACCCTTTGGACGAAATCTCGGGCGTGGGCGCATCACGCAAGCGGGCGCTCTTGGCACATTTCGGATCTGCCAAGGCGGTGAGCCGGGCGAACCTGGCCGACCTGAAGGCGGTGGAGGGCGTCAGCGAGGCGCTGGCCGAACGCATCTACGGGTTCTTTCACGAGA
>CAZCOX010000014.1:0-23976 GCA_964500115.1 uncultured Rhodobacterales bacterium
GAGGAGGATTATCTGGCGGTTCTGCGCCCGCGGTTCGGGGATTTCCTGGGGGAGATTTCGCTGGCCGGGGAGCGATTTACCTATCCGCTGGGTCTGACGGTGGCGAACCGGTTTGTCGGCGATCGATTGGCGCTGGTTGGCGATGCGGCGCACGGTATGCACCCGATTGCAGGGCAAGGATTGAACGCCGGTCTGCGCGATGTCGCGGCTTTGGCGCATGTTATGGCCCACGCTGTGCGGCGGGGTGAGGACATTGCCAGCCCGCAGGTTCTGGCGCGGTATGAGCAGTGGCGGCGGTTTGATACAGCATCGTTGCTGACGGCGACAGATGTGTTTAACCGCCTGTTCTCGAACGACAATCCGATCCTGCGCGCGGGGCGTGACCTGGGGATGGCGGTGATCAATGCGATCCCTTCGGCCCGGCGCGGTTTCATTCGCGAGGCAGCGGGTTTGAACGGGGATTTGCCGGATCTGATGGCCGGATAAGGGGGCGAGATGGAGCAGAAATGCGCGATTGTGACCGGGGCGGCGCGCGGGATTGGCCTTGCTACCACGAAGCTGTTCCTTGAGCGCGGCTGGCGCGTGGCGCTGGTCGATTGGGATGCGGACGAATTGGCCAAACAGGAGGGTTTGGGGGACATCCTGTTGCTCAATCTGGATATCTCCAAACCAGAAGATGCTGACGCGATCATGGCGCGGACGCTGGCATGGGCGGGGCGGATTGATGCGCTTGTGAACAATGCGGGCGTGGCGGAGTTTGGACCAGTTGAGGAGGCGGATTTCGCCGGATGGCGGCGGGTGATGTCGGTCAACCTGGACGGAACGTTCTTGTGCACCCAAGCGGCAACCCCAGCTTTGAAGGCGAGCAAAGGGGCCGTTGTGAACATCGCGTCGATTAGCGGTTTGCGCGCCTCGACCCTGCGGGTCGCCTATGGCACGTCGAAAGCCGCGGTGATCCAATTGACAAAGCAGTACGCGGCGGAACTGGGCGAGTACGGCATTCGGGTGAACTGCGTCTGCCCCGGACCGGTGCGGACGAAACTGGCGATGGCGGTCCATACGCAAGAGATCATCGATGCCTATCACGATGCGATTCCACTGAACCGCTATGGGTCAGAGCAAGAGATCGGCGAAGTGATTGCGTTTCTGTGCTCTGAGAAAGCGTCTTACGTCACTGGTCAGGTGATCGCCGCCGATGGCGGGTTTGAGAGTACCGGTGTGGGTTTGCCAGCCTTGCGGACCTAGGTGGTGCGTTGCAAACGCACCCTACTGGATGCGCATTCCGTTGGCGAGGACATGACCCTGGTCGTTGATTTCCAACGATGATTTCAGGCTGTCGGGGCCGTCACCCGGCACGGCGAACATACTCATCATCATGCGTGCGCCCATGGCATCTTCGGCAGTAAGAAGGCCCATCCCGATCAGTTTGTCGATCAACCCGTTGGCCCCGTCGACCGTCAGATCAACACCGCCCGACGGGCGTGGGACCCCGCCAAAGGTTTCCAGATCGCTGTTGTCGAAGGTGAATGACCCGGAACCGCCGATTTTGGCGCCCGCTGCCTCGATCGTCAGGTCATTCAGGGTCAGCGCATTCAGTTCGCCCGGCATGCCGCCGGTTTGTTCGAGCTGCGTGACCGAGGCTGGATCAAAGAGGTTGATAAACGGGGTGGCCTGACCCGTCAGATCAATCGCAATCGTTGCAGGATCGCGCGGCAGCGCGGAACCCGGATCGATCATGTTCCAGATAAGTTGCGACATCTCGAAGCCAGCAAATTTCATCCCGAACGCCACATCCTGCGGCGCATCGGCGGCAGCGATTGGGACGGTCACGTTAAAGGCGCTCTCGCCCATGTTTACCGAAATGGGCACCGGGAACTCCGGACCAGACATGTCAAAGGTCTGATTAATCACGCGGGCATCATAGTTGAGGGCTGTCGGGTCCATCCCGAAACTGAGTGAGACGGATTCGCTGGAAATCGTGCCGCCGTTCGTGCCGGACCCTTCGTCCGCCGCGAACTGCAACTCTCCACCAGAATAGCTCATGGTGCCTTCGGCGCTGAAATCGCTGTCGGCCAAGCTGGACGGGTCGCTGCTGTCAAAGCCTTCGGGCAGGTTCGTCGCAGAATCGATCGAAAGGCCGGATACCGACCCGGACATCAGCCCGCTTTCTTCGGTATCAGGATCGCGAAATGCAAAGTGATAGCTGGCCTCTTGGGCCGTGACGGACTGCGTGATCTGCGAACCGGCACCGGTGAGCGTGTTGGCAGAGCCCGCGATCCCGGACATCGCCATGCGGAACTGCGCCTCCTGCCGTCCGACAGGTCGGTCATTGACGCTCATCTCTTCCAGCGTGATCGACAGCGCGTCGGCGACGTAGTCGTAAACCAGGTTTTGGGCCTCACCCGATACGGTCATTTCCAGACCAGTGTTGGCGTAATCAAGACGCATTTCCACCAATTCGCCATCTTCGGTCTTCGCAGAGATCGCGATGGGCATTGTGTCAGGGAACGTCATCAAGACAGATCCATTACGGTTTTCGGCCAGCGACAGTTCAGGTATTTCAAATGCGATGCGGCTGCTGTCTTCGGGCAGTTCGATGACCATGGACACGTCTGTCACCGACAACCCGTTCGACGTGGCGCGTTCGTCGCCCGATACGGTGTAGCCGTAGCTTTGCATGGCCTGTTCCATACCGTCCCACACCTCTTGCGCGGTCAGTTCTGCAAAGGCGGGGCTGGCGAGGCCGATAAGGACAAGAGCCGTAGACGTGTTTCGAATGGCGAAGCGCGACATCATGAATTCCTTTGGTCAAATTCCCGAGCGCAGTGTCGGCTGCAGAATGAGAAGGGTCAAGTGGCTGGACCCGCCGCGTTGCGCGCAGTAGCACTGCTGGAAACGGATGGAGGACATCTTATGACCGATCTTACCGGAAAAACCGCTCTGATCACCGGCGCCAGCCGCGGCATAGGTGCTGAAACCGCACGTCTTTTTGCCGACGCCGGGGCCAATGTTGCTCTGGTGGCCCGCAGTGCGGACAGTATCGCAGACGTCGCTGGCGAGATTGGCGCAAAGGCGATTGCGATACCGTGTGACATCAGCCGGTATTGGGAACTTGAAAAAGCGACCTCGGGCTGCGTGGATGCGTTTGGCGGGCTGGATATCGTCGTGAACAATGCTGGCGTCATCGAACCGATCTCGCATTTGGCAAGTGCTGATCCTGAGGCGTGGGGTCAGGTCATCGACATCAACCTCAAGGGTGTCTTCTACGCAATGCGGGCGGCTTTGCCCGTTATGCGAGGCGCTGGCGGCGGCACGATTTTGACGGTGAGTTCCGGCGCGGCGCATGGCCCGGTTGAGGCATGGTCGCATTATTGTTCGTCGAAAGCCGGGGCTGCGATGTTGACGCGGTGTCTGCACAAGGAAGAGGCCGAAAACGGCATCCGCGCGATGGGTCTGTCGCCCGGCACGGTGGCGACGCAAATGCAGCGCGAGATCAAGGCGAGCGGGATCAACCCGGTGAGCCAGTTGGACTGGTCGGATCACATCCCGCCGGATTGGCCTGCCAAGGCGCTGTTGTGGATGTGCGGGTCTGGGGCGGATGCGCATATGGGCGAGGAAATCTCGCTCCGCGATCCGGACATACGAGCGGAGATTGGATTGTCGTGATCGAGGTAAGCAATGACGGGACAGTTGCGGTTCTGACGCTGAACCGGCCGGACAAGGCCAATTCTCTGACCGCGCAAATGCTGGAAGACCTATGCACCGGTGTTGAGGAGGCCCGCGAAGCGCGGGCAGTCATTCTCACAGGTGTTGGCAAAGTGTTTTCGGCTGGTGCGGATCTGGACGCGGCCAAGGCCGGATTGGCCACCAGCCCATTGTGGGAGCGTCTGTCGGGCGCAATTGCACGCCATCCCGGCCTGACCATTTGCGCATTAAACGGCACAGTTGCAGGCGGTGCGATGGGCATGGCGTTGGCCTGTGACCTGCGGATCGCGGTGCCGGGTACCAAGATGTTCTACCCGGTCATGAAGCTTGGCTTTTTGCCGCAACCCTCTGACCCGGCGCGTTTGGTGGCTTTGGTTGGACCTGCGCGCACGAAAATGATCCTGATGGCGGGGTATAAAGTGAGCACAGAGGAGGCTTTGGCGTGGGGGGCAATCGATGCCTTGGCAGAACCAGACAATTTGATGGATCAAGCGCGTAGCCTGACCGCGGATATCTGCTCTGCGACACCCGCGCATGCGCGCGCAATCAAAGGGCTTGTGGCGCAAAGCCTGCCCTGAAGCCGCTTGACCCGCCAGCGCAGGTTCGTAGTTTGGCGCAAACCCTAGTTGTAAGGACTGATCCATGGCGCAGCAGCTGCATATCGTGTTTGGTGGAGAGCTGGTCACACCGGACGAGAACGTTTTCAAGAACCCGGATGACATTCATGTCGTGGGCGTGTTTGCGGATCGCGATGCAGCGTATGACGCGTGGAAGACCAACGCGCAGCAGACCGTGGACAATGCGCATATGCGGTATTTCCTGGGTGATTTGCAGCAGCTTTTGACGGCCAGCACTGCAGAGCAAGACGCTCAGGAGTAACCATTGGCCCGCAGGCCCTTTAGCCTGAGCGCGTACCTGGCGCTGGCACGTGGGCGGGACAGGTTTGCCGATGCGACCGACCAGTGGCCCGCCCGCCCGAAAGGTAAGGTGCTCTGGTTTCACGCTGATACGCTGGCGCGGCTGGACATCCTTTTGACTCTCGCCAAACGGCTGAAGGCACAGCGTGGTGATTTTGAGTTCGTCCTGACCTGCGACGCCTTGCGTGGGTCCGAAGGTTTTCCGGATGCCCTTTTTGCTGCCCCGCCACCAGCAGAGACACGGTCGGATATCGACCGGTTCCTCCTGCATTTCAAACCCGACATTTTGATTTGGGCAGGCAACGGGTTGCGCCCTGCCCTATTGCACGCCTCTGACGAAGCTGGCCTGAACATGTTGTTGGTGGATGCAGCCGATGCGGACTGGCGGCAGCCGTCAACGCGGTGGTTGCCCGATGCCACTAGCGGTGCGCTCAGCCTGTTTCATGCTGTCTTTGCGCAAGACGAAGCGGCAGCAAAGCGGTTGCGCAGGCTGGGCGTTCGCACCGCACGGGTGGAAGTCACGTCGCCGCTGGAGGCAGAGATTATCCCGCTGAAAAGCCATGACGGGCTACATGATGAAATGACCGCGGCTTTGGCGGGGCGGCCTGTTTGGCTGGCGGCCGGGTTGCATGCTGACGAGATCGAAGTGGTGTTGCTGGCCCATCGCCGCGCAGCACGGTTGGCGCACCGACTGTTGTTGATCGTGGTACCGCAGGACCCGGCGATTGAGGGGCTTGTTGCAAGCGCATCGGAAGACATGCCTTTGCGGACGGTGCGCTGGGACAATGGCGAGATGCCGGATGAGAATACACAGGTACTGGTTGCTGGAGACGACAGCGAATTGGGGCTTTGGTACCGGTTGGCCCCGCTGTGTTTTCTGGGCGGCTCGTTGGTGGGCAACGACAAAGGACAGTCGCCGTTGATGGCCGCAGCACTCGGATCGGCCATTTTGTATGGTCCAAATGTCGGCAAGCACCTCGACACCTATTCTCGTTTGGTTGCAGCGGGTGCGGCGCGGATTGTGAATGACACCGACTCCTTGAGTGCTGCCGTGTCGCACCTTATTGCGCCGGATCGTGCAGCCTCCATGGCGCACGCGGGTTGGAGCGTGGTGTCAGCCGGTGCCGAAACCTCTGACATGATCATGACGCAACTTGAGGATTGGATGGATGCGCTTGGGGGGGCGGCATGAGAGAGCCTGCTTTCTGGAGCAACCCGCCGGACGCGCCGGGCTGGCAGGCGCGGTTTTTGTCGCCGTTGGGCGCACTCTATGGCTGGTTGACCGCTCGACGGTTGGCCTCTGGCGCGTCGGAGCGCGTGGGCGCGCCCGTCATTTGCGTGGGAAACGTGAATGCGGGCGGGACAGGCAAGACACCGACGGTTATCGCGCTGATGCAGTTGCTGAGCGACATGGGCAAGACGCCGCATGTTGTCTCGAAAGGGTATGGCGGGTCCGAGGTCGGGCCGGTGCAAGTGGACCCGCGAACGCATCAGGCGGAACAAGTTGGCGATGAGCCGCTTTTGCTTGCCGCATTTGGCACCGTTTGGGTGTCGCGGGATCGGGCGGCGGGCGCACGGGCGGCGGTCGCGGCCGGTGCGGACGTGATCCTGATGGATGACGGATTGCAAAACCCGGCGCTCCACAAAGACCTGTCGATTATTGTGGTGGATGCGCAGCGCGGGTTCGGGAACGGGCGGTGCATTCCAGCCGGACCTTTGAGAGAGCCGGTTGGCAAAGCCATGGCGCGGGCAGACCTTGTTCTGAGCATTGGAGG
This sequence comes from uncultured Rhodobacterales bacterium, assembly GCA_964500115.1. Classification (GTDB taxonomy): domain Bacteria; phylum Pseudomonadota; class Alphaproteobacteria; order Rhodobacterales; family Rhodobacteraceae; genus Marivita. The sequence continues at coordinate 6,398 of CAZCOX010000014.1, forward strand.
AGAACCGGCGCAGGCGCAGTTTGCGACCACTTGGGGCGAAAAGGTGACCCTGCCCCACGTTCGAGGACGGTTGGATCCGTTACAAACCGGGATGGATTGGGACGGGATGCGCTGTTTGGCGTTTGCCGGCATCGGGCACCCCGAGAAGTTTTTTGAGACCTTGCGTGGGTTGGGGGCTGATGTGGTGAAACAAGAGGCGTTGGACGATCATCAGCCGTTGACGGCAGGGTTGCTCAAACGGTTGATGGCGGATGCAAAAGCCGTTGGCGCGCAACTGGTGACCACCGAAAAAGACGCAGCGCGATTGCCGCAGTCCTTGCGGTCGCAGGTTTTGACATTGCCCGTGCGGTTGGTGATCGAAGATGACGCTGCGTTGCGAACGCTACTCGCGCGAATGCTGCGTTAGCGCTTATTCTGCTGCGAGCGGCATATCGCTGGTCCGGCCACAGTCAGCGATTTCGGCGATGACGCTGCGTAAGAGCTTGCGCAGGTTGTGGAAATTCGCGTTCGGGCGCACCTGGCGTTCGTCCATGTAGAGTGAGCGGTCAATCTCAATCTGGACGGCGTGCTGATTGCGCGATGGGCGACCATAGGCTTGCGTCATGTAGGCCCCGGCAAACGGCGTGTTGCGCGCTACGACCAGCCCTGCATCGGTGAAAGCTGCTTCGATCTGGTCAACTACGGTTTGGCTCGCGGACGCCCCGAACCGATCACCCAAGACGATCTGGGGGCGGCGGGCGGATGATTTGGCAACACCGTCCAAAGCCTCGTGTGGCATGGAATGACAATCAACGAGAATCGCCTCGCCAAAGCGCATGTGGGCTTTGTTGATCAAGCTGCGCAGCTGGTTGTGATACGGGTGCCAGAAATCTGCGATCCGACGCTCCGCCTCGGCCAGTGTCAGCTTGCGCTGATAAATCGGTCGTCCGTTTGCCACCACACGCGGCACAACCCCAAGACCGGAGGCGACACGCGGATTGTGGGTTTTGCGGCGCACGCCTTCGATCAGGGCCGGATCAAGCTCTTCGGCGCTGCGGTTGAGGTCAATAAACGCGCGCGGGGCGCCCGCTTTGAGAAATGGTGCGCCGAATTGCGGAGCGCAATCAAACAGGCGATCCACAAACGCATCTTCTGAAGACCGGATCGTCAACTGGTCAAGCGCTGTGTGACGCAGGAAAGCCCAGCTATAGTCGCGGCCCGAGTGCGGCGAGGCAAATACCACCCGAGAGGTGTGTGCGTCCGGCTGCACAAGATGGTAGGCGACTTTTGGCATAGACCCTCCGTTACGCGGATAACATAGACTGTTTTTTATCGCGACCAAAAGCCCTTGATCCCCGTTCCGACTCCTTTTATAGACCGCCCGACCGGCGCGGAATTTCGCGCCCCTTTTATTTGGGGCAAAGGTTTCGCAAAGGATTAGGGCGATTAGCTCAGTGGTAGAGCACTTCGTTGACATCGAAGGGGTCACTAGTTCGAACCTAGTATCGCCCACCATTGAATTCGCCGCTTTGGCCATCTGGTCAGGGCACCCGCAACCCAAATGGCGCTCGCGCGCCGCGATAAGAGGAGAGACCCCATGAAGGTCAAGAACTCGCTTCGTTCGCTCAAGAACCGCCATCGCGACTGCCGCGTTGTGCGCCGCAAGGGCCGCGTCTACGTGATCAACAAGACGCAGCGCCGGTTCAAAGCCCGCCAGGGCTAAGCGGACCCCGCAGACTTGCAAAAAAGCCGCCCGGTTTGGGTGGCTTTTTTCGTTTCTGGTGGTTTGCCGATTGGGCGATCAGCGACCCAACCAGCCGCCATCGACGGGTAACGTGATCCCGGTCACGTAGCGTGCGGCGGGTGAGGCCAGGTAGGTGACGGCACCCGCAATGTCCTCGGGCTCTGCCCAGCGCCCAAGCGGAATGCGATCCAGAATGGCCTGATTGCGTTCAGCGTCGGCGCGCAACGCTTCGGTGTTGTTGCTGACGACGTATCCGGGGGCGACGCAATTTACGGTGATCCCGGCCTCAGACCATTCGTTGGACAGCGTTTTGGTCACGCCGGCAACCCCGCTTTTCGACGCCGCATAGGACGGCACGCGAATGCCGCCCTGAAACGACAAAAGCGATGCGATGTTGATGATGCTCCCGCCCTGCCCCGCCGCATAGCGGGATTTGGCAAAGGCCTGGCTGAGGAAGAAAACGACCTTGAGGTTGATGTCCATCACCGCGTCCCAGTCTTCTTCGGTGAAGTCGAGGCTGTCATCGCGTCGGATGATGCCCGCGTTGTTGACCAGCGTGTCGATGGGGCCGAACTCCGCTTCGGCCTGCGCAAAGGCATCGCGGGCGCCTTTGACGGTGCCAAGGTCCGCCTGAACCGCATCGGCCTTGCCTCCGATCTTGGCGATCCTGGCCAAAGTATCGTCCATCGAAGACCGCCCGACCGCGATGACATGTGCGCCGTGCCCCGCCAGATCGACGGCAATTGCCTGACCGATGCCGGTATTGGCACCGGTGACAAAGGCGCGTGTGCCATCGAGCGAGAAACGGTTCATCGCAGATCCTCCATCGCGACCATGTCGACATCAGTGTAGTCCACGTTGTCGCCCGCCATGGCCCAGATGAAACTATAGGATGATGTCCCCGCCCCGCTATGGATCGACCAAGGCGGCGACAGAACGGCCTGTTCGTTGCGCAGGATCATGTGCCGGGTTTCATCCGGTTCGCCCATGAGGTGCACGATGTTCTGATCCTGTGGCAGATCGAGGTAGAGATACGCCTCGGACCGGCGTTCGTGGTAATGGGCGGGCATAGTGTTCCAGACGGAGCCGGTGCCCAGTTTGGTCATACCCATGACAATCTGGCAGCTTTCCATCACGGCAGGGTGCACAAACTGGTAGATTACACGTTCGTTCGACGTGTCGCGCGCACCAAGGGGAACTTGTGCGGCGTCATCGATGGTGACCAGGCGCGCGGGGATTTCGCGGTGGGCGGGGGCCGAGATGATGTAGAAATGCGCGTCAGAGCCGCTGACGGTCACAGCGCCCGATCCCATGCCAAGATAGAGCATGTCGCATCGGCCAAGCTCGTAGCTTTGGCCAGCCGCCTCAACAGTGCCTGATGTGCCGAGGTTCACCAGCACAGCCTCGCGCCGGTCAAGCCACGACGGTGTGCCGGTCTGATCGACGCCATCGATGGTCAGCGGCCCGCTTTTGGGTGTGGCCCCACCGACGATCATGCGGTCATATTGCGAATAGGTCAGGCAGACTTTGCCGTCCTGAAACAGATCATCGATCAGAAATTCGGCGCGGAGTTCGGTTGTGTCCATTGTCTTGGCGTGGCGTGGATCAATGGCGCGGCGTAGGTTTGTTTTGAGCATCTCATCCTCCCATGATGCGGTGTGCTGATTGCGGCGGCTAGGCCGCGACATCAGCGCGTTTCCAGTCTCCGAGCCACAAGCGACGGTGGAACATCGGAAATTTGACAAGTTCTTCAGCCAGAAGCAGGGCAAGGACCCAGACAGGGCTGAGGTTGAAGACCAAAACGGCAAGCGCCGTTGCAGGGACGCGGAAGCCCCATTGCGACGTCAGAAAAATCTTCATGACATGCACCGTGTCGCCGCTTGCCCGCAGCACGTTGCCGCAAATGGCATTCGATGCTTTGAAGAATGGCAGGATCAGCAGGACCGGCAGAAAGCTGTAGAGTACGGCATGGGTTTCTGACGTCAGGTCATCGTAGATAACGTTTGCCGCGAGGCTGATGATGGCAAAGAAAACAGCACCGATAACGGCCGTCACAAAAGCACCGCGCCATGCCATGCTGACGAACCGATCAAGCATCGTTTCGGGCGTGCGTTGGCCGAGTAATTGCGCAACCAGGATTCCGGTTGCCTGCGTCCATTGCATGCTGATTTGCCCGACCACCATGATCCAAGGCGCGATAAGCGTCATGGCTGCGAAGGCGTTCAAGGGCATGCGCGCGTAGATCATCTGGCTGACATTGCCTGCCAGATTAGCGCTGAAAAATGTGGCCGCGATGGGCAGGGCAAAAACGGCGTGGCGGCGCAGTGTTTTGGGAAATGTCCCGTTGCGCCATCCTTTGGCTAAAACCAGCGCCGCGTCGGTCAGCCAAAGCCCGCCAAGCAGAAACGCAACCTGCACCCAGATCGCCAATGCACTGCCGATTGCGGCACCGACCACGCCCAGCGCGGGCGCGCCAAAGAGGCCGTGAATGAAGATGATGCTGGTGGACACGTTGATCGGGACAGACAGGCAAAAGCTGTAAAGCGGAATGCGTGTCTGGCCATTGCCGTTGAAGTGGCTGGCCAGTGTCTGACCCAGTGCTTCACCAAGGATCACCAGCGAAAAGACCGACAGGTACTGCCATGCCAGCGCCGCGACTTCGGGTGTTGGTGCCAACACTGACAACAGATCGCGGGCAAACATCCAGATCAGGATCAGGCCAAACGTTCCGATCCCGAGGCCGATGGACAGGCCGGATGCAAGCACTGATTTGCGGAACACGATGTCGCCGGTGCCGGTTGCCTGGGCAGCCCGGATTTGCACGGCGGCGGAAAAGGCGAAGATGCCGCCCAACACCAGACCGGCGACGGCAGCGGCAATGCCCAAAGCGGCCAAAGCCACTTCGCCCAATGACGACACAAGGTATGCGTCAATGAGCACTGTGCCATGGAGCAGGATGGCCTTGAGCGTCATCGGCCAGGCCAGCGAAAAAACCTGCCCCGCGCCGGGGACAGGTTTTGGCATGTTCTGGTCAGTGACAAATGTCATTTGCCGGTTCCGTACCTGTGTCTTCCTGTACGGTCGACCGTTGCGCGGTTCGGTCGCCCTCAGGCGTCACCGCGTTCAAAATAGTTGGCGTTTGTTGCTGTGATACGTTCGATGGTTTGATCAAGCCGGGACAGATGTTTCATGCCGGCCTCGACCGCCGCATCGCCATCGTGGGCAATGACCGCGTCAGCGATGGCGCGATGATCGGCCACAAGCTCTGGCATGCGCTGTTCTTTTTCGAGGCCCAGCATGCACAGACGGTCGATCTTGGCTTTCTCTTCGAGGATCACCTCAAAGGCATAATCTGCCAACGCGATCTCACAGAGCGCTTTGTGAAAGGCGTAGTCGAGTTTGCCAAAGCGATCGACATCCATTGCCTCGGTGGCCTGCTCTTGCAAAGCGAGTTCGTCGTTCAGACGCGCGGCACCTGCTGCATCGCAATGCTCTGCCGCGCGACGCAGGACGGACGTTTCAATGGCGGCACGGACAAACCGGGCTTTTTCGATCTGCCGCATGGAAAAGCGGCGAACCTCGGTCGCACGCTGGGGCCGGATCAACAACAGATCAAGGTTGGCAAGACGACTGAACGCATCGCGCACGGGTTGGCGCGATATCCCGAATTGTGCCGCGATTTCGGCCTCGGATATGCGATCCCCGGGTTTGAGCTGCAATGTCGCGATCTGCTCTTGCAGGTGATCGAATACATCGTCGACGCTTGTGCGCCGCTCTGTCCGTACTGTTGCTTGCACCATAAGAAAGCTCCTTCCGAGCCTATACGTGGGACATCTCTAACAGATATCAAACTAGTATACCAGACTAGTATTTCAGATTTTTGACTAGTATACCAGAAAGCGAGACTGATTCGCCGGAACGTTGTGACCGGTGACGACCACGCCATTGGGAGGGGCTTATGTCCGGCGTAGAGCTAAGCGGTATTGTCAAAGCTTATGGCGCTTTGCAGGTGGTCCACGGGATTGACCTGAACGTTCGTGAAAAAGAGTTTGTTGTGCTGGTAGGGCCGTCGGGCTGCGGCAAGTCCACAACGCTGCGGATGATCGCGGGGTTGGAGGAAATCACCGCGGGCGATCTGATGATTGATGGCACACGGATGAACCGCGTCGCACCGAAAGATCGCGACGTGGCGATGGTGTTCCAGAACTATGCGCTCTACCCGCATCTGAATGTGGCCGACAACATGGCGTTTGGTCTGCGCATCCGGAAGATGCCAAAGGACGAGATCAAAAAGACAATTGCGGATGTTGCCGAGGTACTTGGCCTCACGGACTATCTGGACCGCCGACCTGCGGATTTGTCCGGGGGTCAGCGCCAGCGCGTTGCAATGGGCCGCGCGATTGTGCGCCATCCCAAGGTTTTCCTGTTCGACGAACCGCTGTCCAACCTTGACGCCAAGCTGCGCACGCAAATGCGGGCGGAGATCAAACGTTTGCACAACCGGTTGGGCGTCACGTCGATTTACGTGACCCACGATCAGGTCGAGGCGATGACGCTGGCAGACCGGATTGTCGTGATGAATGACGGCGCAATTGAACAGGTCGGCACGCCGATGGAGTTGTTCAATAACCCCGCCAACACCTTTGTGGCCGGGTTTCTGGGATCGCCGCCGATGAACCAGATCAAAGGCACCCTGACCGAAACCGGTGCCAAGATCGGCAATACTGAGATCAAACTGAAAGGTGCGATCAACGGGAATGCTGGCCGCGATGTGGTGGTAGGCATTCGCCCTGAGCATGTGACCCTGTCTGCGGGTGAGGCGACATCCACGCTGCCGATCTCTCTTGATCTGGTTGAGCCGCTTGGGTCTGAAGCGCTGCTGCACGCCCGATATGGGGACGACCAGCTTGTGTTTAAGGCCGAGACGCATGGTGACATCGATCATCTGTCTGGCGTTGGCGAAGTGCACGTTCCGGCCGGGCTTGTGAAGCTGTTCGATGCCGAAACCGGCCGTGCGCTGAACCTCGGGGCCTGAGACAATGGTCGATGAAAACACCAATGCAGCCGGTCAGTCGATGGAAGAGACGCTGATCGAAGCCCGCGAAGCACAACGCACCCGCATCGAGGATGGTCAGCTGGTGCGTTTGATCGATCACTTCAAACGGGAATGGCAGATCTATGCGATGCTGCTGCCGACCATCGTCTGGTTTCTCGTCTTTTTGTATAAGCCGATGTACGGGCTTCAGATTGCGTTCAAAGACTATTCGATCTTTCGCGGTGTGGCTGGTAGTCCCTGGGTTGGGCTGGAGCATTTCGAGACACTGTTCTCGAACGATCAGTTCCTGCGGGCCATCGGAAACACGATTAAGATCAGTGCGTTGAACCTGCTTTTCGGGTTCCCGGCGCCGATCATCCTTGCGCTGATGTTCAACGAGATTTTGCATGCGTCCTACAAACGGACCGCGCAGACAATCGTGTATCTGCCGCACTTTATTTCGTCCGTGATCATCGCGGGTATCGTCATCACCGCGTTTTCGCCAACTGCCGGTATCGTGAACACGATCATGGGGTGGTTCGGGCTTGATCCCGTCTACTTCCTGACGCAGCCCGAATGGTTCCGACCGATCTTTGTCGGCACGGGCATCTGGCAAGAGGCCGGGTTCGGCTCCATCGTCTTTCTGGCTGCCATCGCAGGTGTGAACCCGTCGCTTTATGAAAGTGCTGTGGTGGATGGGGCGAACCGCTGGCAGATGATGTGGAAGATCACCATCCCATCCATTCTGCCAACCATCCTGATCATGCTGATCATCCGGATCGGTAACGTGATGGAAGTGTCATTCGAGCTTGTGATCCTGCTCTACCAGCCCGCCACGTACGAGACGGCAGACGTGGTGAACACCTGGATTTATCGTCAGGGCCTGCAATCCGGTCAGTACGACCTGGCCGCAGCCGGGGGGCTGTTCAACGCAGTGGTCGCCTTTGTTCTGGTCATGACGGCAAACGCGCTGTCACGCCACTTCTCACGCACGTCGCTTTGGTAAGGGGAACGGTCTGATGATGAATTGGAACCTTTATTCCCGTGGCGACAAGTTTTTCGCCATCGTGGTATCGATCCTGATCGGCATGTTCACGGTCGCGACGCTCTACCCGTTTATCTATATCGCGGCGGTGTCGTTCAGCTCGGGCTTTGCCGCGCAAGCGGGCAAGGTTGTGCTGACGCCCATCGACGCCACGGTCGAAGCGTACGGGTACATCCTGACCGATCCGCAGTTCTGGATCAGCTACCGCAATACCTTCATCTACACGATTGGCGGTACGATCATGTCGCTGATCTTTATCATCCCGGGTGCTTATGCGCTTTCGCGCCCGCAGCTTAAGGGGCGGCGGTTCTTTAACCTCTTTATCGCGTTTACCATGTGGTTCAACGCTGGCCTGATCCCGTTCTTTCTGAACATGCGTGATCTTGGGCTGCTCGACAGCATGTTCGGCATTATCCTGGCCTTCGCCGTCAACGCGTTCAACATCATCCTGCTGCGCAACTTTTTCGAAGCGATCCCACAAAGCTTTGAAGAAGCGGCCCGTATGGATGGCGCGAATGATTTCCAGGTGCTTTGGAAGGTATTCATTCCGCTGTCCAAACCCGCCATCGCGACGATCACCCTGTTCTGCATCGTGTCGCGCTGGAATGGCTTTTTCTGGGCGATGGTTCTTTTGCAAAGCGAAGACAAGATCCCGCTGCAGGTGTTCCTGCGCCACACAATCGCGAACCTGAGTGACGATGACGAATTTGCCATCGTGCAGACCGCTGCCGGGTTCAGCGCCGAAACCGTGACCGCCGCGATCATCGTCTGTTCGATCATCCCGGTGCTGATCGTCTACCCGTTTATCCAGAAATACTTCGAGAAGGGCATCCTTCTTGGAGGCGTCAAAGAATGACCGGAAATTCGCATAAGGGAGGAAAACGTATGCGTAAATTAAGCCTCGTGGCTGCCTTGCTTGCAGGGAGTGCGATCACACCACCGGCGTTCGCAGATAGTCATCTGCAGATCGTCAACGAACCTCTGGAGCTGACCATCCAGATGAACCATGCGCGCTATCCGATCTACGAAGAGGATTGGCCCGTTGAGCAGGCCGCGCGCGAACTGACGGGTATCCACCTGATCAATGACACCGTTGGCGCCAACATGCGGACCGACGAAAATACAGGCCGGACCGAAGCGCTGAACCTGATGCTCGCATCCGGCAATATCCCGGACATCGTTGGCTCAAGCCGGATCCGTGACTTTGTGAACCAGTACGGACCGGAAGGCGCGTTTGTGCCTTTGAACGATCTGATTGCAGAGCACGCGCCGAACATCGCAGCCTACTATGCTGAACGCCCCGACATCGAAGCGGCGGTCAAGGCTGCGGACGGTCAGATGTACTACATCCCGTACCTGCCGGACGGTAAGTACGGTCGCGCCTATTGGATCCGCACAGACTGGCTCGATGCGCTTGGCCTTGATGTGCCTGAAACGGTCGAGGAATACGAAGCCGCACTGCGTGCCTTTAAAACACAAGACCCGAATGGCAATGGCCTTGCCGACGAGGTACCGTTCTTTGCCCGTCAGTGGCCGGAGCTGATCCGCCTTGTCACACTTTGGGACGGTCGTGCGCACGGCTCTGACACCTATCACGACTTCCTTGTCGAGGACGGCAAGATCGGCCACGGCTATGTCGGCGAAGGCTATCGCGAAGGGATCAAGAACCTCGCGCGTTGGTATGCCGAAGGCCTGATCGACGCGGAGATATTTACCCGCGGTTCGTCTGCACGTGACTTCTTGCTGTCCGAAAACCTTGGCGGGTCGACCCATGACTGGTTCGCCTCCACCGGTGGCTACAACCGCCTTTCGAGCGAGATTGACGGGTTTGAATTCAAAGCCATGGCACCACCTGCATCAGTTGGTGGCAATCGCATCGAAGAACACCGCCGTATCCTCGTGAAGCCGGATGGCTGGGCGATTGGCCACACAAACGAACACCAAGTCGAAACCATCAAATACTTCGACTTCTGGTTCACCGAGGAAGGCCGCCGTCTGGCCAACTTTGGCGTCGAAGGTCAGCAGTACGAAATGGTTGATGGCGAACCGAAGTTCACGCAAGCGTTCCTTGACGCGGGCCCGGTCAACCGGTCGCTCTACCAGGTTGGCGCACAGCTTCAGGCGCGCGGATACTTCCAGGATTACGACTACGAATGGCAGTGGACCAACGAGTTCGCGCAGGAAGGCATCAAGCTTTATGACCAGGGCGACTACCTGATCCCTGACTTCCTGGGTGTTGCGTTCAACACCGACGAGCAAAAGGTCTATGACCGCACCTGGGGCACCATCCGCGACTATATGCTGGAGCGCCAGCAAAGCTGGATCCTTGGCAATGGCGACGTTGAGGCAGAGTGGGATGACTACCTCGCACAGCTCGACAAGCTGGGTTGGCAAGACCTGATGGGCGTCATGCAGTCTGCATACGAACGTCAGTACGGCGGATAACACTTCCTCCCACCCGGGGGTGGCCTGTTGGGTCGCCCCCGGACCTTTTGTCTTTTGAACTATTGGACCCTCTTTCCGATGCCGGCAGCCTCACTTCCTACGCTTGACGAACCCAAAGCGGGCCGTCTGACTATTCAATACAGCCCGGTTGCCGATACCGACGTGGTGGAAAACCCACCCCGCTTTATGTGGATTCCCGTGATCGACGATGACGCGCGCTACGTGCTGCGGTTCTCGACCGACGCGACCTTCCCGAAAGCAAAAACGCAGGTCTTTGAGGACCTGCCACTGAATTTCTTTACGCCTGACACGGTTTTGAAGCCGGGCGACTATCACTGGTCTTATGCGACATGGGATGCCGAAGCTGGCGCGCCGTCGAGCAGTTGGAGCAGCAACCGCAGCTTTACCGTGACAGGCGATGTGCCCGAAACGCCCCTGCCCTTACGGGATGCGCGGCTTGCTGAGGTGGCAACCAGCCACCCGCGCCTTTGGATGACGCAAGACCGGTTGAGTGGGTTCAAAGCGGCAGTGAAAGCCGACCCGGATCATTGCACATGGTCAACGTTCTACGAAAAGTCCGTTCTGCCGTGGATGGACCGGGACGTGATGAAAGAGCCTGCAGGCTACCCCAATCACAAACGCGTCGCGCCGATCTGGCGGCAGACCTATATCGATCTGCAAGAGCTTTGGTACGCCATCCGGCACCTGGCGATTGGCGGCAAGGTCACCGACAACGCCGAGATGACGGCCCGCGCCAAGGAATGGTTGCTAGAGGCGGCATCGTGGGACCCGATGGGCGTCACCTCGCGCGCGTATACCGATGAATGGGCATACCGTGTCTGCAATGCGCTGGCTTGGGGATATGACTGGCTTTACGACGACATGTCTGAGGACGAGCGGACTGTGGTGCGTGCAGCCTTGCTCGAACGGACGCGCGATATTGCAGAACATGCGATCCTGAACGCCAAGATCCACTTGTTCCCATATGACAGCCATGCGGTGCGGTCTGTCTCGTCTTGCATGATCCCCGCCTGTATCGCGCTGTTGCATGATGACGAAACCGGGCAAGCGCGTGAATGGCTGAACTACTCCATTGAGTTTCTTTACACGGTCTATTCGCCATGGGGTGACGCCCAAGGTGGTTGGGCCGAGGGGCCACATTACTGGATGACCGGTATCTCGTACCTGCTGGATGCTGCGAATTGGCTGAAGTCGTACACTGGTCTGAACGTCTATAATCGTCCGTTCTTTCAGAACACAGCCGATTTCCCTCTGTTCACCAAAGCGCCTGACACGCGGCGCGCGACCTTTGGCGATGACAGCACGATGGGCGATCTGACATGCATCAAGATCGGCATGAACCTGCGCCAGTTTGGCGGGGTGACCGGCAATGGCGCGTACCAGTGGTATTGCGACGAAAACCACCGGCTCAACCCCGGCACCGAAGGCGATTTCTACAATTGGGGCTGGTGGGACACGCGGTTTGACGAACTGGCCTTCCGCACGGATTGGCCGACGGTCGAGGCAACGCCGCCGGAAAGCGGGTTTCGCCATTTCAAAGGGGTCGGTTGGGTTGGCATCCAACACGCGATGGCGGACCCGGATGAGCATATCCAGTTCGTCTTCAAATCCTCGCCTTATGGCTCGATCAGCCACAGCCACGGTGATCAGAACGCGTTTTGCCTGTCGGCCTATGGGGAAGACTTGGCGATCCAGTCGGGTCACTATGTGGCGTTCAATTCGTCGATGCACCGCAACTGGCGGCGGCAAACGCGGTCAAAGAACGCGATCCTGATCAATGGTAAAGGCCAGTACGCCGAGAAGGACAAGGCCAAAGCGCTTTCTGCGCAAGGGCGGATCGTGGCCGCCGAACAACGGGATGATCACATATACATCTGCGGGGATGCGACGGCGGCCTATCAAAGCCTGTCGCCCGAAGTCACCCGCGCCGAGCGGGAGATCTATTTCGTCCGCAACTCCTATTTCGTGATGATCGACAAGGTTGATGCGGAAACGCCGGTGACGGTCGATTGGCTGTTGCACGCGAACAACCCCTACGAGCTTGGCAAGACATCGTTCCGCAACGCTGGCCAGCGCGCAGGCTTCTACGGGCAGGTCGTCTGGTCCGAAGCGGGCAAGCCCGTGATTACACAGGAGACGGGGTTTCCGGGCGTTGATCCGGAGGACTATGACGGTCTGCCGGTCAGCACGTTCCTGACCGCGCAATACCCTGCCGCGACCCGCCAACGCATCGCGACGCTGCTCGTGCCTTACAGGCTCGACGCGCCAAAGCGGATATTCAACTTCATGGACGACCAGGGCTACGACGCCGACCTTTACTTCACCGATGCCGATGAGAACACGTTCAAAGTCGTTCTCAAGAAATTGGCCAACACCTAATCAGACCGGGCGGAACGCCTGGCACGACCAACCGGAAGGACAGTTATGAAACTTGCAGGAAAAACGGCCATCATCACCGGCGGTGGCCGCGATATTGGCGCGGCGGTGGCCGCAAAACTGGCGTCTGAGGGGGCCAATGTCGCGATCAACTATTTCGCCAGTTCCAAAGGCGCGGATGAAACAGTTGCCAAAATCGAAGCGGCAGGCGGCAAGGCGATTGCCGTGCAAGGCGACTTGAACAAGCAAGGCGACGTTGACGGGTTGGTTGCCAAGACGGTCGAGGCTTTTGGCGGTGTCGATATCCTCGTCAACAATGCTGGCGGTCTGATCGCGCGCAAGACCATCGCCGAGATGGAGCTTTCCCATTGGGAAGCGGTGATGACGCTGAACCTGACCAGCACGTTCATGATGACCAAAGCGTGCCTCGCCCATATGAAGAGCGGTGCTATCGTCAATCTGGCGAGCCAGGCTGGCCGCGACGGTGGCGGCCCTGGTGCGGTGGCTTACGCGACCTCAAAAGGTGCTGTCATGACAATGACACGCGGCTTGGCCAAGGAATTGGGGCCGGACATTCGCGTGAATGCACTTTGCCCGGGCATGATCGATACGGATTTCCACAACATCCACACTCCAGATGCCGGACGGCGCGGATTTGAGGCGAACGCCCCGCTTAAACGTCAGGGCCATGTGGATGATGCCGCCAACCTTGTGCTGTTCCTTGCCTGTGACGACAGTGCTTTCCTGACAGGTACCAATATCGACATCAATGGCGGTATGCTGTTCTCGTAAAACGGAGCGTTTCATGACTGACTATCCGGTTGTTTCCACTGGCGACCACGTTTCCCGGCAGGTTCTGTCGGATCACCCCGACCTGATGGTCGTTGCCTTCCGCTTTGATGCAGAAGGTGCGGTCGGAGATCCGCACAACCACCCGCATGTTCAATCGACCTACGTGGAAAGCGGGCGATTCCGGTTCACGCTCGGCGACGAGGTGCGCGAGGTTGGGCCGGGCGATAGCTTTGTCATCCCGTCGAATCTGACCCATGGCTGCGTCTGCCTTGAGCCGGGCATGCTGGTCGATTGCTTTACCCCGCGCCGCGACGATTTCCTTTAAAGGCGGCGGGTTCGATGCGTGTACTCGCGATAGGCGAATGTATGGCCGAACTGGCCCCGATGGAGGCCCCGCGCGCATTCCGCATGGGCTTTGCCGGGGACACGTTTAACACGGCCTGGTATCTGGCGCGTTGCGCGCCGGAGGTGACGGTCTCGTACCTTACCGTCGTCGGAGATGACGCGATTTCGCAGGATATGGTTGCCGGCATGCGCGACAGCGGAATCAACACCGATTTTGTGCGAACGTCGCCCGACAAAACCGTCGGGTTGTACCTGATTTCGTTGAATAACGGTGAACGCAGCTTTTCCTATTGGCGCGGGCAATCGGCGGCGCGCACGTTGGCGGATGATCCTGGCTTGCTGGCCCAGGCGATGGCCGCGTCTGACCTGATTTATTTCTCTGGGATCACGCTGGCGATCCTTGAACCGGGCGCGCGTGCGACTCTGCTGGCTGCGCTTGCGGATGCCAGAGCGGCGGGCAAAGCCATCGCCTTTGACCCCAACTTGCGGCCAAAACTTTGGGCATCTGCGGATGAGATGACATCGGCCATTATGCAAGGCGCTGCTGTGAGCGATGTGGTTCTACCGTCTTTCGAGGACGAAGCCGGATGGTTTCTCGACGCTTCACCAGAAGCAACGGCAACGCGTTATGCCAACGCCGGGGCGATCACAGTCATCGTCAAGAACGGCGATCAAGCCGTGTACTTTGCCGATGGTCCTACGCGCGGTGAAGTCCCCGTGACACCGGTTGCGGATTTGGTCGACACGACGGCGGCGGGTGACAGCTTTAACGCGGGTATCCTCGCGGGGCATGCGGCGGGCCTGTCTCTCAAAGACGGTATCGCGCTGGCCTGTGGTCTGTCACGTGAGGTTGTTCAGTACAGCGGCGCGCTGGTTGAAGTGGATCCGGCCGCGTTCGACATGCGCGCATCGGCTTAGAGAGAAATCGACCATGCCCAACCCTGCTCCTGCCGACACGATCCATCTGTCGCCAGACACGCTGGCCACACTGAAACAGGCCAGCACAGCGACGATTGCGACGCTGTTGTTCAAGCGCGGATATTCCAACGCCTTTATCCAGGGCGTATCTCCGCTTGCGCCAGATGGGCAAGCCATGGTCGGCCCCGCCTATACGCTGCGTCACATTCCGGCGCGCCCTGATACGGACCCACTTGATGCCTTTCGCGAACCGGACCACCCGCAACGCGTGGCCGTCGAAGAGTGCCCGGAGGGTGCTGTACTGGTGATGGACTGCCGGCAAGATGCCTCTGCCGCCTCTGCCGGGTCGATCCTGCTGACACGCTGCCAGATGCGCGGTGTATCAGGTGTTGTGACCGATGGTGGCGTCCGGGACGCGCAAGGCGCTGCGGAACTGGACATGCCGGTTTTTGCGGCGAAACCCTCTGCCCCAACCAACCTGACGAAGCACCATGCGGTGGACATCGGCCTGCCGATTTCTTGTGGCGGTGTCGCGGTTTACCCCGGTGACATCCTGCTTGGGGATGCTGATGGCGTCATGGTGATCCCCCGCCACCTTGCCGACGAATTGGCGGCTGAGACGGTTGAGATGGAACGGTTTGAGGCCTTTGTTCTGGAGCGTGTGAAGGACGGTGCGTCGATCCGTGGGTTGTACCCGCCAACAGACCCGGAAACGCTGACGCTTTTTGAGGCCTGGAAGGCGAAAACCTAGGTCACGATACCACCCGTTCGCGACGCACTTTTAGAGTTCGCCGCAACAAGACGCTTGCGCGACTCAAATTTGTGTACAACATGTGCACAATCTGAGGAGCCGCAATGACACGATTCTCGAAAGACGACTGTTTTGCCGATCTGACGCGCCGCATCCTGTCGATGGACTTGCTGCCCGGCGAAGACATGGACGAAACCGGTATGGCAGACCGCTATGGCATGTCGCGCACACCGCTGCGCGAGGTGCTGCAACGCTTGCAGGGCGAGGGTTATGTCGAGGTGAGCAAGAACCGGGGTGCCAAAGTCGCCTCGATGGATATCGGCGTGTTGCGCACGTTTTTTCAAACGGCCCCGATGGTCTATGCCAACATCGCGCGGCTGGCCTGCGAGAACCGGACAACCGCGCAAGTGGACCGCCTGAAAGACGCGCAATTACAGTTCACAAAAGCGACGATGTCGTCCAATGCGAGCGAAGCCGCGTTGTGCAATCACAGGTTCCACGCGATTATCGGAGAGATGGCGCACAACCCGTATCTGGTTGCGTCATTGGCACGGTTACAGATCGACCACACGCGGATGAGCCAGACGTTTTATCGGCCAGCGGCGCCTGCGGAAACGCTGTTGGTGGCCAAGGCGAGCGAACAGCATGACGCTATGATCACCGCGATTGAGGCGCGCGAGGGCGCGCTCGTGATCGACCTGACCATGCAGCACTGGGACCTGAGCCGCGACAGGATGGAGCGCTTTGTCCGCCCCGACCCTCTGCCGGTTGACGTTGTTTCATTAAAGGACCGTCGGAATGCAGTTTGAAGGCATCTACACGCCGTTGGTGACACCATACCACGCGGATTTCACGCTCAACGAAGCGGCGCTGTCCGAAACGGTGGAGCATCTGATAGCAGCGGGCGTGCACGGGATCATCGTTGCAGGGTCCACGGGGGAATACTACGCACAGACCGCCGAAGAACGGCTCGACATGATGGCGCGGTGTGCAGGCCTGATCAAAGGCCGGGTGCCGCTGGTGGTTGGCACCGGTGCCATCCGCACCGAAGACAGCGTGATGTTCGCAGAAGCCGCCGTCGAAGCGGGCGCGGACGCATTGCTGGTCGCCACGCCGCCATACGCCTACCCCACGGGGCGAGAGATTGCGTTGCACGCCTTGGCAATCGATCGCGCGGCGAACCTGCCGATCATGCTCTACAACTATCCGGGCCGTATGTCGGTCAATATGGACGAGGAAACGCTCGACCGTTTGGGCCGCAGTCCAAATTTCTGCGGGATCAAGGAAAGCTCTGGCGACATCAACCGGTTGCATATGCTCGCCCGCGACTACCCGCATATCGCGCTGTCCTGCGGGATGGATGATCAGGCGTTGGAGTTCTTTGCCTGGGGCGCACGGTCGTGGGTATGTGCGGGGTCAAACTTTGCGCCCGAGGCGCATATCGCGCTCTACGAGGCTTGCGCGGTTGAGGGCAATTTCACCAAGGGCCGCGCGATCATGTCAGCGATGCTGCCACTGATGCGCGTGTTGGAGCAGGGCGGCAAGTTTGTGCAGTGCATCAAGTACGGGCTGACCCTGCGCGGTATCGACGCCGGACCACCGCGCAAGCCGCTGCAACCGCTGAACAAAGACGACAAACGCGAATTGGCCGAGGTGATCCGCACCATGAACACCGCCATTTCCAGCATCATGGGGGTCTCGATATGACCGATCTTCTGACACGTGCCGAGTATCGCGCCATCGCGGATGCGCTTGATCCGCCGCGCAGCCCGTTCATCGACGGCAAGTTTCAACGCGGCAACGGGCCGATGATGGCAACGACCGATCCCGCAACTTTGGACGAGATCGCTCAGATCTCGACAGCCGATGCCAGCGATGTCGATCTGGCGGTGCAAAAGGCGCGCGAGGCGTTCGATCAGGGGCGGTGGTCCAAGCTGGAGCCGGATGCCCGCAAAGATGTCTTGATCAGGCTCTGCAAGCTGTTGACCCGCAACCGGCGTGAATTGGCGGTGATGGAAAGTATCGACAGCGGCAAACCCATCCGCGATTGCGAGCTGATTGACGTTCCCGAAACCATTCATTGCATCAAGTGGCACGCAGAGGCTGCCGACAAGATCTATGACCAGAC
>CAZCOX010000015.1:0-8618 GCA_964500115.1 uncultured Rhodobacterales bacterium
ATCACGACAAAGCGTTTGAACTTTTCCGGGCCTTCCATGACCTGAAACTTCCCGCCACGCGCCAGCACCTTGCCACCGTGTTTGGCGATAATGGCCGGCACTTGATCGGTGTAGCGCTTGTAGGCGACGGGGTCGTTGATCAGGGCACGGGCGAGCCAATAGGCGGGCATTCGGGGCTCCATTCGTTTTGGGTCTGGTCTGATATACGTTGAGACCGCATCGCGCCGGTCAGAGCTGTTCAGTCCGGCCACGACGGGCGTGAACACGAAAGATCAAACGGAAAAACGCGCTGACAATCGCACTTAGGCCGGTTCTTTCAGACGCATGTCGTCTGGAATTGGCCATGGCTCATTCGGCCCATCAAGGAATTCAACGGTCACAAAAGACAGTTGCGTGTCGCCGATGTTTTCGACCGAATGCACCATGGATTCGCCCGCACCGTAGTAATAATGCTTCGTCTCGCCGACATAATGCTCCACGTCTTTGATCTCGCCCGAGCAGTAATACCCGCGTGCCTTGCCGGCGGCGACGGCAGACCAGAAATATCGGTTTACGTGGCAGTGAAACCCAACGCGTTCGCCAACGGGGATAATGAGATGCCACACGCGCACGCGGTCGGTTTCCGACACAAGGGTTGAACCCACACAGCCGTTTTCCAGACTGCCCAGCATTTCTTCGTACAAACCCTCGGGCCAATGCGCGAAGGCAGCAGGATCAGTGGCGCGTTCGACGTGGTTCGATACGGATTTCAGATCATCAGGCATGTCGGCCCCCTCTCAAGTGTTTCAGGCTGCGGTTTCGGAAGCTGCCATGGCGCCAAGCGCTTCCAGATCGGCGCGCAAGGCTGCGGCGACGTCGGCGGACAATGGCGTCAGGGGCGGTGCCATCCGTGTCCACGTGTCATTGCCGCTGCGCCACGCTTCGATCTGTTTCATCGCGGCCATCATCGGGTATTTCGCGGCCACCGAACGAGCGGCTTTGACCGCTTCCATGGCGGCATCGCGTTCCGGCCCTTCAGGTGCGGCCTTGGCGGCCTGAACCCCGTTGGCAAAGGCGTTTGTTGACCCGGAAATGATCCCGGCGGAACCGATGGACAACCCGTCCCAGAGCATCGCCTCGGAAGATGGGTAGACGTCGAAATCCTCGGACACCCCACCGGTGGCTTCGATAAATGCGCGGGATTGTTCGAAATCGCCGCTGCTGTCCTTCAACCCTGAGATCACACCGCCAAATTCCTTGCGCAGGCGCAATACAAGATCGGTGGACAAGGGCACCGAAGACATCTGCGGGAAGTGATACATGTAGATGCGCAATGCGTCAGAACCGATCTTTTCGACCAGGTTTGCGTAGTAGTTGAACAGCCCGTCATCCGACGGGTTCTTGTAGTAGTAGGGCGGCAGCACCAGCACGTTGACGTATCCGGCATCGACGGCGGCTTTGGTCAACGCGACGCAATCTTCGGCGGACGGTGCGCCTGTGCCAAAGATCACCGCATCTGTTGCAACACCTGCCTCGGCAAATGCGGCGGGCAGGGCAAGGCGGTCGCGCATGGGAACGGACGTGCCTTCGCCGGTTGTGCCGGTGGGGGCGACGCCATCACATCCGCCATCTGTCAAAAGGTGCTCGCAGTACCCGATCAGGAGATCGGTGTTCAGCGATCCGTCAGCATTGAAAGGCGAGACAGCGGCTGCGTAAATGCCGCGTTTGGCTTTGGTCATAGTATTGAGTTCCTGCGTTTATTCTGCGGCATCTTGGATTTTGGCGCGGTCGCGCATCGATACAACCACTTTGATGGCGTCATCGATCCGTTCGCGCGCATATTTCAGTGCGGTCGGGAGGTCGTCCATCGGGAAGGTGTGCGTGTGCACAAGCCGCGCATCAAAGCGTTTTTCGGCCATAAATGCCATGGCGCGATGGGTCGCAGAGCGACCTTCACCACGGATGCCGTAGAGGTAGATGTTGTTCACAGCCAGGTGGCCCAGATCGAATTTCACCGGCTCTTTCGGGAAGGCCGCGAGGCAGATGCGCCCGCCGCGATTGGTCATTTTCACGGCCTGGTTCGTCGTGGTTTCGTTACCCGCGCAATCAACCACATAATCAGAACCTTTGCCCGTCAGTTCCATCACGCGTGCAACCACGTCTTCCTTGCGCGCATCAATAGTCACGTCCGCGCCCAGCTGGCGGCCAATCTCGTTCCGGTTTTCGCGTGTGCCAACAAGGATAACCGGCGACGCCCCGAGCGATTTGGCCACGGCCACGGCGAGCAGGCCAATCGGCCCGGGCCCGATCACGACGACGCTTTCCCCGGCGACCAAACCGCCCAGTTCTGTAAGTCCGTACATCGATGTGCCTGCGGTCACGACAAGCGTCGCTTCTTCGTCGGACATCTCGTCCGGTACCTTGATCATCGTGTTGACGTTGTTCACCGCGTATTCGGCAAAGCCGCCGTCGGTCGTGAACCCATTGGCGCGGTGGCCTTTATCGACGTCGCCGTAGTTTTTACCGTAGTTGTGGCAGGACGTGTACATACCCATGCGGCAACGTTTGCATTGCCCGCATCCTGCGTGGATTTCAACCGTTACGCGGTCGCCAATTTCAAACTCATCCACGCCCGGGCCGAGTGCCGCGATTGTGCCCATGTATTCATGGCCCGGTGTAAAATTCTTGTTGAAAGGCGCGCCACCTTCAATCAGGGCAGGGGTGCCGTAGGTCATGATCTCCAGGTCTGTCGCGCAGATGGCAACCGCATCAATCCGAACAAGGGCTTCGGCTTTGCCCGGCGCGGGCACCGGTTTTCGTGTCAGCTTTAACTCGTCCGGATCCCCGAGCACCCATGCTTTCATGTCTTCCGGGACCGGCATTATGGGCGATGTTCTTGCGGCTCTCCACTGCGGGCTGTCAGCTGTCATGCGGTTCCTCAACTTGCTCAAGTCTAGCGGTTAATGGTCAACCATTTTGAATGGATTGTCGAGTCGATTGATGCAATCTAGTCGCTTATTTCTGCTGTGTATAGACGAAATTTGCTGCCACTATTTGAGTTTCTCTTCCATTGGAGCAAAATCAGTAGCTGCCAGATTGGTTGACCAAAATACTTCGTGAACGACATCCAAATGCCCTTGTTGAATCGGTTTCGCGCGCTAAGGTCGAGCACGAACACAGAGCCACCGGTTCAACCGAAGACCAAGGAACACAAAACATGATCGATCTTTACACGTGGACGACACCCAATGGCCGCAAGGTCACGATCCTGCTCGAAGAACTGGGCGTGCCGTACACTGTGCATCCGATTGATATCTCAAAGGACGAACAGTTCGATCCTGACTTCCTGAAAATCGCGCCGAACAATCGTATTCCGGCAATTGTCGATCAGGACAATGGCATGTCGCTGATGGAGACGGGCGCGATCATGTTGTACCTCGCCAACAAGCACAACCAGTTCACGGCTGAGGGCGAAGAGTACTGGCGTATGGTCGAATGGCTCATGTGGCAGATGGGCGGTCTTGGCCCGATGCTGGGGCAGGTGCACCACTTCGTAAAATACAATAAGGGCAAGTCGGACTATAGCGAAGAGCGCTATTCGAAAGAGGGGCGGCGTCTTTATAATGTGCTCAACACCCGCCTTGAAGGCCGCGACTACGTGGTCGGCGAAGGCCAAGGTCATTACACAATTGCGGATATGTCCATGTTCCCTTGGATCGCGCGGCATGATTGGCAAGAGATTGATCTGAACGACTATCCGAATGTGCGCGACTGGTACCTGCGGATTGTCGAACGTCCTGCAGTGCAAAAGGGTTATCACATCCCGAAACACACCACCGATATTCCGATGCCTTAACACGCACATAAGACGTTGCCCGGTTTGAAAAAAAGCAAATGACCGACATCCCACCGCTGCCAGATGTCATGGTCGCGCCCAACGGCGCGCGGCGTGGCAAGGCTGATCACCCGGCAATCCCGCTGACCCAGGCCGAAACGGTTCAGACGGCCATTGCATGTCAGACTGCAGGTGCCGACGGGATTCACGTCCACATCCGGGATGATACCGGTCGCCACTTGCTTGATGCAGAGCGGTATCACGCTGTCCTGAAGGCACTGAAAGAGGCCGTGCCAGATATGTATCTGCAAGTCACATCAGAAGCCGCTGATCGCTATGGCGCGGATGTGCAGCAGGCGATGGTGCGGGCGCTGACGCCGCGATTTGTGTCGGTCGCGATGCGCGAGATGGTGCGGAGCGAGGCAGATTGGGCGGACGCCACAGACTTCTATGCCTGGTCTTTGGCGAACAATGTTCACATCCAACACATTCTCTACTCGCCGGGTGAAGTCGAACAGTTTTTAAAGGCCGCCGACGCAGGCAAAATACCAGGCGAACTGTTTCAGTTGCAGTTTGTGCTGGGCACCTACGACGGAACCGAGGTCAGCGACCCGGCCAATCTGCACCGCTTTCTCGACCTACTTGTAAAAGCACCGTCGCAGATGACATTCGACTGGATGCTCTGCGCCTTTGGCAAAGAAGAAACGGCCTGCCTTGTGGAGGCCGCACGAGAGGGCGGAAAGCTGCGGGTCGGGTTCGAAAACTCACTTTGGAATTCAGACGGGCAGATCGCCACGGACAATGCGGAACGCGTGCGCGAAGTGGTTTCGGCGGTTCGCGCGAACATTTGAGCTTTCAAACTTTAGGCTAAGCGGCTTTCCACTCCGGTTCCGACTTGGTCGCGTCTTCCAGCTTTGGCATCACTTCCTCGGCCATCAGGATCATTGACTGACGCCCCAGATCGTAATCCGTCCAATCGTGGCCAGCATAAACCAGATGCTGCCACGGCCCCATCTCCTCGCGCAGTGCGAGCAACTGATCGGTGACTGATGACGGATCACCATGGATGACAAGGCGATCAAGAACGTAGTCCAGCGTGACCTCTTCGTCAGGCATGTTCTGATCTTCTTTGAACAGGTTCATGCGCCCGCCTGCACGCATCTTGGTTAACAGTTGCGAGTAGTAGAGCACGTACGGGCTGCCGGGATCGCGCGCATAGGCGCGCGCGGTTTCGGCGTCTTTGGCAACACAGATGTTTTTGGCCACACGCCAATCCTCGTAGGACGGTGTGATGCCACCTTGCTGGCACCCTTCAACATAGTTGGGCCAATGGGTCGCCGCCCATTTTGGCAAAAGGAAGTTGCCAGAGATCGGCTGCCATCCCCGTGCGGCCATCGCTGTGACGCCTTTGGAAAAGGGCGCGACTGCCGTGCCGACAATGGGCGGATGCGGATCTTGATAGGGCTTCATGACAGCCCCCTGACCGATTTCGAGGATCTTGGTGTTCTCGGTCGTCAAGTCCCAATAGTCACCTTTCAGGTTGTACGGCGGTTCCCCCGACCACAGGTCGAGCACCATATTAATGCACTCAAGGAACATGGCGTTGCGATCTTTCCGGAGGTTGCCAAAGATCTCTGCATCACTCATCAACCCGCCGGGCGAGATGCCCATATTGAGCCGTCCTTCAAGCATGTGATCCAGCATCGCCACTTCGGCGGCGACGCGCGCAGGGTGCGAGTTCGGCAAATTAATCGTGCCTGTGCCAAGCCGGATGTTTTTTGTCTCGTAGGCGAGGCTGGCGAGGAAAGCGACGGTTGAGGTGATGATCTCCGCCTGATCTGTCGAGTGCTCGCCGCAATAGGCCTCGGCATAGCCAAGTTGATCAGCAAGGATAAACGCTTCGCGATCTTCGCGCAGGCTTTGGCCAACCGGTTTGTCGACCGGGTGGATTGGCATGGTGAAGAAAGACAGTTTCATGGCAGGCTCCTCGTCGGTTCCGCCAGTTTGATGCAATACGGCCAATTGAAAAAACGATGCTTTCTTATGTGCGCTATCGCATTTTTCTATGGCATCAGAAGCCGTAGAACCTTTCGGGGTTGGTCACCAGAATACGCCGGCGAAGTGCTGCGTCTGCGCCCCAGTCCGCCAGTTGGTTCAACAAATCGCCGTCATTCGGCATGAAGCCTGTGTGCCGTGGGTGTGGCCAGTCAGACCCCCAAACCATCCGATCCGGGTTCGCATCGAGCAAGGCTTGCGCCATTGGCACAACGTCACCATAGGGCGGTTTTTCTGCGCCGGTGATGCGATAGGTGCCGGTCAGTTTGACCCAACACCGCCCCTCGCGCAGCGCACCAAGAAACCGTTGGAAACCCGGGTCATCCAAGCCTTTCGACGTTTTGGTGTAGCCCAGATGCCCAAAGATGACGGGCACGTGCGACTTGGAAAGGGCAGTGTCTATGTCATCCATCTGCTCCACATGCGCGAGCAATTCGATATGCCAGCCCATGCCTGCAATTCGGCTGGTAAAGGCCCAGGCCGCGTCCAGGTCGGGAAATGGCATACCGCCGCTGTCAACGATATTGACGCGAACGCCGCGAATGCCTGCGTCGTGATACTCCGCCAATTCGTGGTCGGTCACCGCGTTTGTCACTGTCACCACCCCGCGAAACCGATCGGGTTCGGCGGATACGGCAGCGACCAATGCGCTGTTGTCCTCGGCATAGACGCTGGGCTGGACCAGAACGCCGCGTGTTGTGCAAAGGGTCTGCGCAAGGTGGTTGTACATCGCCAGACTGGCTTCGGGCGGAGTATAGCTGCGTCGGGGCGTCAGCATGTGGTCAGAATTGGCCGGGAAGATATGGAAATGCGTGTCGCAGGCGTTGGCAGGCATCTCGAATCGCGGGGCACGTGGGGCCGGATCAGGCCCGGCGCAGAAGGGGATATCATTCTGGGTCATAGAACGCTCCATTCTGCGCCGCAGCTGATGCTGGGTTCAACCCCGTTTCACAATCACTGGTGCTGTGCGTTGGCCAACCCGTGCGGTGTGTTGCAGGTTTAACTTTTCGATCTCTGCTTGATCGCGACCCTTTGTTTCCACCTCTGGCAGTTGCAACGCAGCTTCCATGCCGTCGAACACTGGCAAACCCCGCGCCGCGTTGAGCGCCATCAACCGCGCCACGCTCGGGGCCGCACAACTGGTCCCGATGAGCCGCGCGCGGCTGCCGGACAAGACGCCGGTGGACGAGATGCCCGGCAACATCGCGCTTTCGTCGGAAATCGCGATCACATCCGTATGCGCCCCCCAGACCGACAGGCTGCCATCCGGTTTGCGCCGTATCCCGCCAGAGCCGGAATAGTACGACACCCTGCGTGTTTGGTCGGTGAACCCGGCAACGCGGGTGGTCAGCGGTGACGAAGCAACCGCGTTCAGCGCGCCATAGCCCGAGAACGGCGTCAGTGCTGGGGTCATTGTTTGCAAAACACTGCCCGGTCGACCTGCATCGGCGTCACCGTTGGCCAGATTGGTCAGCGTGCTTTGCCGCCCGAGAGATTTGAGGTCGCTAGGATCATCATCGCGCTGGACCCAAACCTTGATCCCCTCAGCCTCCGCCAGCCGGTTCGCCTGCGCGGTCCGATGGAGCGTGACTGTATACGTTCCCGACGGCGCGCGACGTGGCTCGTCACGGGTATAAATCGTCGGGATCAGTGCAATCATCACGCGCCACCGGTCATTGCGGTGCCGATCTGCCGACATCTGGCCGATGATCTGACCGCCAGAAACCAAATTCAGGTAGCGCCGTGGGTCGCCGCCGTCCTGCGCCTCTGCGGAAATATCAAGCGTCGCGTCTTCGTCAAAGACCAGTCCGGGTGGGCCCGTCAGCGTCATGCGATACCCTTCGGGGTCGAAATCCGCGGGCAGCCACATCTCGAGATAGCTGGAGGTTTGGTCGTCTGGTTGCAAATGCCACCCGAACGACAGCGTATCACCGTCGAAATCGTCATCGATAAAGCGCGCATGCATGTCCGAGGAAAAATTATTGCCGGTCGGCATGACCAGTTCTGACACCGGTTGGATTGTCTTGCGCGCATCCAGTAGGTCCTGGATGGCAATCTCCATTTCCGAATGGCCGTCATGCCGACCGGCACTCCATCCGTATGAGAAGTTCAGGATTAGCGGCAGTTCCGGCATGTCAAAAGCGCGCGCGATGCGACTTGCGCGTTCAAAGACATAATGAATGGCCGACAACATATACATTTCTTTGCCAAAACCTGACGTGTCCCAGGCAATTGTGTTTGGCAGCTGCACCGCGATGATCTGAATGTCGTCACCCATGGGATGATCCGGGAACAGCGATGCGTTGCCCGCCGCGAGACCCATAACGTGCGAGCCATGTGTGGCATGCCGCATCATGCCATTGCCCAGTTCAAAAACGCGCGGGTTTACGGCGTTCGCCCGGCGATAGAGCGAAAGCTCGTCTTGACCGAAATCCGCCCGCAGCGTGTCGATCTCGTCATTGGTGTATTCGCGCCCAAACGGCACTTGCGCCGGTTCAGCCGCCATCCCGGATTGTAGCCAGCAATAGCTGACCCGCGATTGACCCTCGCTGTTCAGAAAGGCCCGGTTGGCAAAGGGCAGCCCGTCATCGATTACCCCGATAATGGCTTTGGGCGGCGTTTTCGGCATGACCCAATCGGGGTTGTCTGCTTCGGGGTCGTAATCCGCCACCCAAGTCTCATCGACAACGGGGAAGTTGACCCGAAACCGCGGGGCAATATCGCCCCCCGCCTGCGCGCATTGCGCCGC
>CAZCOX010000015.1:8718-23825 GCA_964500115.1 uncultured Rhodobacterales bacterium
TCGTAAGGGCCGGTATATTGGTCAATCCGGGTCTCCGCGTCTTGCGGTGGCAGGGGCGGCATGGATCACACCGCCTGCGTATCTTTGAGCGCGCGGTCCCAAAGCCAGCTGAAATGAGGCGTTTCGTCGACACCAACAGCACCGCATTCAAGAACGCCGGCAGCCTCGCGGTTGTTGACAAAGTCGTAGTCGTTAAAATCGACATTTCCGGGGGTGTAGCTCAACTCCTCAACCCGAACGCCGTCAGCGCCGCACATGTTCAGAATGACCTGTCCCAATGCGGTACCAAGGCTTGCCCCGGCCCAACTGTCGATGGGGTAATGCACGCCCGCGACGGTTCGATTGACGGTAATCCGCTCCGCCAGACTGCGGATCATTCTGATGCGTGCCTCCAAATCCTGGAATCCGCCCCAATCCTCGGCCAGCTTGCTGAGCACGGTGGCCACCGCATAAGCTTCGGTCGCGTGGGCAGACGGGAAGCTGCCGTGCCCCGGTGTCGGGATCATCGGCAGGATGCGCCCGTCGATCTGATCCGGGCGGCGCACGGCGAGTGCATGTTTGACGATCATCGCGACATGCGCTGCCATAACCTGTGTTACTGTGATCAGTTCGAACGTGTTCTTGTGCTGGCCAAGATGCATGCCAAGGATCATGCCAAAATAGGGTGTGGGGAACCCAAGCTGCGACGTGATCTCAGCGGTTCGATCGGCGCGCAAATCGGCGTAGTCGCGCACGAATTGGCATTGTTCAGCCAACAGCGCATTGCTGGGCAAATGCGTCTTCATCAGATCGCGGTTGCCAAAGGTGATGGTTATCGCCTTTTCGGCTCCCGGGGCGGGTGCATAGCCAATCCTTGACAAAAATTCCGACAGGTAAAGTGACCCGCGCACCCAGCTGGCCCAACGTTCGTTGTTGGCCGTGTCGTTGTAGGCCAAGGAGGTGCCGGGTGCCGCCGGGGCATTGTCATTTAGATGCGCCAACCCTTCGGCGGTGATCTGCAACCCGTAAGTTGTGGTCCCGTCGTAGCCACCGGTGTCTTCGGCACCAAGGAAACCGCCAAGGCCGGTATAGCCACCGATCCCGCCGATGCCGCCGATCCCTCCAATGCCGCCGATGCCCCCGATCCCACCGATCCCGCCAATGCCACCGATGCCGCCAATTCCGCCGTACTGAGCCATGAAGTCTTCCCTGATGCTATGTGCTTAGTCGATCCCCGATGCCGCCAGTGCCTTGATCGCCACCCGCCCGAGTTTGTAGTCGGTTGCCGGGTGGCTGCTGCGATACTGGTCAAGGCTGAAGGTCGGAAAATGTTTTTTGAGATGGGTCGCCGCGTCGCGCGCTTCGTCCAGCCGGTCGAGGCAGAACAGCGCCGTGATCTTTGCGCGATGCGTCGACAGGTGCCGGTCATTTACCGCAAGCGACCTGTCTGCATAATCAAGCGCGGCTTCGTAATTGTCCGCTGCCAGATGCGCTGTGCTGGCGAGGCTGTCATAGTAGTAACCAAACGGATCAATCGGCGACAGGCTCCGTGCGCGCTTGGTGGCCTCAACCGCCAGATCGCCCTCATCTGTAAAGGCTTTCAGCGATCCTTTCAGCAGCCACGCCAGACTTTCGCTTGGGTTGATCTGCAAGGCTGTGTCAAACCGGTTTTCGGCCGTGCTGACATCGTGGTCGAGGATCGTGTGCACAAACCCGTCGATGGTCAGGGCAAGGCTGGACTCCGGGTCGATGTCGAGGGCTTGCGCGCAGCATTCGACCGCCTTG
This sequence comes from uncultured Rhodobacterales bacterium, assembly GCA_964500115.1. Taxonomy (GTDB): domain Bacteria; phylum Pseudomonadota; class Alphaproteobacteria; order Rhodobacterales; family Rhodobacteraceae; genus Marivita. The sequence continues at coordinate 10,483 of CAZCOX010000015.1, forward strand.
CGGGCATCCCGTTCGCGGTCCAGCGAATAGCCCTTCATCACGTTCAGCACATACCATTTGCCCAGCCAAGTCAGCGGTTCAGCCGTGCCTTTCATCCGGGTCGTCGCTTCGGTCAGGTAATCCCGCGACTGCAGGAAATCCCGCATCGTCCGGCGGTGCATCAGGGTGGCACCGGCAATCGTCAGGTTGTGATCCTCCACATCCTTCATCTGTTGCGCCTGAACAGCGGCCACGGCTGAATGCGCGATGGAGCGAGCGATGGAATAGGCGATCGCGTTCAGCGACTCGTTCAGTGTATTGACGTCATTTGGATCATCCAGGTGCAGCTCGCGCGACCACAGGATCTGACCGCTTTCGGCAGCGATGAAATCAATGTCACAGGTCACGCCGCTGCCGGACCGACGGATGGACCCGGTGGCGATATAGTCCACATCCAAGACCTGTCGAACATCCGAGATGATGATTGGGCTCTGCGCCATCGCGCGACCGGAGAGGTGAGAGATCACACTAAGCAATCGTGATCGAGACAGGATGCGGCAGGACTGCCCGCCGATCCAATCGGCGAGCGCGCGCAGTAATGGCTCGTCACCAAGGTAAGCCAAAGGCAAGACAACCACGCGTGGGCGAGGGCGACGGATAGAACTTGCCGCTGGCGACCGATGCAGGGCCGCAATCTGCGCCGGGTTAGAGCGGATCGAGGCGACCCAATCCTGAAAATCCTTCTGCGCAACGTTCAGGTCTTCTAGAAACAAACCGGCATTCACGTCGCCCACAAACTTCACATGTTCGAGGTCTAACTCCACGTCCGAATTGGTCGTGTGAAAGAACGTGTCGAAGTCTTCTCCAAAAATCTTGCGCAAATCGGCCAGCGCGCGCCGCAGGTTCTGGTGGCCACTCTCATAGCCTGAATAGCCCCACAGCGTGTTTTGCAGATACGTCCGGGTACGACGACCCAAAGGTGCCGTGGCCAGAATGCAGATCAAGGCTCTGTGTTTGCCACCGCGCACTTCAATTGTCTTGTCGCCCGCCAGCCGTACTGAGCAGGTTCCGAACAGACTGATTTCCAAGCAAATCCGCATAGATGGCTCCCGTTACGTCAACGCTAGCACCCGGGCAGATTTCCGCCAAGGCGTTCACACTGTTTTCACGCTTGGGGCACGATAGTTGGGGATTAGGATGCAAGGATTGGGAAGATAAGGAAACGCGTGAATGACATTCGAAAAGGGGTTTGAGGATTTGAACGAATTCTTTGACAGATGGCCCGAAGAGCGCGCACGCATCGTTAGTCTTGCGACGTCCCGCGATCTGACGGTCGAGGACCGTGACCTGCTCAAGGCCATGATCTTTGTCGTGGATCGGGTTGGTCCAAACGAGGTGGAAGCGGGTTAGGCGGCGCTTTGATCAGCACCGCCACTGAGTTTTAGGGCGTCACAACGATGTTGCCGGTGTGCTTTTTGTCGATAAACGCCTGTTGCGCCGCGTGAAGCTCTGACAGCGGATAGGTTGCGGCTAGCGCGGGCCTTATCTCTTTGGCCTCGATATAGCGCACCAGTGCTTCGGTCACTTCGGGTGGAATGACGGTTGAGCCGGTGAAAGTCAGGTCGCGCAGATAGAAGGTGCGCAAATCCAACTCGACCATTGGACCTGCGATCGCGCCAGAGCAGGTGTAGGTGCCACCCCGCTCCAGAATATCGATCAGGGTTGGCCAGTACGGCCCACCAACGACGTCTGCCACGACCGTGATTTTTTCATCGCCCAGTGCCGCGCGCAGGTTTTCGGGCGCACGCGGCAAAACCATATCCGCGCCCAAAGCCGTGACATCCGCATGTTTCGGTTCTGACGCCAAGGCGATGACCCGCGCACCGCGCCGCTTCGCCAATTGCACCAAAGCCCCGCCGACGCCACCCGATGCGCCGGGAACAAGGACCGTGTCAGCCGCCGTCACCTTTGCACGCGTGAGCATGCCTTCGGCCGTGGAATAAGAGCAGCTAAACGTGGCCAGTTCCGCGTCCGAGAAATCGGAATGAACCGCAATCGCATTGGTCGCCGGAATTGTGGTGTATTCGGCAAAACCGCCGTCACGCTCCGATCCAAAATACCCGGATTTCGATTTGTTCTCGGGGTCTTTCGGGTCACGAATCCAGTTGTCCGTGATAACGCGCTCACCTATGCGCGCGTCGGACACACCGCTGCCAACAGCAACAATCTCACCACAGACATCAGCGCCCTGAATGCGGGGGAAGGCGATGGGGGCGGCACCCCAGGTTGGGTCCTCTTCGTTGACCGTATCAAAGCCATCGCCAGACGTCGCGGCGCTGACCGCTTTCGAATACCATCCAACCCGCGTGTTCACGTCGGTGTTGTTCAACCCGCACGCTTTCACCCGGATCAGAACCTCACCCTCAGCAGGGTCCGGGCGCGGCCAGTCGTCGTGCCAAACCATCTGGTCAAAACCGCCATGGCCCATTGTCACCATGGCATGCATTGTTTTGGGCAAAGTCATCCGTCGTCTCTTTCCTTGCTTGCACCACCTGCAGTGGCCCGATGTTTGATCTACGTTTGCAAATCACGTCAAGCTTGTTCCGAATAACCGGGATAGCGGCGGATTTTGACGCAAACAGGCCAAAACTGACGTGAGATGACTGCGCTTCGCTGACCTTTCGCGACTTACAGTTGCCGTGACAAACCCGTTCACCGGGTTCGCGCACGCAAACGTTCAATCTGGATCGAGCAAATAGATGACTGACGTAAAACCATACTGGCAGAATTACATCGACGGGGCATGGGTCGACGGGGGCGCTGGGCGCATTGACGTGTTCAACCCCGGCAATGGCGAACGCCTCGCCGAACATGCCTTGGCTGATGCTGCGGATGTGGACCGCGCTGTCGCCGCCGCGCGCCGCGTACATCTGTCCGGTGTTCTGACGGATATGCGCCCGGTCGAGCGGGGCCGTTTGGTGCAGGCCATGGGCCGGTACATCGCTGACCATGTTGACGATATTGCGCCTGTGTTGACCCTCGAGCAGGGCAAGCCGCTTTGGGAAGCTCGAACCGAGGTTTTGGGCGCTGCGCGTTACTTTGAATACTACGGCAATCAGGCCGAAACCGTCGAAGGCCGCTCCATTCCTTTGGGCAAGTCCTATTTCGATTTCACGACCTACGAACCGTTCGGCGTATCGGCGCAGATCATCCCGTGGAATTACCCGCTTGAGATGACAGCCCGGTCGTTGTCCGCGGCGCTTGCGACGGGCAACACCTGTGTCATCAAAACGCCCGAGCTGACGCCTTTGACCAATGCGTGGTTTGCCCATGCTGCCGAGGCTGTGGGTTTGCCGAATGGCGCGGTGAACATCCTCTGCGGCTTGGGTCACGAGGCCGGTGCCGCGTTATCTGGGCATCCACATGTCAATCAAATCGTCTTTACCGGCTCGGTCAAAACCGGCATCAATATCGCGGCAGCGGCTGCACAAAACGTGGTGCCTTGCGTGCTTGAGCTGGGCGGTAAATCCGCTGCGATTGTACACGACGATGCCGATCTGGAGGCTTTTGAGAACGATGTGCGCTGGGGCATTTTCTTTAACGCAGGCCAGGTCTGTTCAGCCATGAGCCGCGTGATTGCACATGAAAGCGTTCACGACGAACTGGTGGAACGCATGGCGGGCGTTGCCAAGTCGCTCAAAGTGGGGCCGGGGATCGATCAGCCAGAATTTGGGCCGACAATGGGGGCCATGGTTTCAGAGGCGCAGCGCGACCGTGCGGCGGGGATGGTTTCGGATGCGGTTGCGGCCGGGGCGACGGTCGCGGCTGGTGGTCGCAAGCTGAATATCCCGGGCGCATTTCTTGAGCCTACGGTCCTCACCGATGTGCAACCCGACATGGCGATTGCGCAGGAAGAAGTTTTTGGCCCGGTGGTCTCTGTGCTGAAATTCAGTGACGAGGCGCAAGCGCTCGAAATCTCCAATGGGACCGATTACGGGCTGGTGGGTGGTGTCTTCACACGCGACCTTGACCGCGCCACCAATGCCGCGCGGCATATCCGTGCCGGGCAGGTCTTTGTGAACGAATGGTACGCAGGCGGGGTCGAAACGCCTTTCGGTGGATACGGCAAATCCGGGTATGGCCGCGAAAAGGGGCGCGAGGCGCTTTGGAACTACGTGCAAACCAAGAATGTCGCGATCCGGTTGAGATGATCTGGAAACCAGCCACCACTCAGCGCGGAACTTGCTATAAGGCAATATGACTTTTTTCATCAAAACAGCCGAGCAGCAGGCCGCAATTCAAAGCGCGATTGCAGACATCCCAGACACAAGCATCGACGCGGCGCGGCCCGCGGGTTTGCTTACGCGATGCCCTGCGGCTGCGCCGACGCCGCTGGTTGCATCGCCGGATTTGGCACAGCGCGCGGAAGTCGCTGAAGTTTGGATCAAGGATGAGCGTGCACGAATGGGCCTGGGCAGCTTCAAAGCGCTGGGCGCAGCGTATGTGATCGCTCGGGATGCCGAAAAAGGGCAGGCAGCGGGCCAGACATATGTCACTGCGAGTGCGGGAAACCATGGCATGTCTGTTGCAGCAGGAGCGCAGGCCTTTGGCGCGCGTGCTGTGATCTACCTTGCCGATACAGTACCAGAGAGCTTTGCCGACCGGCTCAGGTCCTTCGGGGCCGAAGTGGTGCGCGAAGGCGCAATTTACGAAGAGGCAATGGCAGGCGCGGCAAAAGCGGCAGAGGACAAAGGCTGGGCCCTCTTGTCGGATAGCTCTTGGCCCGGGTACGTGGATCGTCCGTGGACACTGATGGAAGGCTATCTGGTTCTGATGCAAGAAGCCGTTGATCAGATGTTCGAGGTGCCGACGCACATCTTTCTACAAGCCGGTGTCGGTGGTCTCGCCGCCGCTTGTGCCGCCTATGCGCGGCACGCCTGGGGGCAGGGGCCGCGGATCATCGTGGTCGAACCAAAGGTTGCGCCCGCGCTTTATGCTTCGGTTCAGGCAGGCGGATCTGTGATTTCCGAAGGTCCTAGCTCTGACATGGGACGGCTCGATTGCAAGGAACCATCGTTGATCGCGTTGAAATCCCTGGCGCGGGATGCGGATGGATTTCAGCTGATTTCAGAAGCCGAAGGTGCCGCCGGATGTGCGGCCAGCGGCGAGGCCGGGCTCCCAACAACGCCTTCGGGGGCAGGAGGTCTGTCGGGTCTGCTCGCGCTGGGCGATGCCGGGGAGGCGTTTGGCGTCTCCGAAAGCTCACGCGTGCTCGTCATACTGAGCGAAGGCCCAGAGGCGTGACGACCCCGCCGCGCGGTTTTCCGGGGGCGGAGTATGCGGCGCGAACGCAAGCCGCACATAGGTTGATGGCAGAGGCCGGGCTGGATGCGTTGCTGCTCACAACCGAGCCGGAAATTCGCTACTACACTGGGTTTTTGACGCGGTTTTGGGAAAGCCCAACGCGGCCATGGTTTGTGATTTTACCAATTGGTAAAAAACCGTTTGCAGTGATCCCATCAATCGGCGTGCCGCTTATGGCGCAGACATGGATCGACGACATTCAAAGCTGGAGCGCACCGGATTATGACGATGACGGGATCGGCCTTCTGACGGCAACACTACGAGAAGTCACACCGGCCAAAGGACGGATCGGCATCGCTGACCGGATGGAAAGCCACGTGCGCATGCCCTTGGCCGATTTGCGCCGTTTGGAGCAGCACTTGGCCCCCCGACAATTGGTTGGCGACGCCGATGTCACACGGAGGTTGCGGTTGTGCAAATCCGAGGCTGAGATCGACAAGATCAGACATGCCGTCGGGATTGGTAACCGCGCCTTTGACCGTGTGCCGGAAATTGCTGCGCTTGGAACGCCGCTGTCAGAGGTGTTCCGTGCCTTCCAGCGCCTGTGCCTTGAGGAAGGAGCGGACACGGTGCCTTACCTTGCTGGCGCAGCGGCAAATGGCGGTTACATCGATGTTATCTCGCCAGCGACCGACGCACCGCTCGAACATGGCGATGTGTTGATGCTCGACACTGGGTTGGTGTGGGACGGCTATTTCTGCGATTTTGATCGCAACTACAGCGTTGGTGCCGCTTCGCCTGTCGTTGTGGATTGCCATGCGCGTTTGGTTGACGCTGTGATGGCCGCATTCGAAATTGCGAAACCCGGTGCCGTGATTGCGGACCTGTTTCATGCGATGAACGCCGTCGTCAATCCGGGTGGGGCCGTGATGGATGCCGGCAGATTGGGGCATGGCCTTGGTATGCAACTGACGGAATGGCCATCGATCATTCCCGCAGATCATACCGTGCTGAAACCGGGCATGGTTCTGACGCTTGAGCCGTCGGTTGAGACCGGCGAGGGTAAGATCATGGTGCATGAGGAGAATATCCTCATTCGCGAGCACGGTGCGGAATTCTTGTCGACACCACAGTCCAAGCCCATCCGGGTCATTTGATGTTGGGAAACGACTACATCCCCGAGGGCAGGCCAAAGCAAGTCGGCTTGGTGGTTTTGCAAGCGGACGAAACGCTGGAGGTGGAGTTTCGTCGGTTAATGCCACCCGAATTGGAATATCTGGTCACCCGCGTTCCATCGCCCGACACCGTGTCACGCGAAAGTCTGCGCAGCATGGAAACCGCGTTGACCGAAGCGGCGGCGCGGCTGCCGCGTGGGGCTGTGTTTTCGGCGGTCGGGTATGGGTGCACATCCGCCAGTGCAGAGCTGGGTGCCGCGCGGGTGCATCGTCTGATCCAAGATGGCGCTGACACACCTGCCGTGACAGAACCGCTGACTGCCATCGTTGCGGCGTGCCGTGCGCTTGGTGTCTCGCGGCCAGCGTTGGTCAGCCCTTACGTGCCCGAGGTGGCACTGCGATTGTCAGATGCGCTGGAACGGCACGACATCCATGTCAGTAATGCGATCAATTTCAATGAAGAGGTTGAGGTTCGCGTCGTGCGCATTCCGCGATCCCGGATTGTCGAAGCGGCAATTGACGTGGCTCGGGCGTCAGAGAGTGACGCGGTCATTCTGTCGTGTACAAATCTGCGCACGCTTGACACGATTGTTGAAATCGAGCGCGTGACGGGAAAACCCGTCGTCACCAGCAATCAGGCACTGGCCTGGCATCTGTGCCAACTGTCTAGTGTCGTGCACAAGCCGGCAATTGGGGGACGGTTGTTCAGCTGAGAAGTTCAGGCTTTACTGGCATCCACCTGCGGCCCAGGCCCGGAGATTGCGCTTCAGAACCCCAGAGAAAGGGTGCAGCTTTTCAAGAGATTTCTGACCGCTCAGAGTAAGATACACGTTTGATTGCGCGCACAAACGTTCTTGGTTCCATTGGTGACAACTGGCGCATGTGACTTCGGCCCAGAATTCCTCGGGCAAGCCTTCGACCGGCGGGAATTCGGGTGACAGCGTGGTGATTTCTGACAGAGGGACACCATCAATAACTGATCCAGGCGCAACAAGCGGCAGGTCGTAACGCAACTCCTGCGGTGGTTCAGCGGAGCGCGTGAGTGAGGAGACCTCAACATCTTCGACCACATCCTCGGGAATGCCCTCGGCTACCGGGTCGGTACCCGTCTTGGTCGACAACGCCTCGATTTCCTGGCTGGCGAACTCCGCAAATGTCCCGTGTGGAAAGGCTTCGAGGTACTTTTCATACGCCCCGACGGTCGGGTTGGCTTGCGCGGCCTCAAACAGCGCCTGCTCTTCGGCAGAGGGGCCTTCGGCAACCGGTTCAGGGGCCGCCGGCGTTGGCGTTTCAAGTTCGAGTTCTATGACTTCCGACAACAGAGCTCGTGCATCCTCCGCATGTTTGCTGTCCGGGTAGCCGCGCAAGAACAACATGATCTGCACCGGGTCCCTAGTGGCTTGCACGGATTCCCAAAGTTGCCGTTCCGCTATTTCCTCGGCGCTTTCAACCGGCGCGCTCGCGAAAACGAAATTGCTTGTCAGCGATGACGTGTCCCATGGCGTTTGCATGCCATTTGTCTGTTCGAGAACTGACACTCGCACCTGTTTGAAAACCTGTTCTACTGGCGCGCCCGGCGTGAGCATTTCCTTTGCCAAAGCCAATGTGAATGGGCTGTTTTCGCCGATACCATCGACCGCCACGTCGCCCGGGGCTGTCGCGTAAGACAGGAACGTTCCGGTTGGCGCTTTCATTTCGGCCAAGCCCGGATCGTCAAAATCGGGGATATCGGAAAATGGGTTATTCCGACAGGCATCCAGGATAACAAAATTGCTGCGATTCCGGGCGGACGCCATCTGACGCAAAACGGATTGGGCTTCGACGCTTTCAAGATCAAGGTCAGCGGCATCAGTCAGCGACACGTCAACCGGCAAAAGATAGTTGCTGCCAAAACTCTGAACTCCGTGGCCCGCATAATAGAAAAGACCAGTTGTTTCCGACCCGCCTTCGCGCAGACTTCGGCCGAACTCCGACAATGCGCGGTTCATCTCTGCCTGGTTCGCGTCGATGAGCAACGTCACGTCAAAATCAGTTTCCTCCAGTGACGCAGCGATCAGCCGCGCATCGCGCTCTGGGTTATCGAGCGACGTCACAAAGCCGTAGTTGGAATTGCCAATTACCAGCGCGATGCGCTGTTGTGCCATCGCCGTTGTCGCCATGAACATCAGAGAAAGGGCGAACATGCTTGCCAAGAATTGAGCACGCGCTGAAATAGCGGTGACGAAATTGATCACAAATGACCTCATCGATATTGACCAATCGGAATGTAGACGCGTCTGAAACATAATTTTAAGATGAATCTTTCAGTAATCCTAGTCAAACCTGCATCACGTCTGGTAAACTTGACAGAGTTTCGTGGGCTTGTCACCAAGCGCCACCTGGACCCAGAAATTATTTTGCGAGGTGATTATGAAAGCGTTCGCCCTTCGTTTTGTTGTTCTGCTTGCTGCAGTTTTAGTGTGGTCAACGCCGCCTGCAACTGCGCAAAGCGCTGATCCCTTTGAGTATGGATGGAATATGGATGCTGACGCGTCCGAATTGCGGTTTTTGTCTGTAAAGAAGTCAAAAATTGCGGAAACAAGCTCTTTTGCCACACTTTCCGGCCTGATTAATGACTCTGGTCAGGCGCAAGTGCGGGTTCTGTTGGACTCGGTTGATACAAAAGTCGACCTGCGCAACGTGCGCATGCGGTTCCTGTTTTTCGAAACCTTCCGCTACCCCGAGGCGATCATCACAGCACAGCTTGATCCGTCACAGTTGACCGATCTGCACATCACACGTCGTAAAGAGATCGACCTTCCGTTCACATTTACCCTGCGTGGTGTGACGTTGGAAAAGTCAACAGATGTAGCCGTGACCCTGATCGACAATGACCGCGTGGTGGTGTCTTCGATCACGCCAATCGCGTTCACTTTGGAAGAGCTCGACCTCGAGGAAGGCCGCATGAAGCTGCAGGAAGCGGCGAATGTGGATATCACGCCGATTGGTGTCGTGAGCTTCAACTTCGTGTTCGACCGCGCGCAGCCAGGCACGCCGCCTGATCTGCCTGCTCAGGCAACTCTGTTGCCAGCGTCAGTGGCTTTGGAGACACAAGGCGATATGTCAGCCGAAGCATGCCTCGGACGTTTCGAGATCCTGTCAAAGACCGGCAACATCTTCTTTGCGTCAGGCAGCACGAGGCTCGATAACAAGAGTATCCCGTTGCTCGAGAACCTGTTTGATATCGTGGATCGTTGCCCCGACTTCCGGCTTGAGATTGCGGGCCACACAGACTCGGTCGGTAGTGAAAGCCAAAACCAGTCGATCAGCGAGCGTCGCGCTGAATCCGTTGTTCACTGGCTTACGGATCGGGGCATTCAGTCGGATCGCCTGACCGCCGTGGGTTATGGCGAAAGCCGCCCAGTCGTTGACAATAACACACCGGCGAACCGGGCACGCAATAGGCGGATTGAGTTTACTGCGGTGAATTAATTCAAGTTCAACGCAGTGCAAAGGTGCGCCTCCGGGCGCGCCTTTTTTTGTGCAGTTTCCACCTTACGCAAACGGGTCTTCCAGTACACCGATCAGTGGCATCAGGAATTCGCCTGTATTGGCATTCAGAGCTGCGTTGTAGAACCCATCAATCGTTGAAACGGCGGAATTGATGCTCGATTGCGAACCGTCGAAGACAGCCATCGCGGCAGAGGCGTTGTCCACATCCGACATGCCTTTATGCACGGCGAAATACGCTCCGATATCGATCTTGTTCTCAAGATACGCCTGATCTGATTGCTGCAGCGCAATCAGCTCTTGTCCGAAGCTCGAGTCGAGGGGCGTTTTCGCACCTTTGAGGACTTCGAGGATGAACACGTCACGGGTGCGCGCGCCCGAATCGAGCGCATTGGTCCAGAATGTCAGACCTTGCTCATCAGGCGTGCGGCCAAGGACGTTGTTGTAGACTGTCGTCACAAATTCCAGCGTTGGCGTACCTTCGGGATAGGCCGCCGCCGTCTCGGGCTGGCCCACAAACAGCGTTGCCATCTGTTCCAGAGAGGTGCCATTGGCAAACGCGGTGCCCCAGAAGTTCAAGCCAACGGCGTCGGGAGCGCGGTTGAAATAGGCGATGTAAAGCTCGATGAAGCTTTCGAAATCGTCGGCGTCCAGACCGGCGGTTCCTCCAAATACGCGCAAGTTGAATGCGCCGTCACCGAAATCGGTGTCGAAATCCAGGAACTCGATGGATGTGAGCTGGTCGGTTCCATTCCCATCATTTCGACGGTCTTCAATCGTCGTCGCATTGGCGCTGAGTGTCAGCGTGTAGGACGCTTGGTCGCCGGAGTAGAACGCGGTGTCTGTCCCCGCGTTGCCATTAATGACATCATTGCCACCGCCGCCTTCAAGCAGGTCATTCCCGCCTTCGCCGATCAGCGTGTCGACACCACCTTCGCCAAGCAATGTATCGCTGCCGGTGCCACCGTTAATGAATTCGGCAGACGCACCACCGCGCACGAAATCGTCGCTGGCGCCAACAAATATGCGGTTGGCTTCTTCGCCGCCACCTGACGGATTAAATCGAACCACCGTGTCAGGGAGCGTGTCGATCACGATCTGGTTCTCACCAGATATCTGCGTGTTCGGCCATCCGTTGATGACTTCTGAAATCGTCACAGGCTTTGTGGAATAGTCCAGACTAAACAGCAGCGTTCCGCTTTGGGTATACACCTCCATCTCGTCGACCGTGCCCGCGACCTGCGCGATGTTTTCAGGGCTTGTCTTGTCGAACGCGCCAGACAGGCGGACAAGATGGTTGTCGCCTGTGACACCCTCAAGAAACTCCACCGTGTTACCGCTGGCCACGATCAAAACGGTGTTGGCCGCGTTCAAGTTGAAGGATGCGGGGTTCTCGGCAAGGTCGTTTGGCCTTGTATATATGTATGTTGCTCCGGCTGGCACACCGTCTGGGTCATCAAGTTCGCTTACGCGCAAACCTTGCGGTGTGGCCGATGAGATAACGATCCCGTCTTCCTCAGGCGCAGAAGCTGTCGACGCAAACGAGAGCGAAACCTGAGCGGCGCTGAACGGATCAGCCGCGTCATAATCGACTTCATAGCCGAGGTCATCCATCGCGCCGATCGTGATAGCGCTTAGAGGGTTGTCATTGGCATTTGGCGGCGGAAGCGGCGCAGCCAAGCTACGAAACTCGATGCGCGGGGTCATGAGTTCGGCATCAAAGACGGCCTCGCTCCAGTATTCGGCTGCCAGCGCGCCGTCAGCGCCATCTTCGAGCACGTTTGACCCGTTCAAATCGTCGTCAAGATCAACAATTTCGCGCAGAGCATTCGACCCGGTATAGGTCGGAACACCATTGATATCCTGAACCAGTCCAAATTCTTCCCACAGAGACCCGAACCCCAGGGCGCGGCCAATTGTGTTGGCGGCTAAATCCTCGATATTCCGAATGACGCGGTCGGCTTCTTCTTCGTCAACAACGATACGTGAATAGGTCGGTAGCAAGGCACCATTGGACACCTGATCTTCGCGCTGTTCCAGGATTGTCGAGATGGCGATGATGGTCTGCTCGACACCTTGGAACGTCAGATCAATGTCGTCGACGGTGATATCGATCAGTACGTCGTCAACAAATCCGAAACCTTCGACATTTGCGAATGGCAAATCGCCAGTGATCACCTCTTCCCAGCGGTCCGCGGCGTCTTCAAAGGCATCGCGGAAACGCTCTGGCCCATCATAGACCAACGAGATGTCGAAGCTGTCATTATCCACAACACCGCCGCGGTCTGTAAGGACCATCTGGTACGTGCCAATATCTTCGGTAAAGCCGCCAGCTGAGAGGTAGTACGTTCCGCTTTGTTCGGTCGAGAAAAGCAAAGCGCTGTTGTTTCCGTCGCCACCATCGTCGTTTTCAGTATTGGGGATCAGAACGCCATTGCTGTCGTAGACTCCGTTGAAGAACGGATCAGACAGCGCAGCCCCGCCACCCGATGGCACAAGTTCGATCTCGTAGAGCCTGCCTTGTGTTAGGTTGACTTCGAACCAGTCCGCATCCGCCGGGAAATCGATGCGACCGTTTGCTGTTCCGCCAACGGAAATCGACCCGTCCGTGGATGTGTCTGCCGCGTAGTCATCGACCACGCCAAGTTCATCAATGCTGAGACTGTAGGTACCGGTTTCGTCCCCAAAGGCTGCAACTTCGATAAAGTAGTCGCCGCTAGACGGTGGGGTGAAATTCGAAAGGCTATCGCGGCCAATTCCGGAGTCGTCATCAAAGGTTTGCGAGAACGGGACAAGGCTGCCAGATTCAAAAACACCGCGCAGGAACGGGTCTTGCAGCGTCCCGCCGCCGGAATCTGCACCTTCGAGGTTGATTTGGTAGGTCGTGTCGGCATCCAGCGACACGCGGAACCCGTCAATGTCGCCTGAGGCCTCAATCTCGCCCGTTGTCGAGGCGCCGACCGACAGGCTGCCGAAGCTACCAGAGATGCCTGGCAGGTAGTCATCAACGTACTCTTCTAACGAGACGGTCAGGGTATAGTCGCCCACGCCGATGTCGTTGGCGCTCGCCACTTCAACTTGGTAGATACCGTCTGAGGCGACAGTGAACCCATCGACAAACGCGTTCAGACCCGAACCGCTGTTGTTGTCGGCAGTGCCGGTTACCAGCACGCCACCACTGTTATACAGCCCAATGATTTCCGGGTTCAGGAGCGAACCGCCGCCGGTTGGCTCGCCCTCGAGCGAGATGCTGTAAACGACACCTGCTTGCAGGGCTATGTCAAAACGGTCGCGGTCGCCGTTTGTTTCGATGATACCGAGGGCAGGTACATCGATAAGTGCACTGCCAAATTCGGTTGCCAGATCTCCGGGGAGATAGTCGTCGATGCCGCCCAA
>CAZCOX010000016.1:0-18459 GCA_964500115.1 uncultured Rhodobacterales bacterium
CATAGCCTAGCGCGGGGAGCGCGGCTCAATCGCGAAAGGGCGACCCAATGTGCGCTGTTTTCGGCGATTGACGTTTTTGATCAATAGGCTGCCGTCACGATAACCTCGACCTTCAGCACATCGCGGGCAAGCTTGGCCTCGCCACATGCGCGCGCCGGAGCATGGCCTTCGGGAACCCATGCATCCCAAACCGCGTTCATCTCGGCAAAATACTTCATATCCGACATCCAAATGATGGCTTGCAGGATTTGTTCTCGTGATGATCCGGCTTGCTCCAACAGCGCGTCAACGCGGGCAAGGCAATCTTGCGTCTGTTCTGTGATCGTCTCGCCGCTACCAACCTGACCACACAGGTAAACGGTGCCGTTGTGTTTGACGATCTTGCTCATGCGCTGACCGGTTTCGATACGCTCAATCATCCGGGTTCTCCTATCTGATGTTGGCGCTGACACTTGCCGTTTCACGATGGATTGTACAGAAGGTTGGAAACACGCAGGGGAGGGGAGTCGAGATGTCCGACACACGTGCCAATAAGCGGTTTCGCTCGCAGGAATGGTTCGACAACCCGAATAACCCGGGCATGACGGCGCTTTATCTGGAGCGTTACCAGAACCAGAGCTTCACGCAGGGCGAGTTGCAGGCGGAAAAGCCGATTGTCGGCATCGCCAACACCGGTTCAGATTTAGCACCCTGCAATAAAATCCACGTCTTTCTGATGGACCGGATCAAGGCTGGCATCCGGGATGGCGGCGGAATTCCGATGGAGTTTCCGGTGCATCCAATTCAGGAAACCGGCAAACGCCCGACAGCCGCGTTGGACCGCAACCTCGCTTATCTCAGTCTGGTCGAGGTGTTGCACGGCTACCCAATAGACGGTGTTGTTCTGACCACGGGGTGCGACAAGACCACGCCTGCGCAGCTTATGGGGGCGGCGACCGTTGATATTCCTGCGATCGCTCTGAACGGCGGGCCAATGCTTGACGGGTGGTACAAGGGCAAGCGCGCGGGGTCCGGCACAACGATCTGGGAGGGCCGTCGGCTCTTGGCGAAGGGTGATATCGGGTACGAAGAGTTCATGGACCTTGCCTGTGCCTCGTCCCCGTCTCTTGGGCATTGCAACACGATGGGTACGGCCAGCACGATGAACGCAATGGCCGAAGCTTTGGGCATGACTTTGTCCGGCTCATCGGCCATTCCTGCGCCGTTCCGGGAGCGCATGGCCATGGCCTATGAAACCGGCAAGCGTGCGGTGCAAATGGTGCTCGATGATCTCAAACCATCCGACATTCTGACACGCGAAGCCTTTGAAAACGCGATTGTTGTGAATGCGGCAATTGGCGGGTCAACCAATGCGCCGCCGCATCTTCAGGCGATTGCACGGCACGCTGGCGTTGAACTGGATGTCAAGGATTGGGAAACCATTGGTTTCGACATCCCGCTCATGGTCAATATGCAGCCCGCGGGCGAGTACCTTGGCGAAAGCTTTTTCCGGGCGGGTGGCGTGCCTGCCGTTATGGGCGAGTTGCGCAAGGCCGGGCACTTGCATGACGGGGTGATGACGGCTTCTGGTCAGACGATGGGTGAAACACTGGTATCGGCCAAGAGCCTGGATCTGGACGTCATCACGACCTTCGATAAACCGCTTCGCGCCCAAGCCGGATTCAAAGTGTTGTCCGGCAATCTCTTTGACTCGGCGCTCATGAAAACCTCGGTGATTTCGCAGGATTTCCGCGCTAGGTTCCTGTCAACACCTGGTCAGGAGGGTGTGTTTGAGGCGCGTGCGATCGTGTTTGAAGGTCCCGAGGATTATCACGACCGGATCAATGACCCAGAACTCGCGATTGACGATCACTGCATTCTGTTCATCCGCAATGTCGGATGCGTGGGGTATCCGGGGTCTGCTGAGGTCGTGAACATGCAACCGCCCGACGCGCTGGTCAAAGCGGGGATCAACCATCTGCCGACGGTTGGCGATGGGCGGCAGTCCGGCACGTCGGAAAGCCCGTCAATCCTGAACGCCTCACCTGAATCGGTGGTTGGGGGAGGTCTTGCGTATTTGCAAACGGGCGACACGGTTCGGTTGGACCTGAACACCTCAACACTCAACGCGCTGGTGGATGATGCGGAATGGGAGGCGCGGAAAGCGGCCTGGCAACCGCCAGAGATTGTCAACCAAACCCCGTGGCAGGAGATTTACCGCACCCATGTCGGCCAGTTGGCGGATGGCGGATGCCTTGAACTCGCGACAGCCTATCAGCGGGTTGCGCAAAACCTGCCGCGCGACAATCATTAGGCGGGGTAGGGGCGCTGCCCCCCGGGCCTTTGGCCCTCACCCCGCGGTATTTTTGAACCAGAGAAGAATGGGGCGTTTCGGATGTCGCAGACGATCATCATCACCGGTGCCGGGAGCGGGATTGGCAAAGCGACGGCTGAGGCGTTTCTGGAGGTCGGGTGGCGCGTTGGCCTGATCGGACGTAGGCCAGAGCCGCTCGAGGATATTGCATCGCGTTACGATGGTGCGTTGGTCTTGCCTTGCGATGTCACGGATGCAGACGCTGTCGATTTGGCTTTCGATGCGGTGATCGAAACATGGGGTCGGCTAGATGCGTTGTTCAACAATGCAGGGATGGCGGTTGTCGGTGCCACGATTGACGAGATCGCCGTCGATGATTGGAAACGCTGCATCGATGTGAACGTGACCGGTAGCTTTTTGTGCGCCCGCGCGGCATTCGCCCGGATGCGCGCGCAAAACCCTCAAGGTGGTCGTATCATGAATAATGGCTCGATTTCGGCGCATGTGCCGCGTTGGGGATCAGCACCTTACACGTCGTCAAAACACGCCATCACAGGGCTGACGCGATCGCTGTCACTCGACGGCCGTGCATTCAACATCGCTTGCGGGCAGATTGATATCGGTAACGCAGAAACCGAAATTGTCGCGGCTCTGCGCAAGCAGGCAGAGGCGGCTGGCGAAGCCTTTGATCCTGTTATGGACGTGGCGCATGTCGCGTCTTCTGTCTTGCATATGGCGCAATTGCCGCTGGACGCGAATGTGCAGTTCATGACCGTCATGGCGACGGCTATGCCCTATATCGGACGGGGGTAGATTCCGCTTGGAATCCCCTGCACCTTCGTGCGTTTATACCGGCAAACAACAGGGAGGATTTCACTATGCTTAAGCGCAGCTTTCTAAAGCTTGCAGGCACCACTGCGGTTGCCGCCGTTCTGGCCACTGGCGCGTTGGCGCAAGACGTGACTTTGCGAATGCACCAGTTTCTGCCGGCGCAGGCCAACGTGCCGAAAAACATCCTGATCCCATGGGCGGATCGCGTAATGGAATCGTCGGGTGGCAAGATCGAAATCCAGCATTTCCCGTCGATGCAGTTGGGCGGTACACCCCCGCAGTTGATCGACCAGGCGATTGACGGCGTGGCTGACATCATCTGGACGGTTGCGGGCTACACGCCGGGGCGTTTTCCGCGTGCCGAGGTGTTCGAATTGCCGTTCACCATGACCGACGCGGGTGACATGTCTGCCGCTTACTGGGCGCTGGCTGAAGAGCAGATGATGGATCAGGACTTTGCCGATTTCAAAGTGCTTGGTGTTTGGGTGCATGGCCCGGGCGTGATCCACTCTGCCGACCCGATCGAAACGCCAGATGATCTGAACGGTGTCAAACTCCGTGCCCCGACGCGCCTGACGACCAAGCTTTTTGGCAATCTCGGTGCCACAACTGTGGGCATGCCTGTCCCTGCGATCCCTGAGTCTTTGTCAAAAGGCGTGATCGACGGCGCGGTCATCCCGTGGGAGGTGACCGGCGCTTTGAAGGTACCGGAACTGGTTGAAAACCATACCGAATTCGAAGGTCCTGCGATTTATACCACAACGTTCATCTTTGCGATGAACAAGGCGTCTTACGACGCGTTGCCGGATGATCTGAAGAAAGCGATTGATGACAATTCGGGCGCCGAGTTTTCGCGGATGGCCGGGGCGCAGATGCAGGCTGACGACGGACCATCGCGCGAGGCAGCGCTCGATGCCGGTAACAACGTGATCACCATCACCGAAGACACCGTGGGTCCGTGGCGCGACGCAGCGGCTGCGACCACGACTGAGTGGATTGCAGAGATGAATGAAAAGGGCATCGATGGCGACGCCCTCATCGCGCGGGCGGCAGAACTGCTTGACGCCAATAACACGCAATAAAAACATGCCCGCCCGGTAGCGCTGGGCGGGCAGGCATTCGGGCAGGGGGCAAGACGGCAATGCAAGCGGCGATCGAACGCCTTGCGCGAACCATGGCTGTGATTGGCGGGGTTGTGTTGACGTTGCTTGTGACGTTGACCTGCGTTTCTGTGCTGGGCCGCGGTTTGAATACGTTTGGTCATTCCGATCTTTTCACGGGACTGTCAGAAGGGTTGGCTGCTGCGCTCATCCAAACCGGTGTAGGTCCAGTGACTGGGGATTTCGAAGTGGTCGAGGCTGGTATCGCCTTTGCGATCTTCGCATTCTTGCCGATCTGTCAGCTCTATAGCGGCCATGCGACGGTCGACATCTTCACGTCCGGTTTGTCGAAGCGTGCCAATGCGTGGCTGATGGCATTTTGGGAAATTGTTCTGACGCTTGTGATCTTGCTGATCACCTGGCGGTTGAGCGCGGGGTTGCTCGATAAGATCGGCAACGGTGAGACGACCTTTCTACTGCAATTCCCGATCTGGTGGGCCTATGCCGCCAGCTTTGTCGCGTCGGTCGTTGCGTCGATCACAGCGATCTATTGCGCCGTCGGTCGCGTGACATTCGCTGCAACCGGTCGGTCAATCCTCCCCGCCGGGGGCGAGGACGCGGTATGAGCCTTCTTGAACTTGGCATCTGGTCCTTCCCGGTGCTGCTCATTCTCATCTTCCTGCGCGCGCCCATTGGGCTTGCGATGATGCTGTGCGGTATTGGCGGATTCTGGCTGGCGCTGGGCAGCCCGGATGTGGTTTTGGCCAAGCTCAAATCCGAAACTTATTCGACCTTCTCCAGCTACTCGCTTTCGATCATTCCGATCTTTTTGCTGATGGGGCAGTTTGCAACGCTGTCTGGCATGTCATCGGCACTCTTCAAGGCGGCAGAAAGCTGGCTGGGTCACCGCAAGGGTGGCGTAGCAATGGCATCGGTCGGGGCCTGTGCCGGTTTTGGTGCGATCTGCGGCTCGTCCCTTGCCACAGCCGCCACGATGAGCCGCGTGGCGCTGCCGGAGTTGCGGCGGAATGGCTATTCCGGCGGGTTTTCGACAGCCACGCTGGCGGCGGGCGGCACGTTGGGCATTTTGATCCCGCCCTCCGTGATCCTCGTGATCTACGCCATCCTGACAGAACAGAACATCGCCAAGCTCTTTCTCTCTGCCTTCATCCCCGGGCTGCTCGCAGCGTTGGGCTACATGATCACCATCTCGCTCTACGTCCGTCGTCACCCGAATGCTGCGGGCATGCGTGATGCGGTGCCGTACACGGAACGTTTCAGGGCACTGGTCGATGTCTGGCCGGTGCTGCTCGTTTTTGGTCTGGTGGTCGGCGGGATTTATCTCGGCTGGTTTACCCCAACCGAGGGGGCGGCTGTCGGCGCGTCGGGTACCGGACTGGTTGCACTATTGTCGGGAAACCTGACCTGGGCCTTTTTCAAGGAAAGTATCATCCAGACGGCTGTTGCCACCGCGATGATCTTTTTCATTGTGCTGGGCGCGTCTTTCTACAACGGGTTTCTTGCGCTCAGCCAATTGCCGCAGGAACTGTCGAATTGGGTCGTTGGGACAGGGCTAAGTCCGCTCATGGTCTTGTCGCTGATCTTGTTGTTCTACCTGATCTTTGGCTGTCTCATGGACAGCCTCTCGATGATCTTGCTGACCATTCCGATCTTCTTTCCAGTGATCTCTGCCATGGATTTCGGCCTCGTCGACCTTGCACTGATGCAGGCTGATGCCGCGCGCGGGGTGCTGGCGAATGGCATCCCCGAGGGCATGACGCAAGAGATGTTGCAAAGCATCGAAAGCGCTATTGCGTCGGGCGCTGAACTGACCCGCGATCAGATGCGCGCGCTTGATATCCGCGTCACGCAAGGCATGGCCAACCGCATCGAGGCCGAATACGTCGCGATCTGGTTCGGTATTCTGGTGCTGATTGTCGTGGAGGTGGGTTTGATCACTCCACCCGTCGGCATGAACCTGTTTATCATCAATTCGATGGACAAAGACACGCCGATGATGGCGACGTACAAGGCGGTGATCTGGTTTGTCACCTCTGACATCATCCGCGTCATCATTTTGCTGCTGTTTCCGGCCATTACGCTGATCTGGCTTTATTGATCGGCCCAGGTCACGGTGCCGATCATACCCTGATACGCTCCGGGTTTGACCGTGCAAACGGAGAGCGTTACCGGCGTTTCGTCGTAGCCCATCAACTGCAAGGCGTCGTCGTGAAACATCGGGTGAACGCCGCGATAGGACAGGGATTTTGGTGTCCGACCGGTGTACGTGATTGCCTCGCGCAGCATCAGCGTTGCCTGCAATGGACCATGCACCAGCAAACCCGGATACCCTTCGACGTCGCGCGCGAAGGACAGGTCATAATGGATACGGTGCGCATTAAACGTTGCGGCTGAATAGCGGAAGAGGCGCGTGATCGGCATCTCTTCGTCCTGCACAAAGACGGGCGCGTCCGGCACCGGTCGAGGCGCGGGCGGGCTATGGCTTGGTGGCACGTCGAGGTAGACGATATCGTGCCGCTCAGAGATCAGGTGCGTGTCGCGATCAAAAATCTCATGCTCCACAGTCACAAAAACCATGCTGCTGGATTTGCGTTCGATCTTTGCGATGGTTGAGGTTTGACGCAAATCGCGCCCGACGATGACGGGTGCATGAAAGTCGAGCGCGCCGCCAGCCCACATGCGGCGCGGGTGCGGCACCGGGGGAAGAAAACCGCCGCGATGTTCGTGCCCGTCAGCGGCCAGCGCGCTCATTGGGCTTGTCGGCGCAAACGCACTCCAGTGCCAGAGATAGGGGGCGATGTCACCAACAACTGGCGGGGAGCTTTCTCCGGCTTCCAAAGTGGCGTGCAACATAGCCGCGCGATCCGCGCTCAAGCATCCTTTTTGCGTCTGCGACTTTCCAACCCATGCATCGAACTCGCTTGGCATATGGTCTCCTGCTCTTGTGCGTCTTGAGTAAATGACACGACAGCAGGAAGGCAATCACAGCGTTCGCTACTTAGAACCGATGATCAATGAGCCTTGATGCTCTAGCGCGTCGATCTGCGCGGGTTGGTATCCGTGTTCCAAAAGGATCTCGCGCGCATGTTGTCCAAGCGTCGGCGCAGGTGTCGCAACGCCGCCGGGTGTGTCCCCAAATTTGATCGGCAACCCGATCACTTTCACAGGGCCAGCAACGGGATGGGTTGTCTCGACGATCATGTCGCGGGCAATCGCCTGCGGATCGCTGTGCATTTGGCAGATGTCCATCACCGGCCCGGCAGGCAGGCCAGCTTGCTCCATTTGTGCGATCCACGTAGCGGTGTCGTTTTGCGTGAAGTAGCGTTCAAGTATTGGCACAAGCTCGGACAAATTGTTGTTCCGGTCCTCGTTGCTGCCGAAACGGGGGTCGTCGTCCAGTTCGGGCGCACCAATCACGTCGAGCAAGCGCAACCAGTTGCGCTGGTTGGCAGCTCCGATGTTGATCCATCCATCTTGCGTTCGGAAAGATTGGTACGGTGCGTTCAACGGGTGTGCGGACCCCAACGCGCCCGGGGATTGCCCCGTGGCAAAAGCGATTGCCGATTGCCAGTAGGTCAGCGCAATGCCGGCCTCAAAAAGCGAGGTATCGACCATTTGCCCTTGCCCGGTCTTCTGCGCATGCGAATAAGCCGACACGCAACCCAAAGCGCCGAGGAAGCCCGCCGTTATGTCGGCGATCGGCGCGCCGGGTTTGACCGGGGGGCGTCCGGGGCCTTCGCCGGTGATTGACATCAGGCCTGACATGCCTTGCGCGATCAGATCAAACCCGCCCCGTTCCGCATAGGGCCCGGTGCGGCCAAACCCGGAAATGGCGCAGTAGACGATTTTCGGATTCAACGCGCGCAGCGTTTCGTAGTCCAATCCCAACCGCTTCATCGTGTCGTGGCGGTAGTTTTCGATAACCACGTCCGCATCTGCGAGCAGCTTGCGCAACACGTCGATCGCATCGGGGTCTTTCAGGTTCAGCGAGATACCACGCTTGTTGCGGTTCATCATCATAAACGCGGCGCTTTCGCCATTGATATCTGGTGGCAAAAAGCGGCGGGTGTCGTCGCCATCCGGTTTTTCAACCTTGATAACGTCAGCACCCATATCAGCCAACATCATGCCGCAAGCCGGCCCTGCCATGATATGGGCCAACTCAACAACCTTCATCCCCTTGAGCGGGCCTTGGGTTGTCATGTGCCGCTCCATTCGGGTTTTTCCTTGGCCAGAAAGGCCTCCAGCCCATGTTTGAAATCATTGCTCATGTAGCACATTGCAATCAGATCGGCGTCTTCGACTGCAAGCGCTTCGCGGTTGCGCCGCATCGCTTCTTTGGTGGCACGCAGTGTCAGTGGAGCCATCTTTGCAAGATGCTGCGCCAATACATCCGCGCGTTCCATGAGTGCGTCTTCGTCCGGCAGAACTTCCGACACCAGGCCGCAGGCCAGCGCCTCGTCTGCCCCCATGAGGCGTGCAGTAAAGATCATTTCGCGCACGCGGCCAGCACCAAGCAATTCGCTTAGGCGGGCTAGATTTCCGGCGTTCAGGCAATTCCCCAATGTGCGGGCAATCGGAAAGCCAAATTTCAGTTGCGCACTTGTAATCCGAATGTCGCATGCCGCCGCAATGGACGCCCCGCCGCCGGTGCACGCGCCATGCACGGCTGCAATTGTTGGGACAGGGCATTGATCAACCGCCGTCAAAACGCGCGTGATCTCGGCTTCATAATCCAATGCGTCTTGTTCTGTTTCGAATGCCCGAAACTGCGTCATGTCGGTTCCAGCAGCAAACGCCTTGCCACCTGCGCCGGATACGACAATTGCTTTGACGCTGCCGTCGGTCGGCACATTTGCACATATCGACGCCAGTTCTTCGTACATTTCAAAGGTCAAGGCATTGCGCGTTTCCGGGCGATTCAATGTCACCCACAGCGTGCGCTCTCTAAGTTCGGACGTGATGTCAGATGTCATGTCGGGACCGCCTTTGTTGGAATTGGTGGTTTCTGTAGAGGATTGAAGGTGAGACGTTTTCAAACACCTTTGACCGCAAAACGCTGCAGTTAAGCCCCCGCAAACGCCCCTCAGGCGACGTCAGAGTCGTCGATCGCTTTGATATGCGCTGCAAACTTGTTCATCATGTGCAGCTTCATGAGCTGGCCCAACCCATCGGCATCCCGCGCCCGCAAACGCTCCATCATGCGTTCATGTTCTTCAATAGCTTGCGCCCAACGTTCGTCAGAGAGATTGGCCATGAAACGCGCACGCCGAACTCGCGCTGCCAAGAGTTTGTGGTGGCCTTCAAGAATGTCGTTGTTGGCGCCCCGGATCAAAGCTTGGTGAATATCCTGATTGGCCGAGAAATACGCTTGGCGATCACCGGTCCGATACGCCCCGACCATCTCGCTGTGGCGGGCCTCGATTTCAGTTACCCCGGCATCGTCCAGATGCTCACAAGCCAGCTCACCGGCGAGTTGTTCCAATCGTGCGATAACCGGAAACGTGTTTTCAAGCTCCTCTCGCGTGACCTGCGCCACCCGCGCGCCGCGATTTGCTTGCAATACGACGAACCCTTCCGAGGCCAGCACCTTGAGCGCTTCGCGGAGTGGTGTACGCGAAACACCGAAAGACTCGCACAGCTCTTTTTCCGGTACCTTTTCGCCGGGTTTCAGCGCGTCTTCGACCACCAGGTTACGCAACCTGTCGACCAGTTCTTCATGCAGCGTGGGGCGTTTGATGGTTTCGATCTGGTTCATATGCGTATCCTATCCATCAAGCGATTGATCCAGCAAGCGCGCGACATGTATTGCCAGCCGAGGTGTGCCATCCGCGATTTGATGGCGGCACGATGTGCCATCTGCCACGACGATTGCGTCTTTAGGTGCAGTCTCAAGCGCCGGGAACAGATCAAGATTGGCCATCTTGAGCGACGTATCGATTGTGTCCGGCGCATAACCAAACGCCCCGGCCATCCCGCAGCAACTGCTTTCAATCATATTCACGCTGGTACCCGGAATTTTCGATAGCACCTCAAGCATGGGGCTTACCGCATCATGCGATTTCTGGTGGCAATGCCCGTGCACATAGATGGGCCTGCCAAGGGGGTTCAGTGGAAGATCGGGTTGCTTCGCGAGAAACTCCTCAAACGTATGCGTGGCGTTTGCCAAGGCCTCTGCCTCTGGGCCGGGGCACAACCCAAGAAATTCGTCGCGGAAGGTCAGGATGGAGGACGGCTCCAACCCAACAACGGGAATACCGTTGGCGACAGCCTCCTTGGTGGCACCAATCACCCTCTGCGCCTCGGTGCGTGCTTCGTCAACGCAGCCCACAGCCAACAGTGTCCGCCCACAGTCAAGCGCCACGCCCGACCCGTCCTGCGCTACTGCGACCCTGAGATTTGCTGCACGCAGAACGCGGACGGCGGCGCGCAGGTTTTCAGGTTCGAAATACCGATTAAAGACATCAGCAAAGAGCAGTATGTCTGGCCGGGTGTCCTGGGCCTCGTCGTCTTTGAACGGATTTGACGACCAGACCGGCAGGTCACGCCGGTGCGACACGCCCGTCAACTTTTCGGTCAATATGCGCACGGGGCCGATCTTGTTTCGCAGGTTCATCAGCCATGCGACTTTGGCCGCCTTGGGCGCGTATTTGGGCAAGTACCCGACAAGCTTGTCGGCAAAGGACAGCCCGTGTTTCTTGCGCTGTGCGGCAAGTACTTCGATTTTCATACGTGCCATGTCGACACCCGTCGGGCACTCACGACGACACGCTTTGCAAGAAACACAAAGCTTCATGGTGTCCGCCATCGCGTCGGATGTCAGCCCGCCCGGCATCTGCCCGCTGATCGCAAATCGCAGTGTATTCGCGCGCCCGCGCGTTGCGTCCCGCTCGTTCCGGGTTACCCGGAAGGACGGACACATCACGCCGCCCTTTAACTTGCGACACGCGCCATTGTTGTTGCACATCTCGACCGCGCCCTGAAAACCTCCTGCAGAGCCGGGCCAAGCGGACCAGTCGAGTTCGGTCTTGAACTCAGGCACGTCATAGTTGGGCCCATACCGAAACACGCGACGATCATCCATCGCTGGCGCATGAACGATCTTACCGGGGTTCATCACCCCGTCAGGGTCAAAACGCGCTTTGACCTCTTCAAACGCGGACAATATGCGCTTTCCAAACATCTTTTCGTGGAATTCGGACCGAACGATCCCATCACCATGTTCGCCCGAATGCGAGCCTTTGTAGTGTTTGACGAGGTCAAAGATTTCGTCCGCCATGGCGCGCATGGTCTTTACGTCTTTGTCCTGACGCATGTTCAGGATGGGTCGAACGTGCAGACACCCGACAGAGGCATGGGCATACCATGTACCCTTGGAGCCATGTTTGGCAAAAACGTCGGTCACACCTTGGGTGTATTCCGCCAGATCGGGCAAGGCGACTGCACAGTCTTCAACAAACGAGATCGGTTTGCCCGCCTCTTTCATCGACATCATGACGTTGAGACCGGATTTCCGATACTCCGCGATGGCGTTTTGCAGGCCGTTGTCCACCACGGGGACGACGCCCCCCCAAGTTTCGCCATTGTCCCCAAACGAGAAGCCCAGATTGCCCATCAGGTCTGACAATTCAGCCAGCTTCGCCGCATTCCCTTCGGCGCTGCCCTCGGCGAACTCAACGAGCAAGAGTGCCGCAGGTTCCCCTTCAACAAAAGCCTCAATCGTTTTGCGAAACAGCGGAATG
Organism: uncultured Rhodobacterales bacterium; assembly: GCA_964500115.1. Taxonomy (GTDB): domain Bacteria; phylum Pseudomonadota; class Alphaproteobacteria; order Rhodobacterales; family Rhodobacteraceae; genus Marivita. Next base: position 11,988 of record CAZCOX010000016.1, read on the forward strand.
TCGCGACCAAGTGCGATCATTGTATCGTCGATCAGTTCCACCGCTTGCGGGTTGAGTTTGACTAGGTGCTGCGCCGCATCCATCGCCGCATAGAATGTCGGGAAGTGGCATACACCCGTTACTTTTTCGCCAGGCAAATGCGCGAGGCTCAGCTCCAACTCGGTAAAGTAGGCCAGTGTCCCTTCGGACCCGACCAAAAGGTGCGCCATGTTCACATCGTTGCCGGTCAACGCATCGATATTGTACCCGCCAACGCGACGCTGCACCTTTGGAAACCGGGCATCGATTTCGTCGGCCTCCCGTCGGCCCAGCTTTCGCATATCGCTGACAAGGTCAGCATAAGGGCCGGGCTGCGGTTCTGATCCATTGAAACGGGCGTGGGTCCCATCCGGCAGAACAGCAGAGATCGCACGGACATTGTCGCGCATGATGCCATAGCGCAGCGATTTGCCCCCGGATGAGTTGTTTGCCGCCATGCCTCCCAACGTGCATCGCGACGCCGTTGATGGATCGACCGGAAACCATAGGCCATGCGGTTTCAACGCCCGGTTCAGTTCATCCAGTACAAGGCCGGGTTCTACGCGCGCGGTCAGGTTCTCCGCATCGACATCAAGAATTTTGTTGAGGTGTTTCGTGTTGTCCAGCACGACAGCTCGGTTGACCGTCTGCCCACATTGCGACGTTCCGCCCCCGCGCGGCAGGATCGGCGTTTCATGCTCTTTGGCGACCGCTATCGCGGCGGTAATATCCTCCGTCGACTTCGGAATAACGACGGCTTCTGGCACCATTTGGTAGATCGAGGCGTCGGTTGCATAGCGGGCGCGAGAGGCTACGTCCGTTAGGACATCACCTTCGATAGTTGCGCTTAAGCTGTTGGAAAGACGTGTGTTCTCACGCATGCGGTTCGCATTTCCTCCCCGGGATGGGCACGGTTTCCGGCTCCGAATTTTTTGGTTGACTGAATTATGAATTCATAATTACGTTTTGACAACATCAAATCGCGCCGACCCAACGGCGCCCGTGGGAGGACCAGATTCGATGCGCCAAGCCGGCAGACATTTCTTGCAGATCCCGGGGCCAAGCGCTGTACCCGACCGCATTCTCAAAGCCATCGGCCAGCAAACGATTGATCACCGGGGGCCCGATTTTGCCGAGGTGGGTTTGAAGGCGCTCGACGGGATGAAGAGCATCTTCAAAACCCAGCAGCATGTCTTCATTTTCCCGTCGTCCGGAACGGGCGCGTGGGAAGCAGCCTTGGTGAACACGCTGTCGCCCGGTGACAAGGTGCTCATGTTCGAAACTGGCCACTTTGCAACCATGTGGAACAAGATGGCGCGCAAGATCGGGTTAGAACCGGAGTTTCTAGAGGGCGACTGGCGCGGCGGGGCCGAACCGGATCGTATCGAAGCGCGGCTGCGCGAGGATAAAAACCACGAAATCAAAGCGGTATGCGTCGTTCATAATGAGACATCTACTGGTTCAGTGTCGCCAATTGCTGAGGTGCGCAAAGCCATCGATGCGGCAGGCCATCCAGCCCTGTTCATGGTCGACTCGATCTCTGGTTTGGCGTCGATAGACTTTCAATTCGATGCCTGGGGCGTCGATGTCTGCGTGTCGGGGTCTCAGAAGGGTCTGATGCTGCCGCCGGGGTTGAGCTTCAACGCGGTGAGCGAGAAGGCGTTAGACAATTCAAAGACAGTCACAATGCCACGCAGCTACTGGGATTGGCAGGACATGGTCGGGCCAAACCAGACAGGCTACTTCCCATACACACCTGGCACAAACCTGCTTTACGGCCTGAACGAGGCGATTGCCATGCTCCACGAAGAAGGGCTCGACAACGTGTTCGCGCGCCACGCGCGTCATGGTGCAGCGACCCGTGCCGCAGTTCGCGCCTGGGGTCTCGAAGTCTTGTGCGCGCGGCAAGGCGAAGAATCCGGTGTGCTGACGGCTGCTGTAGTTCCGCATGGGCATTCAGCGGATGCGTTTAGAAAAACCACGCTGGAACATTACGATATCTCGTTGGGTAATGGCCTGTCGAAGGTGGCGGACAAGGTGTTCCGCATCGGCCACCTTGGTGACTTCAACGACCTCATGCTGATGGCGACACTGTCGGGCGTCGAAATGGGCTTGGCAAAGGCAGGGATACCGCACCAACCCGGCGGCGCGCAGGCCGCAATGGAGCTACTGAAGGACACAACAGAAAAGCGGTTTGCCGCAGAATAATGCCCGTGAACGGGCGCAAAGGGAGGAAGAAAACATGAAACTCAAAGCAAAAATTCTTGCAACCGTGGCGGCGATTGCAATGCCGCTGGCCGCAAGTGCGGCGGACATCACGCTGCGTTTTGGTCACGTCGGCAATCCTGGATCATTGTTCGAGGCATCGGTTGATGCTTTTGCCGAATGCGCAAATGGCAAACTTGGCGATGCAGCCGAGGTTCAGACATTCGGATCCAGCCAGTTGGGCAAAGACCGTGAGTTACTGCAAAAACTCAAGCTGGGCCAGGTGGACTTTTCGCTGCCATCTTCGGTGATGTCGTCGGTTGCGCCTGAATTCGGCGTTTTCGAAATGCCCTACATCGTGCAAGACCGCGACCACATGCGCCGCATTCAAGCCGAACTTGGTGATGTTTTCCAAGAAGCTGCACTGCGCGAGGGGTACCGGATCATCGGATACTTTGAGAACGGTTTCCGTCACATCACAAATAACACGCGGCCCATCAACACGCCCGAAGACCTTCAGGGCATCAAGCTGCGCACGCCAAATGGCGAATGGCGCGTGAAAATGTTCCAGACTTACGGTGCAAACCCGACTCCAATGGCATTCTCCGAAGTGTTTACCGCGTTGCAGACAAACGTAATCGACGGTCAGGAAAACCCGTACGCGCAGATCGCATCAGCGAAATTCCAGGAAGTTCAAAAGTATCTGTCGATCACCGGTCACGTTTACACACCCGGATACGTTCTGGTCGCCGAACGCACGTGGCAATCCTGGCCCGAAGACATTCGCGCGGCGCTTGAGGCATGTGGGGCTGAGACACAGAATTTCGTTTATGAACACGCCGCCAAGCTTGAAACCGAATTGCTTGAGGTCATCCGCGAAGCTGGCGTGGAAATCAACGAGGCCGACAAACAAGCGTTTATCGCAGCATCCGCCGCGATCTACGAAGAGTTCGCCACGAGCGTTGACGGCGGCGCGGAACTTGTCGAGCGCATTCAGAACCTCGCCTCCGGGTCCTGATAAACAACTTCAGGAGGCCGCCTGACACGGCCTCCTGAATACTTTTCGACCGCACAAAACTTGCTTTCAACATGCCCGGACACAGCGCCCGGTAAGGCCATGCTATGCTTCGATCCTTCAGAGACTTCTTTGAAGTTGTCCTCGAATACTTTGTGATCTTTTTGATGGTGATCCTGACCACCGTTGTGGTCGTCGCCGTTATTTATCGCCTGCTTGGATCAAGCTTGGCCTGGTATGACGAGGTTGCTGCGATCCTGCTTGCCTGGATCACCTATTACGGCTCCGCGCTTGCTGCGCTGCGTCGCCGACATATCGGCTTTGACAGTGTCCTGCTGTCTATTCCGATGCCAACCCGAATGTGGGCCGTCGCGTTGGCCGAAGCCATCACAGCCGGTTTTTTCATATTGCTGGCATGGGCTGGGTACACGGTCATGACGATCCTTGGCGGGATGTCTCTGGTGTCACTGACATGGGTGCCCGTCAGCTTTACGCAATCCGTGATCCCGATCGGCGCCGCATTGTTCCTGATCTGCCAGATGCTGAGCCTGCCCGAGTATTGGCGCAAGACCTCGAATGGCGTGTCACTGGAGCATGCTGAAATCGAGGAAGAGGTTGAGACCGAAATGAAGAAAGCGGGGAACGCCTGATGCTCATGCTCGGTATCTTCATCGCGATGGTTGCGATGATCTGCCTCAACGTGCCGATCGGGGTGGCGTTGGCGGTTTCGGCTATTCTCGGTCTACTCGTTCTCGAAGGTGCCAATTCGCTCGTCAACGTGGCGCTGGACATGTACGGCGGCGCGACAAAATTCTCACTGATTGCGATTCCCATGTTCGTCTTGGCCGGGGCCATCATGAACGCGGGCGGCATCACAGACAGATTGATCAACTTTGTGGCCGCCTTGATCGGGTTCATTCGCGGCGGTTTGGCGCACGTGAACATCGGCGTGTCGTTGTTCTTTGCCGAAATCTCCGGCTCTGCCGTGGCGGATGTCGCGGCCATGGGCTCAGTCATGATCCCGCAAATGAAAAAGCGCGGTTACTCCGGCGCATTGTCGGCGGCGGTGACATCGTCGTCGGCGTCTCTTGCCATCATCATTCCGCCTTCCATCCCGATGATCCTCTACGCCACGTCGGCAAACGTGTCGGTGGAGCAGCTATTCGTGGCGGGCGTCATCCCCGGTCTCATGGGGGCCGCGGGCCTCATGGGCGTCGCTTATTACTTCGCGGTGCGCTATGACCTCCCCCGAGAAGAGGCTTTCTCCGGGCGTCGCCTGTGGGAGGCGTTTGTTGATGCGCTGCCGACATTTGCACTGCCGGTGATCATCCTTGGCGGCATCTTTGGCGGTTATGTGACGGCCACAGAAGCGGCGGGGCTTGCGGTTCTTGCGGCCATCGCGATCAGTCTCTGGTACCGCCAGGTTGATCTGAAACACCTTCAGCGGTCGATGCTGGACGGCGGGATGCAGACCGCGGTTGTCATGCTGCTCGTCGCGGCTTCGGTCGTCATGGGCGGATTCCTCACAAGAGCGCAGTACCCGCAAGAGCTTGCTGCCGCGATCCTCAGCATTACGGACAACAAGTGGATCGTGCTGCTGATCCTGAACTTCTTTTTCCTCGTGATCGGCTTCTTTCTGCACTCTGCTGCTGCGATCATTCTGGTTGTCCCGATTGTCATCCCGCTCATCGACGCGGTTGGGATCAATCCGATCCATTTTGGTCTGGTTGTCACGCTGAACCTTGCCATCGGACAGCAAACGCCGCCCGTGGCCAGCGTTCTGATCACGGCTTGCGCAGTGGCGCGCGCCAACATTTGGGATGTGACCAAGGTCAACGTGTACTTCATCGCCGTGCTGCTGACGGTGCTGCTGATGTGCACCTATATCCCGGCGATCCCGCTCTTCCTTGTGGATTACTTTTACAACTAGGATTGTCTGCCCTCGGCAAGTCCAAGCGGAACGTAAGCAGCCCCGCACTAAAAAAGCGGTACCGGTCGATCCGGTACCACTTCATTCATAAGTAGTTCGGTTTTAAAAGATCAGACGACGTTGACCGTCAGCGTTCCCACACCTTCGATTGTGGCCTCCATGACGTCGCCCTTCGTGACGGCATTCACACCTGACGGAGTACCGGCCATGATTACGTCGCCTGCCGCCAGTTCGAAATACTCGGACAGATAAGAAATCATTTCCGGCACTTTCCAGATCATCTGGTTCAGATCGCCCTCTTGGCGAACTTCCCCGTTCACATGCAAAGCCACGTGGCCCTGATCCGGGTGCCCAACATCTGAAACCGGGTACAGCGGGCCAACCGGTCCAGATCGCTCAAACGCTTTGCCGATTTCCCACGGCCGTCCCATCTTTTTCATCTGGCCCTGAAGGTCACGCCGAGTCATGTCGAGCGAAACGCCGTAGCCCCAGACGTGATCAAGCGCACTATCCAACGGAATGTTGGTACCGCCCGACTTTAAGCCGACAAGCAATTCAACCTCGTGATGTACATCAGAGGTGTGCGGCGGGTAGGGAAAGTCGCCCGACGCATCGAGGTTGTTTGGGTTCTTTTGAAAGAAAAACGGCGGTTCACGGTCGGGATCATGCCCCATCTCAACCGCATGCGCCGCAAAGTTCCGACCGATGCAATATACGCGGCGCACTGGAAAAGACCCACCATCGCTGGTTGGAATGACATGCACCTGCGGTGCTGGAATGACGTAATCAGACATCGCTTTCCTCCTTAGCGTTTGTTGCAAAGGGCTTGTCTGCGGTGCGCAACGACACGCGCGCGATCCACGTCGCTCCCCTTATCACCGGGCGTTGCCCGGCTCCCCTGCAGGCAGAGTAATCGCGAAGACGCGCAGGGTTTTGCAAGCTTTCTGGGCGCGCAGACGTCAACCATTTCTAAAATTGGTCGGAACGCCTGCCGTGAACTCCGACATGTCTTTGTCCGGCAAAACACGCGAATAAACCGAGGACAAATGCGCAAACATTGCCTTGGCCGCCAAGACGCCGTCCCCCGACGCAATGGCCGACATGATGACGTCATGTTCGTAAAAGCTGGTGTGGTTACCCGGCGGTTTGAGCGTGTCGCGCGGCTGCCCCCAGACGATGGATCGCCGCACGGCATTGAGCGTTTCAAAGAAGTAAAGAAAGAGCTGGTTTTTGGAGGCCCGCGCAATCGCATGATGCAGGTTGTTGTCCCAGGCCTCGTAGGCGCGCCAATCCTCGGCTTCCTT
>CAZCOX010000016.1:18559-23605 GCA_964500115.1 uncultured Rhodobacterales bacterium
GCATCATCGATCAGGTCGCGTAATCTGTTCAATAGATCGGTCATTTGGTTGCCCAATTCGCCCAATTTAAGGATTGGTTGGTTGATCGGCACCTTAGGTGAGCGGGATACTGTTGTGAAGGGGAGTGTGTGGCGGTGAGTCGCAGGTAGTCTGCCGTCAGGTCGGTCTGCCATCTGCACGAGGGAGGATAGCCAATTGCGATTGGCAACGATTTCAGTGAGCGGCACAGCCGTTTGCGCCGCTATTCTATCAGATGGACGCATGCTTGATATCTCGCGTGCGGCAGAAAAAGTGGCGGACGCCGCCAGTCTCATCGGTCAGTCGCTCCAAGACCTGACCGGGTTAGATGAAGCGACGCTGGGACAACTTCGATCATTGGTTGATGATGCTGAGGCTGGCAAACATGATGAGGCCATTGCTCCCGCATTGGCGCAACTGATGGCTCCCATACCGAAACCTTTGAAGAACGTTATGTGCGTTGGGCGTAACTATGCCGAGCACATTGCAGAAGGCGACCGCGCACAAAAGCAGAATGTTGGCGTGACGACGCACCCTGTTTTCTTCACGAAACCACCAACATCGATTGTGCCGCCCGGCGGTGATGTGCTGGTCTTCCCAACGGTGTCTACGTCAATCGATTATGAAGTCGAGCTGGCCGTCGTGATTGGCAAGCCGGGTCGAAATATCGCCAAGGCAGATGCGTATGACCATGTCTTTGGCTATACGATACTGAACGATATCTCCGCGCGCGACATCCAGCGTCGCCATGGTGGGCAGTATTTCAAAGGCAAAGGCCTGGACGGCTCGTGCCCAATTGGCCCCTGGATCGTCACCGCTGACGCAATCCCCGATCCGCACAATCTGAACATCGGGTTGTCTGTAAATGGCGAGACGCGGCAGGACGGCACAACGGCGGACATGATCTTTGATATCCCGACGCTGATTGAATCCTTGTCCGAGGGCATGACACTGGAGTCCGGCGATATCATCGCGACGGGCACGCCGTCAGGTGTTGGCTACGCTATGGAGCCGCCGCAGTTCCTGAAAGACGGCGACACAGTGGTTTGTGAAATTTCCGAAATCGGCACGCTCAGCAACTCGGTGCGCGCTGTTTGAAAGGCCGTGGCCGCGCGCGAGCTTGCGGCAAAGGCGAAACACGAAAGGGAGGAAAGACCATCATGATGAACAGAAGAGCGTTTACCGCCTCGCTGCTAGCGACAGTTCCAGCCACAAGCCTGCTTGGTACGCAAGCCTTGGCGCAAAGCATGCGGGACATCACATTTGTGCAGCCAAGCCCGTCTGCGATCAACTCGTTCCCGGTATTTGTTGCCATTGGCGAAGGCTTTTTTGAGGAGGAAGGTCTGAACGTCACCGTCGAGGCGATCAATGGTTCCGGCGCTGTTTTGCAGGCGCTGTCCGCTGGTCAAGCGCATTTCGGCCGCCCTGGCCCCGGTCCGCTGATCGCGGCACGGTCCCGCGGTGTTGAAGCAGTGCACATCTACAATGTGGCGGCACGCAGCAACTTTGGGATCGCTGTGCAAGAAGGGTCGGACTACCAGGCGATCGAAGACCTGCGCGGCAAGGTTATCGGCACCGGCACAGCGGACGGCGCCGAAGTTGGCTTTGCCCGCAATGTGATGACTGGCGCTGGCATGACCGAAGGCGATGACTATGAGTTCCTGACAGTTGGCGATGGTGGCCCCGCGACCGCCGCGTTTCTGAATGGCGAGATTGACGCATATTCCGCTTCAACCGCCGACACGGCTATCCTGAACCAGCGCGGCATGGCCGTGCGTGACATCACACCGGCAGAGTTTGGTCGTTTCTTTGGCAACGGCATTGCAACGATGGCCGATACAATCGCCAATGATCGCGAACTGGTCGAAGGATGGAGCCGCGCATTTGCAAAGGGTCATGCGTTTGCTCTTGACGACACCAATCGCGAAGCGGTCTTGGCCCATCTTGCCGCGGGCAACCCGCAAGAAGGGGAAGACAAAGAGTTCCAGTCGGCACTGTTTGACGCGGTCCGCTCCAAGACCGTTCCAACCGAAGGCAGCGCACATCTTGGCTGGTACCCGGCCGAAGTCTGGGGCGAGTGGCAGGATGCGCTCGTTGCGGGCGGCGAAATTTCCGGCCCACTTGATGATTTATCTGCAGCTTGGACAAACGAGTTTGCGGCCCTCGGAAGCGAGGCAGCGGGCGGATGACCGCAGTGGCGGAACAAAACTATGCTGGCGCGCCTTCGGGCGCGCCTGTCTATGAACTGACCCATGTCAGCAAAACCTACGCACGCAATCGCGTGGTCGCGCTCGAAGATGTCAGCCTGACCTTAAACAAAGGCAGCTTTACGTCGGTCATCGGCTCCAGCGGATGCGGGAAATCGACGTTGCTCAAGATCATGGCGGGTCTTATCCCGCCCTCCAAAGGGCGCGTCGTCCTGCAGGGGCATCCGGTGACAGGCCCACGCCGCGACATCGGTATGATGTTTCAGCAGGCGACACTTTTCCCTTGGAAAACTGCGGTTGAAAACATTGTTCTACCCATCGAAATCCGCGACGGCAAAGCAGCCGCCAAGCAGGCAATGGAAAAAGCACACGAGCTTCTGAACATTGTCGGACTTAAAGGATTTGAAAACGTATACCCGAACGAACTCTCCGGGGGTATGGCGCAACGCGCATCGATTTGTCGGATGCTCATTACCGAGCCTGCGGTTCTCCTTTTGGACGAACCGTTCAGTGCGTTGGATGAGTTGTCACGCGACATGATGAACATGGAGTTGCAGCGCATCTGTCGTGAGCAGGAGGCAACAGCATTCCTTGTCACACACTCGATTCAGGAAGCTGTCATTCTGTCCGACGAGATCGTTGTCATGAAACCCAGACCCGGGCGCATAGCCGAAATCGTCGAGGTCGATCTGCCCAGACCACGGACGCTCGACATGATGACAACTCCGAAATTCGGTAAAATCGTCGATCACATTCGCGGTATGTTGGACAAGGGAGAAGACATGTGAGCGAGTACCAGACCAACAATCCCGCCGACTTCAAAAGCGAAGAAGATACCGTTTGGGTCCAGGAAGTCGCCTTTATCGACTCTGTTCCCCGCTGGATCGCAATGACCTTTGTGTTCGTGGTTTTCATCGGGACATGGCAGCTGGTGACCAGCCTGGGTCTGGTGTCTCCGATCATTCTTCCTACGCCATGGGAAACACTCACCGACATGATCTTTGTCGGGAAAAACCTGTTGAGCGGCGGCTACATGCTCGGCGCGCTTTGGATCACTATCAAAGAGGTGATTTACGGCTTTGCCCTTGCGATTGCGATTGGCTTCTCCCTTGGGGTTCTGGTCGGCGAAACAGCCTTCGGCGAAAAGGCCGTCATGCCGTATCTCGTGGCAATCGACACCATGCCCAAAGTTGCCTTCGCACCGCTTTTTGTGGCTTGGCTGGGCTTTGGCATCGAATCCAAAGTGGCTCTGGCTGCATTCATCGCAACCTTCCCGATTGTCGTCGGAACGGCAGCAGGCCTGCACGCAGCTGATGAAAACGCGCGCATGTTGTTCAAAACGATGGGCGCAAGCCGCATGCAAACGCTTATCAAAATGAAACTGCCCACCGGCTTGCCGCAGATATTCACCGGTCTCAAAATCGGTGCGGTGGGCGTGATGGCCGGCGCGATCACAGGCGAATTCCTGGGCGGCGGCAAAGGCTTTGGCGAGCTGATCCGCGTCGCGGCATCTCAGCTGAACACCCCCCGTGTGTTCTCCCTGATCTTATATCTCAGCCTTGTTGGCCTCGCGCTGTATCTCATCGTGCAGTGGACCCAGCGCAAGGTCGTTTTCTGGCAGAAAGAAACCGTGGGGTCTTACGATGCCTGACACACGGACAGTCGCAGTTGAAGACCTGACCGGCTTTGTCGCAAACGCCTTAATGGCGCACGGCGTGCCCGACGCCGACGCCAGCAAGGTTGCCGGATTGATGGTCGAGGCCGACATTTATGGCTATGGCACGCACGGTGTCTTCCGCTTGCGGCAGTATCTTGCACGGTTGGCCGGAGGTGGGTGCAACCCGAAGGCCCACGTTTCAGTAGCCGAAGAGTCCGCCGCAACGGCTGTGATTGATGGAGACGATGGTCTGGGTCACCTAGCCATGTCCGCCGCACGCGATCTGGCAATTGCAAAGGCCCGCGAGGCCGGGATTGGATGGGTTGGGGTGCGCCGTGGCAACCACGCCGGCCCACTTGCCATCTACGTCCGCCCACAAGCGGAGGCTGGGTTGCTTGGTATGGCCGCTGCGGTCGGAAGCGCAAACCACGTTCCGCCTTACGGTGGCAGTGACTTGCTCATTGGGACAAACCCAATTGCCTTTTCCGCGCCAGCGAAAGGCCCGGACCCGTTTGTTTTTGACATGGCCACGACAGTTGCAGCCATGGGTAAGATCAAAACCTTGCTGCAGCAGGGAAAGCCAATGCCAGAAGGCTGGATGGTCGGGCGTGACGGCAACCCGCTCACAGACCCCGCACGCAAATCCGAAGGTTTCTTGCTACCCATCGGGGGTCCCAAAGGGTTCGGGCTTTCCATGGCGATTGGTCTGATGGCCGGCGTGCTAAACGGCGCGGCATTTGGCTCGGACGTGGTCGATTTCACCAAGGACACAACATCGTCGACCAACACAGGTCAATTCGTCGTTGCACTTGATCCGAAAGCCTTTGGCATCGGGCCCGAATTTGCCGAACAGGCAGCCCGCGTTTTCGCCGAAATGCGCGCGTCCCCACCGTTGCCCGGTCACAATGCCGTGCGGATGCCCGGCGACGGAAAGACAGCCATGGCCGAAGCGCGTCGTGCAAACGGCCTGGAGTTGGGCGCAGCCCTTTGCGCAGACTTGAACAAGTTGGCAACCGACTGCGGCTTGGCTCAACCCTTCGCGGACAATTCACCGGGCTAAAGCTGCGGACAAAGCCGGCAACTTTGGTAGACTTGCATTTCCGAAAGACTTGGAGGCGAGTACCGGAATCGAACCGGTGTACACGGATTTGCAATCCGCTGCGT
>CAZCOX010000017.1:0-6939 GCA_964500115.1 uncultured Rhodobacterales bacterium
GATTCTTCCAGGTATGAGATACGGGCTGGTGATAAGCGATGGGAAGTAAGTTCTAAGTTAATAAGAGTAGATGGAACTCAATTTCCTCAATTTAATATTGATGTCCTTCGAACTACTTTGAGATAGATAATGCATCTTTCCGCTCCGCTCAGCCAAATCATAGGTAACGCTACAAACGATTCTCTGAAAATTGGATTAAATCTGAATCCGAATGAGCAATTTATTCGAAGCCACGATACGGCGACCAGAGGATTAATTTACTCTGCATTAATAGAATCGACCGTATTGAGACCCGGTAACGCGATATTGATGGAGTGCGCACAAATGAAGAAACTGAAGATTGTCTTACTGTCTTCGGCTTTGGCCCTTGGCCTAGGCCAGGCCGCACATGCGGTTTACTCGCAAGACCAACTGGACTCGCTAAAGGCGTTGGTTGAGGCGCGGGATACCGATGCGATCCTGGCTTTCATCCGCGCCAATCCAGAAGTTATGGCCGGCAATGATGCGCTAGCTGATGCACTTCAAGAGTTCTCGCGCAGCCGCGAAGGCTTCCTGAGCGGTATCTTCGGTGCCAGAGTGCCTAACCTAGATTTCGTGCCGGATCTTCCGGACGGCGTGACATCTAGCGCAGAGTTATCAGGCTCGCTTTCAGATTTTGGCTCGTGAGACTCATCGCCTTGTTCGATCGGTGCTGATCGAACAAGGCACTTTGTCGTCAATTGAGCCTAAGATCACAAGCCTCCGGCGACGGATTTGTCCATTTAAACGGCAAGAGTATGCAGTTGATGCATCAAAGCCGCCGCATACGCTCGAGGTACATGCAGACGAAAACCGCCGCAGGCGCTAATTGGGTAAAGTACGGTCTCTATTCCGAAAATTTGACGTACAGAACTCTTTGAGCGCGTTGCCAAAGAGATTTCGGTCCCACGTTTCAACAGAGACAGCGCGTCCGGACCTCTTAGATCGAATACGGAGTACAGACAATTCGCGTTTGAGACAGCTAGACAAGACGCCTCCTCCCAACCTTCCGATCGTGCGGGGCCGTTCACAGCAAGAACTCTGTCTCGGCGAAGAACGACGGCATATTTCGCGTAACTCGCTACGTCGGGCCAACAGACCAATGGGGCGTCGATTTGAGACAATACAGCTGGTCCGGAGATAATGTGTTGCTGCGATAGATCCACGGGGGTCAGTCGCGTTTCACCAAAGCGAAAGGTGGAACTCGGCTCATAACTTGCCCACTTGTTGCGATCATCACGCATGTAGTCTCCGCCCTTCAGGATCGAAAAAGCAAGGAGCGCAAACCGTTGCAGTTCTCGTCTGCTCCGCGTGCCAAACACCAACCGTTTCACCAATGCGCTCGGCGCCGTTTTTCACCAGCGCCAAAGCGATCGGATGACCGAGCGTAGGGCTGTGATAGCTGGAGGTTACATACCCTTCAGACCTTACCGGACCCGATTTCGATACAACATGCGCACCGGTTGCGAGAGGTTTTTTATCAGATGGCAAAGACAACCCCACAAGCGTTTTTCGATGTGCAGCATTTGCTTTGGCGGATCGCAAACTTCGATCCCCGATAAAGGGTACCTTTTTGCGTAGCCGAGGGATGCCGAACCCAAGGTCGTGCGGCATGGTTTCGCCGTCGGTGTCTTTGCCGATGATCAAATAGCCTTTTTCGGCCCTCAAAACTGAAAGTGCCTCCAGGCCAACTGGTATCGCGCCATGTTTTGCGCCGACGCTCAAAACAGTCCGCCAAAGTTCCGAAGCGACACTGATGGGTACGGAAAGTTCGAAGCACATATCACCGGAAAAACTGACGCGAGCGATACGCATTTCGGAACCAGCAAACCTCCCGCGCACAAACCGCATGTGAGGCAGTGCCTCACGCGAGATATCGACCGCGACGTTCAGGTCTTGCAGGATGCTACGCGCCATTGGTCCGGTCACGGTAACCGTCGCCCAATTCATTGTCATATCGTGCACGAAAATCCGATCGGCGTCATGCCCATCTTGTCGCCACATCTCCAGATGACGGCGCACAGAGTCGACGTGGCTGGACGAGCAAGATACCAGAAAATGATGTTCTGCCAGCCGTGTAATGACTCCATCATCCATCACAATGCCACCCTCGGTCAGCATAAATCCATACCGGATTTGATTGGCTTTCAGGGTATTGATCGAATTGTAATAAACGAAGTTCAGAAATGCCTCGGCATCTGGGCCCATTACCTCGATTTTGCCTAACGGAGAGCCATCAAAAATCCCGGCTGTTTGGCGCGCTTGGAACGCTTCAGCTTGCACAATCGCTTTACCTGAACCGTTGCCATACCATGCCGGTCTTAACCAGCCACCGTACTCGCCGAGGGCGGCATTCAACTCTCGGTGTTCGTTTTCCAGCGGCATTCGCTTAACAGGATGCCAATTCTGCTGCCGATGGTGCCCATGGTACGTTTCAATGGGAATGGGAACAAATGGCGGGCGAAAGGTTGTTGTCCCGACTTCGGGGATCGAGCGCCCCTGGATCGCTGCCATTGCTGCAAGGCCTGCTATGTTGGCGCTTTTTCCCTGATCCGACGCCATTCCTAAGGTTGTGTACCGCTTTAAATGTTCGACCGAGACAAAGTTTTCACGAGCGGCGACTTCGACATCCTTGAGCGTGACATCGTGTTGGAAATCAATCCATTGTCGATTGCCCGAGCCGGGCTTGGGCCACGAAGGGGAGGTGCGGAATGTGGTTTCTGTTCGCTTAGGCGCATCGCCAACCGCCGCGGCCTTAGCTTCCTCGTGGGTTTGATCCAACTCGTATGTGCCGTTTGCCGCACCGACGGCCAAAATCGCACTGGGCGCGAAACCCGGCAAAAAAGCCTGCCGTATCTCGCACCATTCGAGTTTGCCGCCCGCATGCCGCCAAAGATGAACCAACGGGGTGACACCGCCGGAGGCAAGAACAACATCGCACGGCCAAGCCCGGCCTTGCGTCGCCAATGATGTGACATTACTACGCCCCGTCGCCCGCAAAGCAGGCAGGTCCGTCGGTTTTTGAGATATCGACATGCCGGCATCTGCCAGATTGGTCAGCGCCTGATCCGCGATCGAATTGCTTGACAGCGCGACGGCCTCGTCGCCAACCAAAACTCCGTATCGGGCGAGGTATTCGGAAGCGGCCAGCGCTGACATCACGCCGGGCAGGTCGTTGTTTCCAAAAGTGACTGGGCGATCGATTGCGCCAGTTGCTATCATGATCTTGCCCGCGCGCATGCGCCATAACCGGGGTGCATGGCCAAACGCACCGAACTCCGCGAGACCGACCAAATTGTGATCATATACGCCGAACGCCGTTGTTTTCTTTAGGATGCGACCACCCGCGCGTTCGATGGCGGCGTTTTGTTCGGCAATCCAAGTTGCGGTCGGGACACCGTCAACCTCTTTACTCTGATAGAGCGTGCCTCCTAGCTCTGCCTGATCGTCGACCAGCAGCACCTTTTGCCCCATTTCGGCAGCCGCGCGCGCGGCCGTCAGCCCCGCGAAACCGCCGCCAACCACAAGTGTGTCACACTCATCGTGAATCTGATCAGCGATATAATCGTCGTAAACATCCGCTGAGACACCTCCAAGACCTGCCATCTTTCGGATCGCCGGTTCAAACAGGTGCCAGTCAGGCCACATAAATGTTTTGTAATAAAATCCAGCGCCAAGCCACCTGTGGAACAGATCGAGGCCACCTTTGATGTCAAAGGCGGCCGATGGCCAGGCATTGACTGATCGCGCGTCCATGCCGTCTTCGAGGTATGTGGTCGTTGCCAAACAGTTTGGCATCTCACGCCCGTTCAGACGCACGGTCATGATGGCATTTGGCTCGTCTGTCCAAGCGCTCCAGACGCTGCGCGGGCGATGGTACTTGAAACTGCGCCCCATGATGCGCACGCCATTGGCCAGAAGCGCGGAGGCCAGCGTATCACCCGCAAACCCGGAGAACATTTTGCCATCAAACGTGAACCGAAGCGGCTGCGACCGGTCAATCAACCCGTATCCATCGATGCGCCGGGCCGTCATGTGTGGTCCTTCCGAAACGAGGCTGAGCCAATTACGTCCATCGTGACGCTGTCACGTTCCATCGTGAAAAGCTCGGCGCAGGTCAGATGCATCCAAACCTCTTTGACCCGACCTTTTTCGTTGCGTTGTTCGTAGAGATACGCCGCCCACTCCGCATCCGAGACGTCGCCTGTCGTGTCGGGCCGGGTTTTGCCTAGTTCTCCGGCGTAGTGGAATTCACGCTCATCGCGCAATCCGCAGAAAGGGCAAGGGAACCGTTGCATGTCTTGCTCCCTCCTAATGCGCGATGCCGGACGCGGCACCTTCATCGATCAGGTAACCGGTGTTGAAGCGTTCGAGATCAAAGGGCTGACTGATCTCATGATGCCGACCAGTCGCGAGCAGATGGGCGAATAGGTACCCACCGGCTGGGATCGCTTTGAAACCGCCAGTGCCCCATCCACAATTGAGGAAGAGACCGTCCAAGTCGGATGGGCTGATGATCGGCGAACTGTCCGGGGTGACGTCAACGATACCTGCCCAATGCCGCAAGAGTTTGACCTTGGATAGCGCTGGCATCATCTCCGACAGCCCACCAAGGACAGCCTCTTGCATGGGCATGTTCCCACGCTGGCCGTAGGACGGAATTCGGTCCAATCCACCGCCGATAACCAACCCACCCTTGTCGGATTGGCTAACATACGTGCCCAGCGCCGGAGCCAGAACGACGCCGTTCAGGATCGGTTTGATTGGCTCTGAGACAAACGCCTGAAGTGCATAGGAATGGATCGGCAATTGAAAACCTGCTTGTTCGGCAAGCACTGACGAATGACCGGCAACTGCGGCGCCGGTAACTCCCGCACGGATGTCACCGAGTGAGGTGTGCACGCCAACGCATCGCCCCGCTTCGGTTATGAAACCAAACACTTCGCAATTCTGGATGATATCGACCCCACGTGCATCCGCCCCGCGGGCGTATCCCCACGCGACCGCGTCGTGCCTGCCGGTACCGCCGCGCCGCTGCAATACACCCCCATGGATGGGATATCGCGCATCGTCGCGAAAGTTCAGAACCGGCTCGAATTTCCGCACCTGTTCGCGGTCCAGAAGCTCAGCGTCGATCCCGTTCAGCCGCATCGCGTTGTACTGACGTGCGGCCATTTCCATGTCGGGTTCCGAATGCGCCAAGACGAGCATGCCGCGTTGCGAAAACATGACGTTGTAGTTCAGGTCTTTCGATAAACCTTCATACAGTTTTACAGAAAAATCGTAGAGCCTTGCGCTTTCGGGATAGAAATAGTTTGACCGTATCGCAGTCGTATTCCGTCCCGTATTCCCTCCACCAAGCCAGCCCTTTTCAATGACCGCTACGTTTTTGATGCCGTGGTTTTTTGCAAGGTAATAGGCGGTCGCCAACCCATGGCCACCGCCGCCGATAATGACGACGTCGTATTCCGCTTTCGGTTTCGGCGTCCGCCACGCCTTGGTCCAGCCCTTGCCGCCGCGCAAGCCTTCCCGAAACACCGAAAATGCCGAGTAGCGCGTCATGTTACCCGCTCTTGTTTCATCGCAAACGCATTGAAATCCGCAAGCGCATGCGTGTCAGGCTCCTCGCCCGTGAAGCCACGCAAGAACCCTTCGACGCGGCCCAGCCGCAGGGACATCGGTTCGCGTTGTTCCAACGCGTGATAGCCCAGTTGCATGAAATAAACGATCCGCGCACGGGCGTCGGCGTTGTAGGCATCGAAACCAAACCGCGCGAACATGTCAGTGAGCGCTGCAATGCGCGCCTTGTCAGCCTTGTCGATCCGACCCCGCACAGACGGGTCGCGGCGCGCCCACTCGCGGACGGCGAAATCGAGGCCCTGATCAAACTGGTCTTGCGCAATGAAGCAGCGAAAGAAATTGCACACACCTTCGGTGATGGAGGCGGCGGGCCTGGCGCATTGCGCTTCAATCGAATTGGTGTTCCGCGCCTCCCATTCGGCCAGCAACGCATCAAGCAGGTCGGCGCGGTTTTTGAAGTACCAGTAGAAACTCGATCGCGACACGTTCAACCGGGTGCTAAGCGCCAGAATTTTGATGTTTTCGACCCCGTCATGCACCAAAACATCCCGCGCGAGGTTGAGCCAATCGTCGCGCGTGACTTTGATGTTCCCGACCAGAGGTTCCTGATCGGGGTCATCGCGGACCAGCATGGGTGCGGCGCGTGTGCTCACCGTGGGACTCCTCTTCAGCTTTCCGGCGGCGCGCCGCCGTCGGCTGTTCGGCGTTCGATAAAACCGCGCAATGCCATCAAACGGTCTGCGTCAACCTTCGGGCGTACATCCGCTTTCAGAATGTCTTCCCAAACCGCTGTCGCGCGTGTGGTTGCGTCCATGGCACCACGATCTGTCCACGTTCCGAAATTGGCGTAATCGTGTACGATGGGTTCGTAGAACTCCGTGTTGTAACGCGCCATTGTCTGTGGCGACGCAAAGAAGTGGCCGCTGGGCGCAACATGCGACAGGGCGTTGGCAAAGCCAACCTCATCAGCACCAGCTTTGCGCCCTGCGCACAATTCGGCCACCATGTTGAGCACTTCGACGTCTGTTACGATCTTTTCGTAGGAGACGGATAGTCCTCCTTCGAGCCAGCCTGCCGAGTGGATGATGACGGTGGCACCGGCCAACAGACATCCCCAAAGGCCCAACTGGTTTTCGTTAGCTGCCTGAACGTCGTTGAGGTTGGATGCAGACCCCGCCGCGCAACGCCATGGCAGCCCGAGCATGCGCGCCATTTGCCCTGCAGCCAGCGACGCCTGAAAATGCGTTGGCGTGCCAAAGGCAGGCGCGCCGGATTTCATATCGACGTTCGATGTAAATGTGCCGTAGCACACGGGCGCTCCCGGGTTGACCAATTGGGTCA
>CAZCOX010000017.1:7039-23482 GCA_964500115.1 uncultured Rhodobacterales bacterium
CGCGCAAAGAGAAACGGGAATTTGTCAGTCAGGGTCAGTTGTGCTTCGGTTGTGAAGTAGTGACGTAGATGCGTCGGCACGTCCTGCGGTTCGACCGATGGCGACATCATCTGAAAGACGTCATAGTGGTGTGCGATCTGGGTGTACTCTTTGTAGTCGCGACCCGATCCCGGGCGTCTGCCACGCTTCAGATCCGTTGCATGTGGCGCACCCGCACCGGGTTGGAATGTCAAAGCCCCCAGCTCGAGCGTGATGTCGCGGCTTGCTGCGCCACCGCGACAGAGGACCGATTTTGGGGCCGAAGCGATTGCCGCTTCCACCATGTCGCGCCCGATGAATACCATCTCGCCCTCGACGCGCGCGCCACCTTTGGCGTAGATGTCGCGCGCTTCGGGCAAGAGAACCATCATTCCAAGCTCTTCGAGCGTGCGAAGCGCCGTTTCGTGCATGTTCACCGCTTCGTCGTATGAAAAGACGTTCATCAACGGAAACGGATTGCGCAATTGGCGGTAATTCACATCGCGCTTGGGGCCGCTGGCAACAGCCTCCTGCCGTCCGCGCCGCCTCCGTGACCGGCCCGCCGATTGCGTTTCGGTTTCCATCTGTCAGCCTCGCATCGCTTTGCCCGTGGGGTCGTATGGCGACGGGGGAATAACACGCGCAGCGCGTTCGACACCGACGATGTGTACGGATAGTTCCGTCCCTTCAGACGCCTGTTCGACATTGACCATCCCCATGGCCAGTGACTTGCCAAGGCTGTGCCCGTAACCACCTGACGTCACAAACCCGACCATTTCACCGCCCGACCAAATCGGTTCGAACCCGCTGGCGTCCGCGTCGGTTGCGTCCACCTCTAGTGTGACAACTTTTTGAGCAGGGCCGTTTCCATCTCGCTCTGCCAATGCAGCGGATTTGCCAACGAAATCCTTGTTCCAATCGATCCAGCGGTCCATGCCGGTCTGGGCGGCGGTGTAGCCTTGCGTGAATTCGGCTGACCAAATGCCAAAGCTTTTCTCCAACCGCAGCGACAACAGCGCGTTGAACCCAACCTCGCGCATGCCGAATTCGGCTCCAGCAGCCAACAACTCTTTGCGTAGGCCGATGTGCTCTGCTGCCGAGCAATGGATTTCGTACCCAAGCTCACCACAAACAGACAAGCGCCCAACTTTGGCATGGATCAAACCGATGTCGAAATGACCACATCCCATGAATGGCAATTCAGCAATTGGCCCTTCGGTCAGCTTTTCCAGGACCTTGGTACTGTTGGGCCCGGAGAGCGAGAATCCAACGATACCGTCAGACAGATCGCGCACAGACACACCGTCGTCCATGTGATCGGTGAACCAGCGCATGTGCCATTCGCGCAGGTAATAGCTGCCCATGATCCACCAGGTGCCGTCACCCCAGTTGAAGACGGTGAGGTCTCCCTTCAGCTTGCCAGTTTCAGCCAGCATCGGCGCCAGCCGCGCCCGGCCCGGCGCGGGCAGTTTGGACGCCATGATGCGGTTCAACCAGCTTTCAGCATTTGGTCCGCTGACCTCGAACCGCGAGAAGCCGGAAATATCGATCAGGCCTACGGCCTCGCGCACCGCCTTGCACTCTGCAGCAACGATGTCATGCGCGTTGGAACGTTTGAGCGTTGGCGTTTCCTCGAAATCCTCCGACGGCGCGAAGTAAAGCGGCACTTCAAGCCCATAGCTCACGCCCCAGCGACACCCGGCTGCTGTCATGTCGGAATGGGCCGGCGACATCTTGAGAGGTCGTCCTGCCGGGAGTTGTTCGTTCGGGTATGTCATCACAAAACGGCGGGTGTAGAATTGCCCCGTTGTTTCCTTGATGAACCGCTTGTTTTGCGCGTAGTCGCCGTATCGCGCGACATCCATGCCGAATACATCGGCTTCCGGCTCTCCATGGATCATCCATTCCGCGAGCGACTTGCCCACGCCACCGCCTTGCAGGAACCCGGCCATCACGGCACACGCGCACCAGTAATTCCGCTTGCCCCGCACCGGGCCAACCAACGGGTTGCCGTCAGGCGAGAACGTGAATGCGCCGTTCACCCAGGTTTTGACTCCAACCTCTTGCAAAGCCGGGTAGCGCTCAAACCCAAGGATCAGTTCTTTTTCGATCCGGTCGGGGTCTTCCTGTTGCAGTTCAAACCCGTACTCCCAAGGCGCGCCGTCAACCATCCAGTGCTGGTGATCGATCTCGTAGATACCCAGCAGAATACCCTTCTGGTCTTGCCGCATGTAGGTGAATCCTTCGAGGTCAACCGTCATCGGCACCTCAAAGTCGATCTTTTCCAATTCGGGGATGGTGTCTGAAATCAGGTAGTGGTGATTGAGCGGCGAGACCGGCAATTCGATCCCGGCCATACGCCCGACTTGTTTGGCCCACAGACCCGCCGCGTTCACAATATGCTCGGCCTGGATAGTGCCCTTTTCGGTGACAACTTCCCAGCCTTCGGCGGTTTCGTTGAGTTCGAGGACGCGGTTGTGCTCAATCACCTCTGCGCCATGTTTCTTTGCAGCACCTGCATAGGCATGGACTGTGCCCGTGGTGTCAACATAACCTTCTCGGTCAGCCCACATGCCGCCGAGAATGCCATCGGTCGACATGATCGGGCAAAGCTCACCCGCCTCTTGCGGTGTCACCAAGCGGCAATCGTCGATGCCGATGGATTGGAATGTGCGATACGCGGCTTGCAACCATTCCCAGCGATCCGGCGTGCCCGCAAGAGTCAAACCACCGGTCATGTGCATGCCAACGGACTGACCCGATTCTTTCTCAATCTCGCTAAGAAGGTCTATGGTGTAGGCTTGCAACTGCGCAATATTCGGATCGGCGTTCAGTGCGTGAAATCCGCCCGCCGCGTGCCAGCTTGACCCTGCCGTTAGTACGTTGCGTTCGATCAAGCACACGTCTTTCCAGCCAAATTTGGCAAGGTGATAGAGAACCGAAGCGCCAACAACGCCGCCACCGATGACCACAACCCGATACTGCGATTTCATTCCGACACTCCCAATTGTCGCGATGCTACCTGTTCTTGGGGGCACAGAAATCGCGGCCTCTGGACAGGTGTGTCTACAACGTCAGCACGATTGGACAGATATGTCTAGAAGAAAGCATCAAGTTGGTTGAATTGAGGGTGGCCGACTCTCAATTTTGGCGCGACACCGTGGCGTTGCTTGACTATTTGGCCGCTAGGCTTTCGCTGTTTCCCCCCGCGACATGCACGGCCAGCTTCTCCATGATCGGATGGAACTCCTCAGGCGGCGTCACGTCAGTGACCAGCAGATCGCCTTCCCTCAGGGGCGGCTGTCGCAGGGATGGTTTGGGTTTCTGGGGTTCAAACTTGGTCGCATCCACCGCCATGATCGACCGCGCCGCGCTGTCCATCATGGCTGTCGCCATATCAACCTCACACTGTTCGTAGACCATAAACCCCTTGGTGGCGTGGATCATCGATGCCGATAAAACACAGTAATCCACCTCGGCTCTCTCGACGACCTGAAACGCCGTTCGGTCAAAAGACGCGCCATCGTGATCACGCAACTGCGTGCCTGCCATGGACACGTTGTTGCCCGGGATCATTGCAAGCGTACTTGCCACATAGGCCGAGTTCGTCACAACGGTAAGGTCGCGCCTTTGCCGTAACGCCTGCGCGATGAATGCTGAGGTGGATCCTGTATCAATCGCAATGCTGTCGCCGTCTTGGACAATCCGAGCAACCTCGTTTGCTATGACCATCTTTGCCCCGCGATGTAGCGACATGCGTGCGAGGAACGGTGGGTCCAACGCTGATTTTGCGGAAACAAGGGCGCCATGCACTTTGCTCAGCACGCCGCGTTCGGCCAAGGGGCGCGTGACCCGGCGGATTGTCTGATCCGATACGCCGAGGATCTGCGACAACTCCTGCACCGTCACCGTTCCCATCATGTCGACGGTCCGCAGGATTTCATCGGTGTATTTGGAGGTGGTCATGTACGCCTCCAAATACACGGACGCGTGTGTCGATGCAGCACGATCATGCGTTCACCAACTCCAAAAGCGCTGCATGCAATTGTGGTGTTGCGGCGGTCAGTGTTTTCCCGTCCGAGTCCATAGTCAGCGGCGCGCCGTCCCAATCCGTCATCACTCCCCCTGCCGCTTCGACAACGGCGCTGACCGGTAGATAGTCGTAAGGCTGCAAGTCATAGTCCACGACACAATCCGCGTGGCCACTTGCCACGAGCGCGTGCGGATAGCAATCGGCCGCCATGCGTCTCACCGCACCTGCACCGACAAGTTGGCCAAAGACTTCGGGTTGGTCTTTGGCGAGCTTGTCGCCTTCATTGATGAAAATCCGCGCATCATTCAAATCCGTGCACTCACTAACCTGTATCGACGCTCCGTTCAGCATGGCGCCTAGCCCCGTTGCACCAGAATACATCTCTTGCAGGGCGGGCATGTTGATAATGCCAAGCTGCGTGCGGCCTTCCAGCAAGTACCCAATCAGCATTCCAAACAGCGGCATGCCCGTGATGAAAGAGCGCGTGCCATCGATAGGATCAATGATCCAGGTTCCTGCGCCATCGCCGCTTTGACCGAATTCCTCACCAAAGATCGCATCGCTTGGCAATTCCGCGGCGATTGCATCTCGTATGAACCGTTCCGTCGCTTGATCTGCAACGGTCACCGGGCTGTCGTCTGACTTCGCAGACACATCCAACGGCTTTCGAAAGTGCGCCATCGCGACTTTGGACGCCTCCATTGCGATGTGTTCTGCAAGACTCAGCCGGTGTCGCAAATCCATGTTGGTTAAGCCCGTCATTGTTCAGTGTGATAATCATTCTTAAGCAGAAAACCGTCAAATTCCACAATAATTGCCCTAGTTTTGTTGATTTTTGTTGATTCACGACTCTTTTCTTGCAGAGTTGACTCATCTGTTCGCCGCACCGGGCCGCTCCTGCCCCGCACTGCGCCGATGTCATCAGGGGAGTTACACTCATGAAATGCCTACCTCTTGTCAGTGCTGCAGTCCTTGCTGCGACACCAGCACTCGCCGCTGATTCAAGTGATCCAATCAAACTGACATTGCACGATTGGTCGGGTCAGCTGATTACGACGACGCTTATGGGTGAGGTTCTCAAAGAGGCAGGCAATAACGTCGAATACGTTCAGGCCGACTACATCGCGCAATTTGCTGGCCTGAAAACCGGCGATCTGCACCTGGCGATGGAAATTTGGGAAACAACCGGTCGCGAAGCGTTGGACGAAGCGGTCGGCACCGGCAATGTCGTAAACTTTGGCGAGACCGGCATGAATGCCATCGAGGAATGGTGGTACCCCGCCTATATGGAAGAGCGCTGCCCTGGCCTGCCGGATTGGCAGGCCTTGAACGATTGCGCATCCGAGTTTGCGACCGCCGAAACCGCGCCACTCGGCCGCTACCTTGGTGGGCCGGTTACTTGGGGCGGCTTTGATGACGAACGTGTTGAAGCGCTCGGCATGGATTTCGAAGTGGTTCATGCTGGCACCGATGCCGCTTTGTTTGCAGAACTGGAAGCGGCGTATCAGCGGCAAGATCCAATTGTCCTTTGGGTCTATGCCCCGCATTGGGCACCTGCCAAATACGACGGAAAATTCATTGAGTTCCCGCCCTACTCTGCGGAATGCTATAACGACCCGTCTGTCGGAATTAACCCCAATGCGGCTTATGACTGCGGCAAACCAACCGGGCCGATCTGGAAAGCGGGCTGGGCAGGATTGGCGGACAAATGGCCAGACGCCGCAATGGCAATCAAGAACTTCACGATTTCCAACGAGGACATGGGCGCGATGGTGGCAGACGTGGATCTGAACGGCAAAACCGTGGACGAGGTTGTCGCCGCCTGGATGGAGTCCAATGCCGACGCGTGGCAATCCTGGATCGCCAAGTAACCGTGCACAAATTCAAGAGGGTCGACCAAGGCCCTCTTGATACGCATTCGAAACCGTGCTGCCGTTCTCTAGACGTTCCGATGTGAGCGACCAGAGAAGCTGCGCCAGAGGTCTGCATGAAGAACCCCGTCATTCTTGATTGTCGGCATGTCTGGAAGCTTTATGGCCCCGGGGCTGAACAGCTTTTGCAGGATGGCCGTGTGCCCAGCGCCGATGATCTCAAGACGGCGGGCGTGATTGGCGCGGTTCAGGATGCCAACGTTAAGATCCACAAGGGCGAAATCTTTGTGATTATGGGCCTGTCCGGCTCGGGGAAATCAACGCTTGTGCGGTGCTTGTCGCGCTTGGTCGAACCCACGGCGGGAGAAGTTGATTTCGATGGACTCAACCTCTTGGCCGCCACCGATACCGAACTCATTGAAATCCGACGAAAAAAGATGGGGATGGTGTTCCAGCAATTTGCGCTGATGCCACACCTGACCGTTTTGGAGAACGTCGCCTTCCCGCTGGAGATACAGGGCGTTGACCGCAGGAAGCGAGAGGCGCGCGCGCATGAGATGATAGAGCTTGTCGGCTTAAACGGTCGCGAGGCCTATTATCCACGCGAATTGTCTGGTGGGCAGCAACAAAGAGTTGGGATTGCACGCAGCCTCGCAGTAGAGCCTGACCTTTGGTTCCTTGATGAACCATTTTCTGCGCTCGACCCGCTGATCCGACGCGAGATGCAGGACGAGTTTTTGCGGCTTCAAAACCTGCTCAAAAAAACCATCGTGTTCATTACCCACGATTTCGATGAGGCCATACGCCTCGCCGATCGCATCGCGGTGATGAAAGACGGCAAGATTGAACAGATCGCCACGCCCGAGGAATTGGTGCTGAACCCGGCAACTGAGTACGTGGCCGAATTCACAAAGCATGTTGCCCGCGCCAAGGTCGTCCGCGCCGCAAGCCTTATGGAACCTGCGCATGCAGAGTATTTCGCAGGCGAGGTTCAACACGACACAACGATAGAAGCCATCGCCGACACCGTCGAGGCGGCCGACGCGCCGCTCAAAGTCTTGCGAAACGGCGAAGTCATAGGACAGATCACGGCACGTGCTGTTGTCGATGTCCTCGTGGGTCGGCATTGATGGGGTCGCCGACCAGATATCTCACACCGGCACGCCTCTTTTGGGGTGGTGTTTTTGCCGTCACATGGCTGCTCTCACAATTCTCATTTCAGATTTACAAGGCGCTGGACGCGCGTTGGATCATCCGGTTTCCGCAGCAATACCAACTGCATGTCGATCAATGGATCAGCAGTTTTCTGGACTGGTTGGTGAACACGGCAAATTTTTGGCTGTTCTCGTTCCGCGACCTGACCCGCACGATCGCATTCCTCGTCGAACAGCCCTATCAGTTTTTGCGCAATCTGCTGATCGAGGGCTTTCAATCGGGCATCGGCGATCAGGCCGTGCAGATCGCGCCGTCGCTGAGTTGGATCGCCGTGATCACGATCGCGATGGCGATTGGACATTACGCGCGAGACATGGCCTTGGCGCTGCTGGTCGGGGCATGCTTTCTCTACCTCGCCGTCTTTGGCCAATGGGAAAGCGCAATGATCACGCTAGCTTCGGTATTGGTCGCCGTGCCGATTGGCGCAGTCGCCGGACTGGCGTTGGGTATTCTGGCGTACAAAGTGGACTGGATTGAAAAAGCGCTGAGGCCAATCCTTGACCTCATGCAAACCGTTCCGGTCTTTGCCTATCTCGTGCCGATCCTGATCCTCTTCGGATTTGGCCCTGTCGCAGCCCTTGTCGCCACGGTGATCTATGCGATGCCACCGATGGTCCGCGTCACCGTCGTGGCCTTGCGCAACGTGCCAGAAGAACTGCTTGAAGCTGGCCGGATGAGCGGCTGCACGCCCCGTCAAATGACATGGAAAGTCCTCGTGCCCGCCGCCACCCCTACTTTGATGGTCGGCGTCAATCAGGTGATCATGTTGACCCTTAACATGGTCATCATTGCGTCGATGATTGGTGCCGGCGGCCTTGGCTTTGACGTGCTTGCCAGCCTGCGCAAGCTGGATATCGGTGGCGGCATCGAAGCGGGATTGGCCATCGTTGTGATGGCCATCGCGCTCGACCGTACATCACAAGCTTTTGCAGAGCGCAAACCCCGCCCGATGCTGACGGGCAGTGTTTTTCAGCGCCACCAATGGGTGTCTATTGCCCTAGCGATCACAGGCGTCACGCTGATCCTGGGGATGTTTGCCCCCGCCATCCAAACCTACCCAGACGCGCTCAAGATCACCACGAGCCAATTCTGGTCGCGCGCGATGGAATGGGTGAACGTCAACTTCTTTGACACATTCGAGGCCATAAAAACTGTCGTCCTGACCGGTCTTCTGCTGCCTGTCAAAAAGTTCTTTGCGGGTATTCCGTGGGCTTGGGGCATTGTCGCAACCGGACTTATCGCAGGGCGTGTTGCCGGGTGGAAGCTTGGCATTGCCGCTGCCCTGATGATGACGTTCATCGCGGCGTCAGGCCTGTGGGGCAAAGCCATGGTCACGATCTATCTCTGCGGTGTCTCTGTTTTCATTGCCGTTCTGATCGGCATCCCGTTGGGGATCTGGGCGGCTGAACGTCCCAATGCCGGGCGGATCATCCTTGGGCTGATGGACACGCTGCAAACACTGCCATCCTTCGTTTACCTCATCCCAGTGGTCATGCTGTTTCGTGTCGGCGATTTCAGCGCGATGGTGGCGGTCATCCTCTACGCGCTTGCACCCGCTGTCCGCTATGCCGCCCATGGCATCCGCGAAGTCCCCGAGCAATTGATCGAAGCAGGCCGCATGGTTGGCTGCACCCCGCGCCAATTGTTGTGGCGGGTCAAACTCCCGCTGGCGACGCCGCAGCTGCTGCTTGGCCTGAACCAGACGATCATGCTGGCCCTTTCGATGCTGGTAATCACAGCGCTCGTTGGTACCCGGGATCTCGGTCAGGAAGTTTATATTGCGTTGACCAAGGCCAATGCGGGCCAAGGCATCGTCGCAGGTCTGTCAGTCGCATTCATCGCTATTATCGCAGACCGCGTCGTCAACGCGCTTTCAGAAGACAAACGGCGGAGGTTGGGCCTATGAGCCAAGACGCCATCTCCAAGGCAGCACGGCTGTCTTGCTTCGACAATCCGACTGACATCATCCCGTTGGGTGGTGGAATCACAAACGTGAACCTGAAGGTAACTGACGGCGACCGACAGTTCGTCGTTCGATTAGGTGCGGACATTCCAGAACATGGGGTCTTGCGCTGGAACGAGCTCGCATTGAGCAAGGCCGCTGAAACCGCCGGACTTTCCCCAGCTGTATATTATGATGAACCCGGCGTTTTGGTCTTGGAGTTCGTCGAGGCAGAAACGTTTACCGAAGAAATGGTACGCGACCCCACGAACCTGCCACGGATCGTCGACCTGATGAAGGCTGCGCATACTCGATTGGCAGACCACCTGACGACACCGGTTCTGACGTTCTGGCCGTTCCAGGTTAACCGAACCTACATCACGCGTCTGCGCGCCGATGGTTCGCCATATGCCCCGCAGTTGACCGAGATTGTGTCGGACCTTGCCGTGCTGGAGGCGGCAACCGGACCTGTCATGCTCGTCATTGGTCACAATGACATGCTGGCCGCAAACATCTTGGATGATGGAAATCAGCTTTGGCTCATCGACTGGGAATACGGAGGCTTTAACACGCCGCTCTTTGATCTGGCGGGTCTGGCCGGAAACAACGGACTGTCCGAAGCGCAAGAGCGCGCGGCGCTCGAACAATACTTCGAAGCATCCGCCGATCCAGTCTGGCGACCCTATCAGGCGATGAAATGCGTCTCTTTGATGCGTGAAACACTGTGGTCGATGACCTCGGAAATCCATTCCGAGCTTGATTTCGACTACGCCGCCTACACCGCCGAAAACATGGAGCGCATGACCGCCGCTCTTCAAGATTTCCGAAATGCGTAAGGACATGCCATGACGCTTCCTGCTTCGTCAAAAACCATCATCGTCGGTGGCGGTATCATCGGGTGTTCCACGGCGTATCACCTGGCGCAAATGGGTCAAGAAGTTTTGCTGCTGGAAAAAGCCGCGCTGACGTCTGGATCGACGTGGCATGCGGCTGGGTTGGTCGGACAGTTGCGCTCAAATGCGAATATCACGCAGCTGTTGGGCTATTCCATCGATCTTTATGATCGGCTGGAAGCTGAGACCGGCCTTGCCACAGGATGGAAAATGAACGGCGGCTTGCGATTGGCCTGCAATCAGGAACGTTGGACCGAGGTCAAACGTCAGGCGACGACCGCGCATTCCTTCGGTCTCGATATGCAGCTTCTGACGCCGCAAGAGGCGCAGGATCTGTGGCCGTTGATGGACATAAGCGATGTCGTCGGCGCGGCGTTTCTGCCAACCGACGGGCAGGCCAGCCCGTCTGACATCACGCAAGCGCTCGCCAAAGGCGCGCGTGCGAAAGGGGCGCAGCTAACCGAAAATTTGCCGGTCACCGAAATCCTAATCGAAAAAGGCCAGATCACTGGTGTGCGCACGCCCGAAGGTGATGTGGCCTGTGAAAAACTTGTTCTGTGTTGTGGGCAATGGACCCGCGACCTTGCCAAGACGATTGGTGTCACCGTGCCCCTTGTGTCGGTCGAACACCAATACATGATCACCGAACCGTTCGGCGTGCCGTCTAACCTGCCCACCCTGCGCGATCCGGACAGGCTCACCTACTACAAGGAAGAAGTCGGTGGTCTGATCATGGGCGGGTATGAGCCGAACGGTATCCCGTGGGCTCAGAACGGCATTCCCGACCCATTTGACTTCCAACTTCTGGATTCGAACTTTGATCATTTCGAGCAGTTGATCGAACTATCGCTCCCGCGTGTTCCACAGCTTGAAACGGTCGGCGTCAAACAACTCATAAACGGGCCGGAAAGCTTCACGCCCGACGGCAACTTCGTTCTTGGCGAAGCGCCGGAGATGCGGAACGTGTTCATTGGCGCGGGTTTCAATGCTTTTGGAATTGCCTCAGGTGGTGGTGCCGGCATGGCACTGGCTGAATGGGTCGCCAATGGGCAACCGCCCTATGATCTGTGGGCTGTCGATATCCGTCGTTTTGGACGTCCGCATACAGACATCGAATGGGTCCGAGCACGCACGTTAGAGGCCTACGGCAAGCACTACACAATGGCCTGGCCGTCCGAAGAACACGACAGTGGCCGCCCCTGCCGCAGGTCACCGCTTTACGACACACTCAAGAACGCTGGCGCCGTCTTTGGCGAAAAGCTAGGTTGGGAACGCCCGAACTGGTTTGCCGAACCCGGCGAAGAAGCGCGTGACATCTACACGTTCGGTCGCCCGAATTGGCATGGTCCGGTCGGGCGGGAGCATAAGGCTGCGCGCGAGGCTGCCGTCCTGTTCGATCAGACGTCATTTGCGAAATTTCACCTTCAGGGGCCGGATGCGGAAGACGCGCTACAATGGATCGCCGCGAACCGCGTGGACAAGTCTGTTGGGTCGATCGTTTACACCCAGATGCTGAACGACCAAGGCGGGATCGAATGCGATCTGACCTGTGTCCGAACGGGTCATGACAGCTATTACATCGTCACCGGCACGGGCTACGCCACGCATGATTTCGACTGGATCAAACGAAACATCCCCAAAGGTTTGAATGCACAACTGGTCGATGTGACATCCTCCAACGCGGTTCTGTCGCTCTTTGGCCCAAAGGCGCGGGATATTCTGGCGGCGGTGGCCAAAGACGATGTCAGCAACACGGGCCATCCGTTTGCATCGGCCAAACAGGTCGGCATAGCCGGATGCCCGGTTCTTGCCATGCGCATCACTTACGTCGGTGAACTCGGGTGGGAACTTCACCTGCCCACGGAATACGCCGCGACGGTTTACGACGCATTGCACGCCGCAGGGGCCGAACACGGGTTAAGGAATGCCGGGTACCGAGCCATCGAGACGTTAAGGTTGGAAAAAGGCTACCGCGCCTGGTCATCTGACATTGGACCCGATCATACACCGGATGAGGCAGGGCTGGGATGGGCCGTAAAGATGCGGTCAAACATCCAGTTCAAAGGGCGCGACGCGATTGCGGCGCAGCGGGAGGCCGGTGTCAAAAAGATGCTGGCGACCTTCACAACGGACGCCAATACCATCTTGTCAGGTCGCGAAACGATTTACCGCAATGGTGACCGCTGCGGCTGGCTCAGTTCTGGTGGTTTCGGACACAGCCTGAACAAGTCTATCGGAATGGGGTACGTGCGCGCCGACCATGTAATCGACCGCGACTACGTTCTGAGCGGCGATTACGAGCTTGAGGTCGCGACACTGCGTGTGCCCGCAAAGGTCACGCTGGCCCCGCTGCACGATCCCAAAATGGAACGCGTGAAGGTGTAAGTGCGTGGAACGGCGGGCTGCAAAACACCTGATTATCGGCGGCGGGATCATTGGCTGTTCGATTGCCTACCACCTGACCCGCATGGGTGAAAAAGATGTCGTGCTTCTAGAACGCGCGGGCCTGACCGAAGGTGCGACATGGCATGCCGCTGGTTTGGTGGGACAGCTCCGATCCTCGCGCAATACAACGCGGATGCTTAAGAAATCGGTCGAAATGTATGATCGCCTTCAAAACGAAGACGGTCTCAATTTCGACTGGAAGAAAACCGGATCTTTAAGGCTCGCAGCCACCAAGGACCGCATGCTTGAGGCCAAACGCCTCGCCACGATGGCGCGCAGTTTTGACCTTGAGATGCAGATCATTTCGCCGTCCGAGGCCAAGGATCTTTTTCCGCTAATCGACACGACCGGACTTGAAGGGGCCGCATTCATTCCGTCCGACGGGTACGTGGATCCGGCATCGCTCTGTCAGGCCATTGCCGGTGTCGCGCGTCGGCAAGGGGCCGATATCCGCCAGGGCGTCGAGGTCACGGATTTCGATATCTCCAACAAACGCATTACGGGCGTGCAAACATCCGAGGGCCATTGGAGCGCCGAAACCGTCATCCTTGCCGCCGGTATGTGGAGCCGTGAGTTGGGCGCAAAGCTCGGCATTCGCGTCCCGGCTTGCGCCGTTGAGCACCAGTACATCGTAACAGAAAGCACGGGTGGTGAGATCGGCCATTATCCAACCCTGCGCGACCCGGAACGGCTGGTCTATTACAAGCCAGATGTTGGCGGGCGTCTTGTCATCGGGGGATACGAGGACGACACGGTTGCGTTCGGAGATCCAAAGATCCCGGTTCAATTTGTCCGTCAACTTCTGCCGGAAAATCTCGACCGGTTTCTGCCACTTGCCGAATTGGCGGGTCAGGTTACTCCGGTGGTGAATGAAGTCGGTATCCGGCAGGTGATCAATGGGCCGATTCCCTACTCTGCTGATGGCGATTTTGTCATGGGCTGGCAGCCCGGCTTCGACAACCTGATGCTTGCAACGGGTTTTCTATACGGCATTGCGGCAGGTGGCGGTGCAGGCGAAATGATCGCGGAATGGGTGGTAGATGGCGCCCCGTCGCTGGACCTGTGGCCGCTGGATGTGCGCCGGTTCGGGCCACATCATGGAACACGCACCTTCATGTACCCGCGCGCAGTAGAGCATTACGCGCACCACTACAAAATGCGCTACCCGGGGCAGGAACACGAAACCGCACGGCAGCTGCGCCTGTCGCCCCTGTACTATCGGCTCAAACAGGCGGGCGCGGTTTACGGGTCAAAGAACGGGTGGGAACGCCCGCTGTGGTTCGCCCCCAAAGGTGTGCCCCCTGTCGATCAACTGGATTTCCTCGACCCGGGGTGGAAAAGGTTTGCAACCGAAGAACACAAAGCGGTTCGCGAACGCGTTGCGCTTATTGACCAAAGCAGCTTTGCCAAGTTCGAAATCGTCGGTCCTGGGACGGTGGATGCGCTGCAGTACCTCTGCGTGTCCAATATCGACAAACCAAACGGGTCGATCATTTACACCCAAATGTGCAACGCGTCCGGCGGGATCGAAGCGGATGTGACCTTCATTCGACTTGGCAAAGATCACTTCCGCATGATCACCGGTTCTGGGTTTGGCGTACATGACAGCGATTGGCTGCGTCGGCATTTACCCAACAGCGTTTCTGTTGTTGAGGTCACCAGCGGTTATGCCGTGATAAACATCGTGGGGCCAAAGTCTCGCGAGGTTTTGCAGGCCGCGTCAGAAAGCGACATCTCAAACGCTGCTATCCCGTTTTCAACCGCGCGCAACATTATCATCGGCGCAGCCCCGGTTCTGGCGGCACGCATCGGTTACGTCGGCGAACTCGGATACGAATTGCACATCGCGACAGATTACGCTGCGCATGTCTATGACAGGCTCTGGCAGACGGGTCAGGCGCATGGCGTCGCAAATGTCGGCTACCGCGCCATTGAGAGCCTGCGGATGGAGAAAGGTTACGTCTATTGGTCGGGCGACATCTCGCCAGATTATACACCGATTGAGGCCGGGCTGGGGTTTCGGGTGCATCCGAAATCTAAGGGCGATTTCCTCGGGCGGCCTGTTTTGGAAGCGCAGAAACGCGATGGACCCAAGCGCAAACTTTGCACATTCGTCTGCGATACGCACCTGCCACTGACAGGCGGAGAGACCATTTTGGCAGGCGACGAAGTGGTGTCTTTGGCCACGTCTGTCGGGTTCGGATACACGGTCGGCCAAACCATTCTGCGCGGCTATCTTGACAAAGCGTTGTGGGACCAAACCGATTTCAAACTCGAAGTGTTCGGCGACCGGCACCCGATCCGGCAGGTTACCGGGCCTGTTTATGATCCGGACAACGCGGCGCTGAAGGCGTAAGGAAGAGAGGGCACGATGTCAGAACATACCGAAGCGGTCATGGCTGCGCTACGCGAGGCGCCGGAATTCCAAGCTGTTTCAGAGGTCGACAAAATCACCCGGCTCGGCGGCTTGACCAACCTCGTGCATCGCGTGGATTTCGGCGACCGCTCCATCATCGTGCGTATCCCCGGCGAAGGCACCGACGCATACATCGATCGCTCTGTCGAGTTGCATAACGCAAAAGCCGCAGCAGCCGCTGGTGTCTCGCCAGACGTGATCTTCGGTGACCCAACAACCGGGTTGATGATCTCCGAATGCGTGCCCGATATCGAAACCATGACACCCAATCTTTTCGCCTCGCGCGCAGGATCACCGGCGCGCGCTGGGCGGGCTTTGGCCAAGCTGCACAATTCGGGGCAGGTTTTCGAGTTTCGGTTCGAGCTCTTTTCGATGATCGACGATTACCTCAAGATCCTCTCAACCAAAGACGTGCAGTTGCCCGATGGCTACCACGATGCCGTCGCAGCGGCAGAGCCCGTGAAAGACATTTTGGAAGCAGCAATCGTGCCGCTTGCCCCGTGCCACTGCGATCCGCTTTGCGAGAACTTTCTCGACGATGGCACGCGCATGTGGATCGTCGACTGGGAGTATTCGGGCATGAATGACCCGCTTTGGGACCTGGGCGATTTGTCGGTCGAGGCCGGAATGAACGACGCGCAAGATGCCACGATGATGCACGCGTATTTTGGGCGCGATCCGACTGCGGCCGAGACGGGTCGTATGGTCATTTACAAAGCGATGTGTGACCTGCTTTGGACTCTCTGGGGCCTCATCCAAGTCGCGGACGAAAACCCGGCAGAAGACTTCTGGGCCTACTCAACTGGCCGTTTCGCCCGCTGCAAGGCCTTGTTGCACGACCCCACATTTGAGCGCCACTTGGAGGCGGTTCGCAAAGGTTAATCCGCGCAGAACCCCGGAACCGCGTCTTTCAAAAACGCAACGAAGTGTTGTTTTGCGACGTTGGATTGCTCCGGCTTCCATAATATCATGGTTTCCAACTGATCGGGAACATCAGATAGCGGAACAACGCTTAGTCCGGGCAAAAGAGTGTCTGCAACGCTTTCTGTAAGAACGGCGACGCCGATACCGCAGGCGACCAGTCTTTGTATCTCTGATGTTGTCATGCCTTCTTGCGCGACATTTGGTTCATAGCCCGCATCCCGGAAGTGTGGGCGCAGGTAAGATTGAAAGTGTTCCCACTCGCTTTGTTTGCCAGACACAAACGGCTCATTCGCCAAATCGCGCAATCGTATGCTTTTGCGGCGGAATAACCGGTGGCCTTCGTAAACGATGCACACGAAAGACTCCCGCTGGATGCTCATATGTTGGAACCCTGGTGGTGGCACTGATCCCGTCACAAAGCCAAAATCAATTGCGCCTTCTGCGAGATCCACAAGCTGTTTCGATGTCACCGCATGCGTCAAAAGCAGTTCAATGTCAGGCTGATCGCCTTGAAAGGCTTTCAACAGGGTCGTGGTGCGCCGATTGATTGCGTTGTCTGTGTAACCGACGCGTAATGTTCCAATCTTGCCTTGATGTACGCGCTGCACGTCCACAAGAATGCGATCTGTCTTAGCCAAAACTTCGCGGCATCCTTTCAAGAAGGTCGCGCCCGCTTTGGTGATTGA
>CAZCOX010000018.1:0-22988 GCA_964500115.1 uncultured Rhodobacterales bacterium
GACTGGCGCACCGACAAGTACCTCCAAAAACTCGAAGCGATGCTCATCGTCACAGACGGTAAGGAGCTTTATGTCATCACGGGCGCGGGCGATGTTCTCGAACCAGAACATGACGTGACCGCGATTGGCTCGGGCGGGAACTACGCCCTGGCTGCAGGCCGTGCATTGATGAACACCGACAAGTCTGCAGAAGATGTTGCCCGTGAAGCGATGGCAATCGCAGCAGACATCTGCGTCTACACGAATGGCAACCTCACCGTCGAAAGCCTTTCTGCATGACCGACTTGACCCCCCGCGAAATCGTTTCGGAACTCGACCGATTTATCATTGGCCAGAAAGACGCAAAGCGCGCCGTTGCTGTCGCGCTGCGCAATCGCTGGCGCCGCAAACAACTAAGCGATGATCTGCGCGAGGAAGTATATCCAAAGAATATCCTAATGATTGGTCCAACCGGCGTGGGCAAAACCGAAATCAGCCGCCGATTGGCAAAGCTGGCTAAAGCCCCATTCATCAAGGTCGAGGCGACGAAGTTTACCGAAGTCGGCTATGTGGGTCGCGACGTCGAACAGATTGTGCGCGATCTGGTCGATGCGGCCATTGCCATGACCCGCGACCACATGCGCGATGATGTCAAAGCCCGCGCGCATGAGGCCGCTGAAGAACGTGTAATCGACGCGATTGCCGGGGAAGGCGCACGAGATGGCACACGCGACATGTTCCGCAAAAAACTCAAAGATGGGCTATTGGACGACACCGTCATCGAATTGGAAATTCAGGACACGTCCAGCCCATTCCCGACCATGGAAATCCCCGGTCAACCCGGCATGGGGGGTGGCTCTGGGATGATGAACCTCGGCGATATATTCGGCAAAGCTTTCGCCGGGCGCACGACCAAGAAACGCATGACTGTTGCCGAAAGCTATGACGTGTTGATCGCGGAGGAAGCCGACAAGCTCTTGGACGACGAACAGGTCAAAACCGCTGCGTTGGATGCCGTCGAACAGAACGGTATCGTCTTCCTCGACGAGATCGACAAGGTCGCAGCACGTCAGGAAACCCGTGGCGGCGACGTCAGCCGCGAAGGCGTGCAGCGCGATCTACTGCCATTGATCGAAGGCACCACGGTCAGCACGAAACACGGGCCGGTCAAAACCGACCACATCCTTTTCATCGCGTCTGGCGCTTTCCACATCGCCAAACCATCTGACTTGCTGCCAGAACTCCAGGGCCGCTTGCCGATCCGCGTGAATCTGCGCGCTCTGACAGAAGAAGACTTCGTGCGCATCCTTACCGAAACCGACAACGCGCTAACGTTGCAGTACACAGCGCTTATGGCGACAGAAGAGGTGACGATCAGTTTCACCAAAGATGGCATCGCTGCACTGGCTAAGATCGCGGCTGACGTGAACCAAACGGTCGAAAACATCGGCGCACGCAGGCTCTACACCGTGCTTGAACGCGTGTTCGAAGAACTGAGCTTTGAGGCGCCCGACAAGTCCGGGGAAAACGTCACTGTCGATGCCGCGTTTGTCGAAAAACACTTGGGTGAGCTGACCAAATCCAGCGATCTGAGCCGCTACGTTTTGTAGAAGGCACGAATGATTACAAAAAATGCCCCGCGACTTGCGGGGCATTTTCATTTGCGAAGTGCGTTCTGATTACGCGAACCACCAGCGTTCGATAAGGCGCGAGCTGTCCATCTGGAAGACGTTGCCGATTGTGCCCGAGTTGGTGAGCTTGGTGGAATGTGCATCCACGTAGTTTGCGTACATCGGGACAACGGTGCCACCTTCGGACGAGAGCAGCATCTGCATTTCCGTGTACTGCTCGCGACGCTTATCGCTGTCGAGCTCCGCACGGGCGGTAAGAAGCAGCTCTTGGAAGCGTGCATTTTCCCAACCTGTGTCGTTCCACGGCACGCCGGACTCGTACGCGGTCGAGAACATCCAGTCCTCGGTCGCGCGGCCGGACCAGTAGCAGGCTACCCAAGGCTTCTTCAACCAGACGTTTGACCAGTAGCCATCATCCGGTTCCTGCACCACGTTGATATCGATGCCCGCCGCCTTGGCAGACGCCTGATACAACTGCGCCGCATCAACCGCCCCCGGGAAGGCCGCATTCGCTGCAGACAGATCAACAGCAAGACTGTCCATACCCGCCTCTTTCAGCAGCGACTTTGCCTTGTCGGGATCGTAGTCGTTCTGGGTAAGGTCAGCCGCGTAGTACTGGTTCGCCGGGCCAATCGGGTGGTCGTTGGCAACCGCACCGTGGCCAAGCAGGATCTTATCGACCATTTCCTGCCGGTTGATCGCGTGCTTCAGAGCCTGACGCACTTTCAGATCCGAGAACGGATCGAGACCGGTCAGCATTGGGAAGGTAAAGTGCTGGTTGCCCGTCACCTCAAAAATATTGACCATTGGGTTGGCGCGCATAAGCGGCTCTGTCTTGAAATCAACGCGGTTCACGGCATCAACCTGACCGGTCATCAACGCGTTCATTCGTGCGGATGCATCGTTGATCGCGATGGCTTCGACGCTGTCGAACCAGCCAAAGTCGCCGTCTTTGTAGTGACCATCAACACGGCTCAGCAAGGCGCGCACACCTGGGTCAAACGATTCGACCTTGTACATCCCTGTGCCGATGCCCTGTGCGATGGCTTCTTCGATCTGGCCGGCCGGGAACATGCAGATGTGATAATCGGACAGCAAGAATGGGAAGTCCGCATTGCCGGCTTTGAGCACGAACTGAACTTCGTGATCACCAAGCTTGGTCATTTCGGAGATGTTTTCGACAATTGGCTTCGCCGCAGATTTTGCACCCTCAGCCGTGTGCATCTGGAGAGACGCAAGAACGTCATCGGCACCAAACGCTTTGCCATTGTGGAAGGTCACACCTTGGCGCAGTTTGAACGTCCAGGTGATCGCGTCTGCCGAAGCTTCCCAGCTTTCGGCCAATTCACCAACCAGTTCACCGTTAGCGGCAACCTGCGTCAGACAGTCAAAAACCGCACCATGGCCCAGCATGATCATGAAGCTGTCGGAGTGTGTGCGGCTGTCCCAACTGTCGGATGTGTTTGCGCCCGCAAGGCCAAGGCGAAGTGTTCCGCCCCTTTGTTGCGCGCGTACTGGAAGCCCGCTGGCCGCCAGCACACCGGCAGCCGCGCCGGTTTTAAGTAGTCCACGTCGTGAAATACGAGTCATGTTATTCTCCCTGATAGTGTTGGCGGTCTGAAGCCGCCTCAGCAGTCCTGTCGGACCGATTCTTAAGACATCTTATCAACTGCAGCGTCACCGATGTTATCAACTCCGCGTTCATTGAGCAGATTTGTGAGCCAGTCCGGGTCCATCTCTGGCACCGAACTGAGAAGCAGGTCGGTATAGGGGTGATGCGGCGGCACGAACATATCGTGTTTTGGCCCTTGCTCCACCACTTTACCTTCTTTCATTACGACGACTTCGTCAGCGATGGCTTTCACCGTCGCCAGATCGTGCGTGATGAACATATAACTAAGGTTGAGGTCATCTTGCAGTCGCGCGAGAAGCTTGAGAATGCCTTCGGCAACCAGTTGATCAAGCGCGCTTGTGACCTCATCACAAATGATGAACTTCGGTTCTGCGGCAAGCGCGCGGGCGATCCCGATGCGCTGCTTCTGACCGCCAGACAGTTCCGACGGCAGGCGGTCGATGTATTGTGACGCAGGAAGTTCGATCTGATCGAGCAATTCCTCAACACGCTTGCGTTTTTCTCTGCCGGTCAGGCCCATGTAGAATTGAACCGGGCGACCAATGACGTCGCCAATCCGCGTGCGGGGGTTCAGCGCGGTATCGGCCATCTGGTAAATCATCTGCGCTTGCCGCAACTGATCCTTGTTGCGTTGCTTGTAGTCGGCCGGCAACGACTGACCATCAAACTGAATTTCACCTTTTGTCGGCGGCAAAAGACCGGTGATGCATCGCGCGGTGGTCGATTTACCCGAGCCCGACTCGCCTACAACGGCTACGGTGCGACCGGCATGAATGTCAAAACTGACATCGTGTAGAACCGGAATCTTGCCATAGGCCGCCGATACGTTCTGAACGGAGACAACTGGGGTAGCACTGGAATGTACCGCTGGTTTCTGCGGTCTCTCAAACGCGCGGACGGCCCAAAGGCTCTTGGTGTAATCCTCTTGCGGTGAAGACAGCATCGTGCGCGTGTCGGCTTCCTCAACCTCATCACCCTTTAGCAGCACTTTGATCTTGTCCGCCATCTGCGCCACGACCGCGAGATCGTGCGTGATGTAAATCGCGGCCGTGTCGAACTGCTCAACAATATCCCGGATCGATGCCAAAACCTCGATCTGCGTTGTCACGTCGAGCGCGGTTGTTGGCTCATCGAAAATGATCAGATCCGGGCGGCAGGCCATTGCCATCGCGGTCATCGCGCGCTGTAGCTGCCCACCGGACACCTGATGCGGATACCGAAAACCGATCTCTTCGGGGTTTGGCAACCGCAGGCGGCGGTATAGCTCCACCCCGTCTTCGGCGCTTTCCGCCTTGCCCATCACGCCGTGCTGTGTGGGGCCCTCGGTGTGCTGATCGATCAGTTTGTGCGCGGGATTAAAGCTCGCCGCCGCAGACTGCGCGACATAGGCAATCCGTTTGCCAAGAAGTGCGCGCTTCTGCGCAGCAGACGCCGCCAGCAGATCGATCCCGTCGAATTCAACCGTTCCACCCGAAATACGCACGCCATCCCGGGTAAAGCCCATAGCGGCAAGGCCAAGCGTTGATTTGCCCGCACCCGACTCACCGATCAGGCCAAGCACCTCACCTTTATTAAGTTCAAGGCTGACACCTTTGATGATCGGGTTCCAAACCTCGTCGCTGCGACCATCAATATGGATGTCGCGCATCTCGACAAGCAAACTCATTCTTTCAGCCCCGAGCTTTTGTGCAGCATCCAGTCGACCACGAAGTTCACACCGACGGTAAGCAATGCAATCGCGCCAGCAGCCAACAGCGGCAGTGCAGCTGTGAGTGGCGAGAAGGCGGCGAAGTTGATGAACTGCGCGCTGTCCCGCACCATCGTGCCCCAGTCGGCCAGCGGTGGTTGGATACCCACACCAAGGAAGCTGAGTGATGCAATCGTCAGGAACACAAAGCAGAACCGCAGGCCAAACTCAGCCAGGAGCGGTGCCGTCGCGTTGGGCAGAATTTCCTTGAAGATCAGGTAGCCCAATCCCTCGCCACGCAGCTTGGCCGCTTCGATGTAGTCCATCACAACGATGTTCAGACCAACCGCACGGGCCAGACGAAAAACCCGCGTGCTGTCGATCACCGCGATGATGAGGATCATATAGATCGTCAGGAGCCACCGTTCAGACCCGGCCCATGCGCTCGCAATCGTCATCAAAAGCAGGGCAAAGATAAGCGACGGGATCGCCATCAACACATCAACTGCGCGGCTAAGAACCTGATCCAGCCAGCCCTGCAATGTTGCTGCCAGAAAGCCGAGCGACCCGCCGAGAAAGAACGCAAGGCACGTCGTCACAAAGGCAATGCCAACTGTGTTCTGCGCGCCGTAAATCAGGCGACTGAGCAGGTCGCGGCCAATCTGGTCCGTGCCCAGAGGATGCATTGGGTCACCACCGGTCGCTTCATTGCCGCCCGGCAGAACGTTCACACGGGCGAAAATCTCCTCTTGACCGAAAGGTGCAAGGACACCAGCAAACACCGCAGTAATCGCGTAAAGGATGATCACCAGAACGCCGAAGCTGGCGGTCAACGGCATTTGACGGAACAGTTTTTTTGATCCGGCGGTGCCCACAGTCCGCCCAAGCAGCCGGAACAGGTAAGCGGCAATGGCGGAGACAATAAAGAACTGAACTGCCCAGCGAAAGAATACGACGCCCGCGTTCGGAACACCCGCCTCGGTCACGGTGGGTTGGAAGAAGTACCAGATTGAAAACAGCAAAAGCGCCGCGCCCAGCACATATCCAAACGCCACTGCAAATGGCATGTCACGGAATTTTGGCGCGTTCCCTGTCGCCTTTTGACCGACAAACCGGAAAAGCCAACCGCCACCAGCGATCACCGCCAAAAGCAGGATCAACGTCAAAATCGTGCTCATTTCGGATGCCTCAGACGCGGGTTGGACAAGATAGAAAGAATGTCCGCCAGCAAATTCAAAAGGATGTACGCCGCGGCAAAGATTAAGCAGCAGGCCTGGACCACCGGGATGTCACGGATCTTCACGCTATCGACGAAAAGCTGACCGATGCCGGGGTAAACAAACACCACTTCGACAACGACCACACCGGTAATCAAGTAGGCAAGGTTCAACGCGATCACGTTGATGATCGGCGCCAGCGCATTTGGAAGCGCATGCTTCACGATCACGCGCATCGGCGACATGCCTTTCAAACGCGCCATCTCGATGTATGGCGACGCAAGCAGGTTGATGATCGCCGCACGCGTCATGCGCATCATATGGGCCGTAACGACAAGTGTGAGTGTCAAAGCTGGAAGTAGCGTTTTCTCCAGCCGTTCGCCGAACGACATTCCGTCAAAAATATTCGACAGCGATGGCAGAAGCGGGTTCAAAACCGCGAGGAACAGAATGAGGACGTAAGCTAGAAAGAACTCTGGCGACGAGATCGACGTCAGTGTCGTGACGTTTGTTGCGCGATCAAAAACCGAGTTTCGATAAAGCGCCGCCAGAATGCCCAAGGTGATCGAGAACGGAACCGCGATACTTGCAGTGACTGCAGCAAGGAACATCGTGTTGGCAAAGCGCGGCGCGATCTGTTGGGCCACTGTTGTGCTGGTGCCGGTATCAGCGCCTGCGAAGCTTGCAAAGTTCGCCTGAGCAAAAGAGTTCCCAAGATCACCCTGCACCGCGTTTCCAAGCCACTGGAAGTATCGCGTGATGGGCGGCTGATCCAACCCAAGGTCTTCGCGGATGGCAGCAACTGCTTCGGGCGTTGCACCTTGCCCCAAAATGGCTTGCGCAAAATCGCCGGGGAGCAGGTTAACAGCGGTAAAGATGACAACGGAAACGACGAACAGCGTGAGTAGGCCAAGCGCAAGGCGCTGCAAAATGATGAGAATTACAGAATTCAACTGTCCGGCTTATTTTGGTTCCCTGTTATGCATACGTTATCAACACGCGAGGATCTGTAAAGCCCCATATCGAGAATAACCTAAGTCTCTGATATCGTGTCCATAATGCGCACTAACTCTGCGCTGATGCCGGGTTCGGAAAGGGCGTGTCCCGCATTTCGGACCATGCGCAAGTCGCAATCTGGCCAGGCGCGTGCCAATTCCCAGGCACGGGCTGGCGGGCAAATCATATCATAGCGACCCTGCACAATGTGCCCGGGAATGCCTGACAGCGTGCCAATGTTCTTTAGGATCCACCCGTCTTCTTCCAAAAATCCATGGTTGGTGAAGTAGTGGTTCTCCAATCGGGCAAAGGCGCGTGCATAGTCACCCGGCGACTCGCCGCCTGACCCGCTGGAATAGACAGACGCCAAAGCGTTTTCCCAAGCAGACCAAGCTCGCGCAAACCGCGTCTCTGTCCGTAGATCACCCGAGAACAGACGGCGATGATAAGCAGCGATCAGATCGTCCCGTTCGTCTTCTGGGATCATATCGACAAAACGCGCCCACGTTTCGGGCCAGAATTGTCCCGCACCGCCTGCATAGAACCAATCCAGCTCTTTTTGCGTCATGGTGAATACCCCACGCAAAACGAGGTGTCGCACGCGATCTGGATGCGAAATGCCGTAGATCAGTGCCAGAGTAGCGCCCCAGCTCCCGCCGAAGACGATGAACTCATCAATCTCAAGCGTTTCACGGATCGTC
This sequence comes from uncultured Rhodobacterales bacterium, assembly GCA_964500115.1. Classification (GTDB taxonomy): domain Bacteria; phylum Pseudomonadota; class Alphaproteobacteria; order Rhodobacterales; family Rhodobacteraceae; genus Marivita. The sequence continues at coordinate 7,845 of CAZCOX010000018.1, forward strand.
TCTATGTCCCGAACCAGATGCCACGTCGTGTTGTTGGAAACGCTTGCATGCGGCCGCGACCGCCCACATCCGCGCTGATCAAAAAGAACCACGCGATAGACTTTGGGATCAAAGTATCTGCGCATTGATGCGCTGCAGCCGCCTCCGGGCCCGCCATGCAAGACGATGACCGGTATCCCGTTTGGTGCGCCGCATTGCTCCACATAGATATCATGCCCATCACCAACCGACAGCATGCGCTGATCATACGGGTCGATGGGAGGGTAAAGATATTGCACTGCGCGCTTTTGGCTCGGGAATTTGTCCATACCCAATCTATATTGGCACGAAGGACAAAAAGACCATGGGGAAATGACGCATGACAGCGGCGACAACAGTTGATCCTTCTGAAATTGCCAAGTTCGAGGCAATGGCCGCCGAATGGTGGGATCCGAATGGCAAGTTCAAGCCATTGCACATGCTGAACCCGTGCCGGTTGGATTATATCACACAGCAAATCGCAGAAGAGTTTGACCGCGATTTGAACCAGCCGGAGCCGTTCAAAGGCCTGCGGATATTGGATATTGGCTGCGGCGGGGGGCTTTTGTGCGAGCCAATGGCGCGTCTAGGCGCAACTGTTGTCGGTGTTGATGCTGCGGAGCGCAATATTCCGGTAGCGAAAACCCATGCTGAGCAGTCAGGCCTGACAATTGATTACCGGCACACCACGGCCGAAGCGATGGCGGCAGACGGCGAGCAGTTTGACGCGGTGCTCAACATGGAAGTGGTCGAACATGTCGCCGACCCACTTGCATATCTCACCGCGTGTCAGCAGCTTTTGAAACCTGGTGGCTTGCACATCTGTTCAACCCTCAACCGCAATCCCAAAAGCTTTGCCATGGCAATCGTCGGTGCCGAATATGTCATGCGTTGGCTGCCCAAAGGCACGCATGAGTGGAACAAGTTCATCACGCCGGATGAGTTGTTTGATCTTATGCGGCAAGCAGGGCTCGAACCGGTGGATAAAAAGGGGTTCCAGTTCAACCCAATCACCTGGTCATGGCGCATCTCAGATCGCGATTTGAGCGTGAATTACGTGACCGCAGCGCTCAAGCCCGCATAGCACGCTTTCATTCGTCGCTGCCGGTTTCGAGTTTTAGGCGCAATTCGCGCAGAACTGGAATGGCAGCGCGCACTTTGGTTTCGCCAAGCTCTTCGACCATTTCTGTGATTAACGGGGTGATTGCCGCCATCGCTGCGTCGCGTGCCGATACGCCGGCAGGGCTGATCGATACCTGTTTCCGGCGGGCATCATCCCAATCCGGCCGGATATGGACATAACCTGCTGCTTCTAATTTGCCCAAAGTGTTTGTCATCGCGCCTCGGGTCACGTGGAACGCTTTGGCAAGCTGGGCCGGAGTTTTCTCGGACCCACCCCGCGCCAACTGGTTCAGCACCGAAAAATGCGAAATCTCCATCTTATTTGGAAGCACACGCGTCAATCTGTTGCGCAAAAGCTGATCTGCCGTCAGCAGCTCGCTAAAAAGCGAAATAGCCAGAGAGTTGTTGTCGCGTTTCACGGTCCAGAGAAGTCTCTATCATGCTGTAAAGACGGAATTTTCTGGCGCGCTTTTGTCACGTCGGCCAGATCAAGGTCAACCAAGTGAACGCCGAATTTCTGACCGGCGTCGACCAACACCTCACCCCAAGGCGAAACAGCGAGCGAATGCCCGTATGTTGTGCGACTGCGGCCCCGGCTTGCGGGATGCTGGCCCATCTGCGCAGGTGCCAAAACGTAAGACCCGGTTTCAATTGCGCGCGCCCGCAAAAGTGGCTCCCAATGCATCGGCCCGGTTGCCGGTGAAAAAGCTGCTGGAACCACGATAACCTCGGCCCCGGCCTTGGCCAGCGCACGGTAGAGATACGCAAACCGCACGTCGTAGCAGATGCTTAAACCAATCGTCCCAACCGGCGTTTTGGCGACCACCGCTTGTTCACCGGGTTTGAAACCCGCAGATTCTTTGTAGGTTTCGGTCTCTGTCACTTGCACATCGAACATGTGCAACTTGTCGTACCGTGCGGCAATCGATCCATCCGGGGCGATCAGAAAAGACCGGTTCAAAAAGCGTTCTTCAGGCGGGTCGGCCAAAAGCGCCAGTGACCCAATGAGCATCCACACGCCCAGCCGCGCCGCATCTTCGCGCATCCCTTCAAGCGTTGGGTCCTCCGCTTCACGACGCAAAACACTTCGCTGATGCGTACGACTGTTGCTAACGCAGTTGGTCACTTCGGGCGTGAGGATAAATCCGGCACCTTCAGATGCCGCACTTCGAACCTGTTCTGAGGTGACCCGCAGATTGGTCAGCGGGTCATCTGACGACGTCAACTGGAGTAACGCCGCGCGCATCTACCTAAGCCGCCAAGAGCGGGTCGAGCTTGCCCGCGCGTTCCAAGGCGTAAAGGTCGTCATAACCACCAACATGCGTGTCGCCAACAAAGATTTGCGGCACAGATGTCTTGCCACCTGCACGTTGGATCATCTCAGGCTTCATCTTGGGGTTCATCAGCACATTGAATTCGGTGAACGTAACACCCTTCTCGTTCAGCAGACGCTTGGCTGCATGACAGTAGCCGCAGAGCGGCGAAGTGTAGATTTCGACGTTTTGCATGGTCATTCCCTTACCCAGTTGTAAGCGATTTAAGCAGCCATTTCGCCGTGCGCTAGTGTCCCACCATCGGGTATGCACAAACGTCAAGGCTCGCCGGTCGTCTGACTGGCGTATCCGAAGAGCTCGATATCAAGCGCGTTCATCTCGTGAATGAGATTCAACTCTTTCGAAGACAGACAATCCCGCGTGACGATTTGCTTTTTTGTGCGGTTGCGGTGCGCGATCTTCAGGTCGAGGTCGAAATACGCATTCGCGCGCTTTTCGAACAGGTCCAACCGATCTGTCGTGCCAACAACGGCAAAGCCATCAAGGTTTCGCTTCGCCTGTTCCAGAACTGCCGGACGTGACTGTTCTTCGAGCGTCCGGCGCGTTGGAAATTTATGTGAACCAGCGATTTGAAACGTCTGCCCATTGCGTAAATCACTCTGGAGCCTTGGATGATCACTTTGCAGAAAGGTCTCGAAATCCATCCCCTGAACCAAACCGACAGCGGCGTTATCGTCAGCCTCGGGATTCCGCGTTCGCGTCTGCCAAAAGTTGAACAGCGACAGAACGCGGTCAATGGGATCGCGCAAAATCACACATGGCTCGCAATCAAATCGTTGCGCGACGTCGAAACCGACGTGCCCATGCAAAACATCGAACGCGCTCGCGTCACCCGACAATTCAGTCAACTGCGCTTCGCCACAGATGCGCTCGGACGGGAAAGCTGCCTCAATCGCACGCACAAATGATGTGCCGCCTGTTTTGGGAATGTGCAGAAAGAAGAGCGGCCTGTTCAACCGTTGCGTCTTTGAAGGAAGAACGCGCGAGATAAAAGAACGGCGCTGCGACATACCCTAATTCTGGTTGCGGACGTATTCGTAAAGGCGCATGTCGATGGTGTTGAGCGCATTAAGCCGCTCCACCGTTCCATTGCTCAGGTCCGTTTCGCTTACCGTTTTGCTTTTCGTCTTGTTGTGCATTGGGATCGATACGTTGAGATTCAAATTGGAGTTCAGACGCTTCTCGAAAGCCGCCATGTTGTCGACAGTCCCGACCGCCTGCATCCGTGACAGGTTTTTGCACGCCAGATCGAAAACCGCATCATCGCTCATACCGCTCAGCTTTTTGCGCCCTTCCGGGTGGTTCCCAGCCGCCAATTGAAATGCCTGCGCGTTTTTGATGTCGTCCAGAATGCGGCGTACATCGGAAAACACGAAGTCGTTGAACGACAGGTCTTTGGCCAGCTGAACCGCTGGGTCAACAACGCCGGACGCGTAGACCACCGCACTGCTCAACGGCTGGGATCGCCAGTAATTGTAGAGCGACAAAATGCGATGCGTCGGGTCGCGCAAAACTGTCGCGTAGCGGGTTGCCTTCCCATCGATGTCCATCATCCCGAAATGGCCGTGGACGAAATCATAGTCTCGGCGAATTTCCCGTGCGGACTTTGCCTTCAAAATTTCCACATTCGTACAATTGAGCACGCGCTCGGCCGGAAACTCTTTCTTAAGTGCTGCGACAAGCGAAGTTCCGGCGGTCTTTGGGATATGCACAAACGCCAGCAACTCCCGCTTCGGACCGAAACCTGGAATCTGGTTAATTATCTTCTCAAAAAATGACGTGTTCGGCATCCGACAAGGCTTTCTTGGCTCGGTTGCACAATACATCGCAACCGCAGGCGTTAGCTACTTGGGATGATCACGGATTCCAATGGTGTCAATTGACACGCGCCACGCGTGCCATGGCTAGGATTGTCACTGCGCCAGAACCCGCTGACAGACACGCCTGCGTCGAGGCCGATAACGTCGCCCCTGACGTCATGACATCATCAACCAGCAAAATCGGTCGGCCTTGAAGTAATGGAGCGCGAGCGGGGTGCACCAAAATTGCGTCCGACAACTCGGCAAACCGGGCATCTCGCGACTTTCCGTCCAAAGATGCAGTCCGGCGCAATCGGGTTAAGGCGTCTGGGCAGTAGCCGAGATCCAATCGTTTTGCGACGGCTTGCGCCAGCAACGCGGATTGGTTGTACCTCCGATATAAAAGCCGGGTCATGTGCAGGGGCACAGGCACAACCAACGTATCAGAGGCCAATGCGGTCGGTAGGGCACTACACATCCAATGCGCAGCCGTATCCGCGATTTCGTGCCGGTCTCCATGCTTAAAAGCAAGAACCAGCTTTCGCGCCACGCCCTGATACAGAAGCGGCGCACGTCCTTGTTTCCACGGGCGGCCCAGCGTCATGCAACCATCACAATGCACAACGCCATCCGAGGTTCCCGGCAGCGGCACCCCGCAAAGATCGCATACCAAACCAGTGATGAAGGGGGTTTCGCCAAAACAAGTCGAACACAGACCGTGATCTTGTTCGACAAGCCCGCCACAGGCTAGGCAGCGTGGCGGGTAGATCAACCGCAACGCGGTTTGCAATCCGGTGTGCAGCATCCTATTTGCCGCTCATGTCAGAAACTCCACAAATGACGGACCGTGCCTCACTTCTGATGCATCGCGCGCGTGCAGGAGAGAATCCTGCTCTGTTTCTGCATGAAGAGGCTCTTGCCGATGTTCAGGATCGCCTGTCGATCGTTAATAAATCCTTTCAATCCATCGCAATTGTCTGCCCCTTTCAGCAGGTTTGGCGCCACAGCTTTCCATCCGCGGATTTAATCGCTGACGACGATGTTCTGGCACTCAACGTGGCGCAGTATGATCTGGTGATCCATGCAATGGCATTGCATTGGGCGAATGATCCTGTTGGTCAATTGATCCAATGTCGTCGCGCGCTCAAACCTGACGGGTTGCTTTTGGTCGTTGTTCCAGGCGGGCAAACACTGACCGAATTACGGTCGGCCTTGGGTCAGGCGGAAGTCGAGATCACGGGTGGCCTTTCACCCCGCGTTTTGCCGATGGGGGATATCCGTGACTTGGGCGCGCTGCTCCAACGCGCTGGCCTTGCGTTGCCTGTCGCCGATAGCGCTCTTCTTAAAACAAGTTACGCATCGGTTCTGCATTTGATGAAAGACTTGCGGGCTATGGGAGAGGCCAACGCTCTCTCGCAAAGGATCAAGACGTTTACGCGCAGGTCTGTCCTGCTTCGCGCGGCAGAACTCTACACGCAGACCTACGCAACCGCTGACAGTCGGATACCAGCCACGTTTGAACTCATTACCCTCACCGGTTGGGCACCAGACGCGTCGCAACCCCAGCCTTTGAGACCGGGCTCTGCGGCGCATCGGTTATCGGACGCTTTGAATACGGTCGAAACGCCTCTCAAAGATTGACGCGGGCCGGATAGAGGTTACCTACCAACCAACTTATCAAGGACGCAGGCCCGATGTTGGACGCAACAAAAACAGCACAACGCCCGACCCACGCACCAACCGAACATCCCAAAGTTCCGGCGGAGCGCGTTGGAATCCTTTTGGCGAATCTCGGCACGCCAGACGATTACAGCTACTGGCCAATGCGCCGGTACCTCAACGAGTTCCTGTCTGACCGTCGGGTGATCGATTACAGCCCCTTCTTGTGGCAACCGCTCTTGCAGCTGATCATCCTGACCAAACGCCCATTCAGCTCTGGCGAAGCCTACAAGTCGATCTGGAACGAAGATGATGGCGAAAGCCCGTTGATGACGATCACCAAGGCGCAGACCACCAAGATGACCAAAGCGATGCAGGATCGGTATGGCGATCAGGTCATGGTCGATTTCTGCATGCGGTATGGCAACCCGTCCACCAAATCCAAAGTCCGCGCCATGGTGGAAGCCGGTTGCCGCAAGATCCTATTTTTCCCTCTATACCCTCACTACGCAGGCGCTACGTCAGCAACGGCGAACGACCAGTTCTTTCGCGCACTGATGGAAGAAAAGTGGCAGCCAACCGTGCGTACGGTCGATCCCTATTTCGAGCATCCTTTGTATATCGAGGCACTCGCCCAATCGATTGAGAAGGCCTACGCGCAAGCGGAAAAACGCCCAGAGATTCTGGTCTGTTCCTATCACGGCGTTCCGAAACGCTATCTGATGGAAGGCGACCCGTACCATTGCCAGTGCCAGAAGACGACACGACTGCTCAAAGAGCGGTTGGGTTGGGACGATTCGGAGATTGTGACGACGTTCCAATCGAAATTTGGACCCGAAGAATGGCTTAAGCCTTACACGGTGGAAGAGGTGGCGCGACTTGCTGAGGAAGACGGCAAGAAAAACATCGCCGTCTGCGCGCCTGCGTTTTCAGCCGATTGCATCGAAACGCTGGAAGAGATCAACGAAGAGATCAAGGAAAGCTTTGAAGAAGCAGGCGGCGAACACTTCACCTATATCCCCTGCCTGAATGATGATGACGCGCACATCAAGGCGCTGTCAGCCGTGGTAGAAGAGAATATGAGCGGCTGGTTGGAGTAACCCAAGCCCACCGGACAAGAAAAAAGGCGGTGCAACGGCACCGCCTTTTTCTTTGAATAATCCGCCGTGGATTAGTCGGAAGCAGCAGCAGCCAGCAGGGCCAGAACGACCAGCGGGATGATGATGCCGGCGGACGAAGAGCTTGCTGCGGCTTCTTCAACCACAACCACTGGCTCCATCATGACTTCATCTTTTGCAGCGCCAGCAAAAGCAGACGACGCTGCGCCAGCAAATGCAGCGGCGAGAACGAGTTTCTTCATTTTAACCTCCAGATATTCGCGTGTCGGCGCGCAAAACGCAACGCGACAAGCACCCAAGACTTACCTCGTACGACTGTCTAAACAGCTTATGGTTCTAATTGCAAACCCATCTTATCGCACAACTTTCTAGGCTCGACGCTTTGTCGTCAAATTAGCAACACCTGCGTGCCCACTTGTGCAAGCTCGTAAAGCTCTTCGATGTGCTCGTTATAAAGACCGATGCAACCGTTCGACGAGCGGCGGCCGATCTTGCGTGTATCATGCGTTCCGTGGATGCGGTAATAGGTCCAGCTCAGGTGCAAAGACCGTGTCCCAAGCGGGTTATCCGGGCCCGGAGGCACGTAGTCTGGCCACTCTGGATTCCGGATCTTCATCGACGGCGTAGGCCGCCAATCTGGCGACGGATCCTTCAAGATCACTTGCGTGCGACCGCGACGGGTGAGGTCTTCGGTCAGCGGTACCGAAGACGGGTAAAGACGGTAATTCCCGTTCTCTTCCCAGTAGTGCAGCGCACGCGAGTCGATATCGACCAGGATCGCGCCTTTGTTCAGATTGCTGAAATAGGGCTGCCAATCCAGCGTGCGGAAACTTGAAATGTTGCGGCGCACGATGCGCGACAAATCGCGCTCAATCTCGATTGTGCTTACATCATTGACGTCTTGCGCCACTGCAGGTGTCGCAATCACAGCTGCGGATCCCGCCAGGAACGCGCGGCGGTTCACAGGAAAACTTAGTTTATCTGCCATGTCAGTGGCCTCATTCATTACCAAAAAGTGTTCTAAAAGTTGGCCAAACTATATTGCCCGAAAGCCGCAGTCGCAATTCAAAGGAATGTTGAAAAACCGATTCTCGGGTTTGTGTGTTGGCTCTTTGCCAGACCAAAGGATACATCCAAGGGAATTCAACCTGGGTGGCAAACGATGAAACGATCCGCGTTCCTTATGGGCCTTGGTGCTCTGGCATTGACCGCATGTGCACCGGCGGCAACACCTCCGACACTTGGCCCCGACGGAAAACCTTTGCCAAAAGTATATCGCATTCGCGCAGCAGATCGCGGGCGCATCCAGTTTCGCATGCTCGATGCGTTGAACGCCTTGCGCCAGGCCGCCAACGCGCCAAGCCTGGAACTAAACGCGCGCCTCAATGCCGCCGCAGCCACGCATGCGCGGGACATGAGCGTTCAGAATCGTCCTTGGCACTTTGGCTCTGACGGGTCGTCGCCAATCACCCGCATCCAGCGCGCAGGATACAACGGCCGTCTGGTTGGCGAAGCGATTTCAGAGACCTACGAGACCGAACTTGAAACGCTGGGTGCCTGGATGGAGGCGCCTAACACGCGCACGGTTCTTTTGGACCCGACAGCGCGCGACATGGGCTTTTCCTGGCATCAGGAATCAAACGGCAAGATCTGGTGGAACCTGATTCTTGGCGCGCCGGGCGAGTCAGGGTTCATTCCGGTGAACACGCCGTCAGGGCCCGTCTAGGTGGAATTTCGCTTGTGAAATCAGGCTCTACGGCCTGATCGAGATTGGCGTCCCGTTCTGTACCATCGAATAAATCTCGCGCATTTCGGCATTTGTGACGGCGATACAGCCCCATGTCCAATCGCGCCCACCTTTACGGTACTTCCACGGGCGGCCATGAATGAAAATATCGCCGCCTGGTGACTGACCCAATTCCCGCGCCTTTTCGATGTCGTGCGGGCGCGGGTAGTCGATGCCTATGGACAAATAGAAACTGCTGTTCGGATTGCGACGGTCGATCAGGTATTCGCCTTCGGGCGTCTTTCCGTCACCTTCGACCTCTTTGTGGCCAACAGGCGCGAAACCAAGCCCGATGTCATAGCTCTTAAGCACCGCGTTGTGGTTCAGCAAATACATCTTGCGTGCGCCTTTTTCGACAATGACGCGGGTCACTTCTGGGCCGGTATAGGTTGGAAATTTGCCGCAGGCCGTCAGCCCGAGGCAAAGCATTAACGCACAAAGTATCCGAAACATCTGAAAAACACTGCCTGCTCATTTTTTGTTTGGAGGTATCATACACAATTTCGTTGAAAACGCGAAAACGAAAACCGTGACCTCAGCGGTCGTTCAGACGTTTTTCAATTGCCTCCAGACGGTTCAGAACCTCATCGCGATAAGCATCTGTTTTCTCGTTTGATTCCTCGGCATGTGCGTCTTGCATGGAGTTCACAATCAAACCGACCAGCAGGTTCACCACGGCAAAGGTGGTTACCATGATGAACGGCACAAAGAATGCCCAGGCCCACGGGAATACTTCCATCACCGGGCGGACGATGCCCATCGACCACGATTCCAACGTCATAATCTGAAAGAGCGAATATCCTGACCGCCCAAGGTCCCCAAACCACTGCGGGAACGCCTCACCAAACAGCTTCGTCGCCATCACAGCACCGATGTAAAAGATCAGCGCCATCAACAGGAACACGCTCCCCATACCGGGAAGCGCCGTGATGAACCCTTCGACAACGCGCCGCAGACGGGGCGTGGCGGAGATAACGCGCAAGACCCGAAGGATACGCAGCGCACGAAGTACAGAGAAACCTTGCGTCGCCGGAACAAGCGCAATGCCAACGATGACAAAGTCAAAGATGTTCCAACCGTTTCGGAAGAAACGCCAGCCATGCGCAAAAAGCTTTAGCGCAATCTCGATCACGAAGATGATCAGGCAAACTCTGTCCAGAGTGACAATCAGCGGACCCGCCGCGCCCATTGCAGCATCCGAGGTTTCGAGACCCAGCAAAACCGCGTTGAACAGGATCACGCCAATGATGAAATTGCCCACCCACGCCTGATCCAGAAAGGCTGCTACCGAACTACGCATCATTTGCCCCTTCACCCGCTGCGGCGCAGCAACGCCACCAATTCCACATGGGTGGACCACCGGAACTGGTCAACCACCTTTACCCATTCAAGGTCGTATCCCGCGGTGATCAGCGTGGCTGTGTCGCGCGCAAACGTGGCCGGGTTGCACGACACGTGTGCGATGCGCGGAATACCCGCCTTTGCCAGTTCTGCGATTTGAGCGGCAGCACCAGCTCGTGGTGGATCGATGATTACAGCGTCAAACTTGGAAAGTTCGTCGGGAAGCAGCGGATTTCGGAACAGGTCACGCATCTCGGTCGTGACGCGCTTAAGCCCTTGTGTATTGCGCCAGCCGTGATCAAGCGCCTGGGTCATGTCACGATCCCCTTCGACGGCATGAACAGGCGCGGTTTGAGCAATTGGAAAGGTGAATGTTCCACAGCCAGCGAAGAGGTCCAGAACCCGCGTTGCGTCGCCCAATGCCTCAACAACGGCGGTCACAAGCGCAGCTTCGCCTTGCGGCGTGGCTTGCAAAAACGCGCCGGGCGGCAAAGTGATCTGTGCATCGCCAAAAGAAACCGTCGGCGCGCGCCGTTGCAACGCGATCTCGCCATCCCAGGCGATGCGCGCAAGATCATGCTCGCGCGCGATTTCCGATAAGGACTGGTGCAAATCGGCATCCAGAGATTTGCCGCCGGTCACAGCCACATCAAGCCCGGTTTCGGTCAAAGTGACGAGCGCCGACAGTTCGCCTTTCCGAGATGCGCCGACGGACGCGATCGCTTCCAGCATCGGCAACGACAGCGCCAAATCCGGATGCACGAGCTGGCAACCCGGAACGGCGATGATCGTATCCGACGCCTTCATATGAAAGCCGGCCAATGCGCCCTTTTTTGTCCGTCGCACGGAAAAAGAGGCGCGACGTCGGGATTGGGTCGGTGACGTAATCGGCAGATCAAGCGCTGTCGAAATGCCCTGAGACGCCAATGTCTGGCGCACGATGTCGCGCTTCCAATCGGCAACGAACGCGTCTGATGCATGCTGCAGCTGGCAACCACCACAGGATTTCGCATGCGAACAAGGTGGCTTTACCCGCGCGTCGGATGGCGTGACTATTTTGGCGTTCGTCAGGGCGTCACCTTCAAGGGTTCCGCTGACCACCTCACCCGGGAGCGCGCCAGGCACATAAATCGGCCCGGCGGCAATTCCGTCGCCCAAATGGCCCAAGCGTTGGATCGTCACCTCTGTCATGGCGCGGCTTTTGCCCCAGCCGCAGCACAAGGTCGAGCGTTATTCGGCCGCATCGCGGATGTTGAGAAACCCACCCGACTGCCTGTCCCAATATCGCGCATAAAGCCCGCCCTTGGCCAACAGCTCTTCGTGCGTTCCAACCTCGCAAATCTCGCCCTGATCCATGACAACGATCCGGTCCATGCTCGCAATAGTCGAAAGCCGGTGAGCGATTGCCAATACGGTCTTTCCGTCCATCACCCGGTCGAGCGCTGACTGGATCATCGCCTCGACCTCTGAATCGAGCGCACTCGTGGCCTCATCCAAAACGAGGATCGGCGCGTCCTTCAAGATAGCCCGTGCAAGGGCAATACGCTGTCGTTGACCACCTGAAAGCTTAACACCGCGTTCACCTAGATACGCGGCGTACCCCGTGCGGCCTTTAAAATCTTCCAACTCGGTGATGAACTGGTGCGCTTCCGCTTTTCGCGCGGCCTCGATAACTTCGTCTTCGGTTGCGTCGGGGCGGCCATACCGAATGTTGTCGAGCGCCGTGCGATTGAACATCGCGGTTTCCTGCGTGACCATTCCGATCTGTCGGCGCAGGCTGTCTTGCGTGACATTACTCACGTTCTGACCGTCAATCCGAATGGCACCGCTTTCGGCGTCATAGAGCCGCAACAGCAGCGATACGAGCGTCGATTTCCCTGCACCCGAAGCACCCACAATTGCCAGCTTCTCGCCTGGGTGGATCGTCAGGTTGATCCCCTGCACACCGCCCGTTTTTCGCCCGTAAGCAAAAGACACATTGTCAAAGACGACTTCGCCCTGCGCCACGCGTATCTCTGTTGCACCCGGTGTGTCGGTCAGTGTGTGAGCCGGGGTCAGCGTTCGCATCCCGTCTTCGACTTCGCCAACATTGGCATAAAGGCTCATCAACGTGAAACTGACCCAACCGGTCATCTGCGCCAAACGCAGGCTGATCGCGCCGGTCGCCGCGATGTCACCTGCCGAGATAAGACCAAGCGACCAATACCAAAGCGCACCACCGATCAACAGAACCGGCAAAACGCCAGCCAGCGCCATCAACCAGAACCGAAAGGAGACTGATACGGCGCTGAATTCCAAAAATCGTTCGCGATACAGGCTCATCGCGCCCAGCGCTTCGGTGTCTTCAAACCCCTGCTGCCCAAACAGCTTGACCGTTTTGATGTTGGTGACCGTATCGACAACCTGACCCGTCACCATCGCCCGGGCAGAGGCCCGCGCCTTGGAACGCATGCGAATGCGCGGCATGAAATAGCGAATGAGGAACCCATAGGCGATCATCCACACCATCAATCCCAGCGCGATGCGCCAATCGACGGTGCCAAGCAGCAACACCGACCCGACAACGGACGCAAGCGCAAATAGAACGGTGTGCACGACCTCAGTCACGACATCATTCAACGCGCGTGCAGTCTGCATTTCCTTCTGTGCAATGCGCCCGGCGAAATCATCGTCGAAAAACGTCACCGACTGACCCAGCGTGTACCGATGGATTCGCGACAACGTGAGGTTCATCACATTGGGCTGCATCATGATGTTCTGGGTATGCGCATTCGCCCACAGCAACGCGGGACGCAACAAGAGGAAGAAAAACAGCGACAGGATCAACAGCGGCGCACCGTCGCTGAACACCGTGTCCGGCCCTGAATTCAGGGCCGAATCGATCACCCGACCGAGAAGGATGGCCGCCACAACCTCGGTGATTCCGCCAAGGATCGACAGAATGCCCGTAAGCCACAGCACAGGTGCCGTGTCTTTCAATGCCCAGCCAAAAAACGCCCCCAGCGTATTTGGTGGCGGCCCGTCGGCAGGTGCAAAGGGATCAATGGTAAACAGCTTCACTCGGCAGCCTCGGTCTCGGTCGCGATGAACCCGCCAGACTGGCGCGCCCAGAACCCTGCATATAGCCCACCCTGTGCCAAAAGCGCGTCATGCGTGCCGTCTTCGACGATCTTGCCTTCGTCCATGACCAAAATGCGGTCCATATGAGCAATGGTCGACAGACGGTGCGCAATCGCGATCACTGTTTTGCCTTCCATCATCCCGTACAGTGTATCCTGAATCGCCGCTTCCACTTCGGAATCAAGTGCGCTTGTCGCCTCGTCCAGCAGAAGGATCGGCGCATCCTTGAGGATCACGCGCGCGAGTGTCACACGCTGGCGCTGTCCTCCGGACAGCTTGACGCCGCGTTCACCAACCTGCGCATCGTAACCCTTGCGACCCTTTTGATCCTCCAGCCCCAGAATAAACTCATGTGCCTGCGCCTGTTTGCAGGCCGCGATCATCTGTTCCTCAGTCGCGTCTGGGCGGCCGTAAAGGATGTTGTCTCGAACGGAGCGATGCAGCAAGGAACTGTCCTGTTGCACCATCCCGATGTTGAGCCGCAGGCTATCTTGCGTGACGTTGGAAATGTCCTGGCCGTCGATCAGGATGTGCCCACGCTCCGCATCATAAAACCGCAAAAGCAGTTTCACCAAAGTTGATTTACCCGCGCCAGACCGGCCGATCAGCCCAATCTTCTCGCCCGGTGCAATACTCAGATCAATGTGGTCCAAACCACCCGCATCACGCCCGTAGTGGTGTGATAGAGACTGAATTTCAATTTGGCCCTTCGTCAGCTCAAGCGGTTTTGCATCAGGCGCATCAATCAGTGTTATCGGCTGCGCGATAGTTTGCATGCCTTCAGCGACAACGCCCAGCTGGCGAAAAAACGAGGTGAGCGCCCACATGATCCAACCGGTCATCGCATTCAGACGCAGAGTCAAAGCCGTCGCCGCTGCAACCGCGCCAACGGAAGCTTCTCCCTGCATCCAAAGGGCAAAGGCCCAACCCACAACCGCGACGATCAGCAAACCGTTCAACGTGACAAGCGCGACATCCATAATGGTGAACAGCCGCATTTCGTACTGGAATGTCTTGCGTGTGTTCTCGATCGCGTCTTTTGCATACGCCATCTCGGCATCGCCATGCGCGAACATCTTGACGGAATGGATGTTTGTGTAGCTGTCAACGACACGACCCGTCACTTCGGACCTCGCGTCTGACGCGGCCTGAGATGCAGGGCCGACACGTCTTACTGTCCAAGTAACCAAGGCCGCATAAAGCCCAAGCCAGCCCAGCAACGGGATAGCAAGGCGCGGGTCGGCTTGGCCCAAAAGGATCAAAGCACCAACGACGTAGGCAATCGCAAAGGTCAGCGCATCGAACACCTGAAACACTGCCTCGCCAGCAGCGGGCGGCGTTTGCATGATACGATTCGCAATTCGCCCGGCGAAATCGTTCTCAAACCAGCCTACGGACTGGCGCAAAACATGTTTATGCGCGCGCCAACGGATCAGCGTTCCGAAATTCGGCAGGATTGCATTGTTCAAAAGCGCGACATCCAGAACCTGCAGGATCGGACGTACAATCAGAATGAACAACGCAAGTGCGATCAACCAACCACCGTATTGCGCCCACACTTCAGCCGGGCTGCCGGACAGGATGTCCACCACCCACCCCATTGCCCAGATCAAGCCTATCTCGATCGTGGCCACGACTATCGACATCAGCGCGGTTAGGACAAAAACTTTCCGAAAAGGTCGCGCGTATTCCATCAGGAACGGCAACAAACGCGTCGGTGGCGTGTTATTTTCCGCGTACGTTTCGTACGGATCAACAAGGTTTTCGAAATAGCGGAACACCGCAAACCTCCGAGATGCAAACGCGCGAACGATCACGCCTGCCCAAAGCACATGCGGATCGTATTA
>CAZCOX010000019.1:0-1374 GCA_964500115.1 uncultured Rhodobacterales bacterium
TCCTTCACGACACCGGGAAATTCGAGCGTATCTTCCTTGGCCATGGTCTCTCCTTCATAAAATCCCCGCCATAGTGCGAGGCGCGCTACTAAATGGGCGCAAACTGCCCAATTATCAAGGGCAAATCAGCCCAGTTTCCGCGTTGCGGCAATCCCATCACGCCCATGTTGGTCCGCCCAGTGCGCACGATTGAGCACCACACCATCCGCCCGAACATGGGCGATTTTCGCCAGATCAATGTCCGCATAGGTCCAACCCGGCGTGTTCATCGCGCCTTCCGCGATCACACCGGTCGCAGGGAACCCAGTGTCGGGTGGACCAAAGACGCCACCCATGCCGGTGTTTTCGTCCACAGCCTCGGACCAGTCGCAGGGGCCAACGGTCGAAGACATGACAGCAACACATTGATTTTCCAGCGCCCGCGCCATGGCCCCGATCCTAACGCGCGAATAGCCCGTCAGAGCTTCAGTACAAGACGGCACCAGCAGCAGATCGGCCTCAGCCACTGCCCGAGCCAGCAAGGGAAACTCGCTGTCATAACAGATTAAAACCGCGATCTTGCCGAGTGCCGTGTCGAAAACGGTCAAAGGTCCACCACCAACAACACCCCAGGTTTCCCGCTCAAACCGGGTCATGATCTGCTTGTCCTGCACCCCCATCGCGCCGCCCGGTGCAAAAAACCGTGCGCGATTCACGGGCCGGTCCCCAAGTGCGTCGTCAAACACCGGGGCAGAGGCTGCAAGGATATGAACACCAAACTCCCGCCCCAACGCCGCATGAACCGCGTCCGCCTCCGGCACACGATCCGACACAGCGTGCAACGATCCTTCCAAATCCAGCGCCACGTCACGCCCCGCCAATGTGGCAAGCTCCATCGCACCGTACTCGGGAAAGACCAAAAGCTGCGCACCCGCTCCTGCAGCCTCGCTCACCCAGGACCGCAACTTGGCCTCGTAAGCCTCAAAAGATTCGAGGAAATCCATCGGATATGCCGCGGTTGCGATGCGCATTTTCTTCCCCAGTTCGTGTTGATTGACAGGTCAAAGCACTGGCACAGCCCAGCGCGCGATGCAAACGCAGGCTTGCCCTGTACCGCCATCCAAAGCATATCCGGGCCATGCACATCCGTCTCGAACAGCCCGGCGAAGAACCCGCCCTGCACGCACTCACCTACGCCGCATTCAAACCCATGTCTTTCAGCGATGACTCCGAGGCCGACAGGCTCGACATCCTGCGCCGCGACGGTGATCTGACCTTGTCGCTTGTCGCCGTGGATGATGACGGCGACGTCATTGGCCACGCCGCTTTTTCACCGGCAACCATCGGTGCGGAAACCGAAGGCTGGTACGGCCTCGGCCCGATCTCGGTCCGCCC
>CAZCOX010000019.1:1474-6029 GCA_964500115.1 uncultured Rhodobacterales bacterium
GTCCAACCGACGAACCCAGACTTGCAGCGGCTTGTCCGTTTCTTTGTCTTGGCCCACATCTTTCCACCCGAAATATGCGACCGCGCCGTCCAAAGGTGCGTAGCCCCGCTTGCGCCAAAACGGATCAAGCGGCGCGTAGTCCCCCGGTCGCATTTGGTGATCATCCGGCCGCTTCACCGCACAAAACGCGGAGACCGAAAACCCCATCGACCGCGCGCGATCTTCCCGCAGATCGAAGAACCGATGCCCGATCCCCTGCCCGCGATAGTCCGGCAACAGCACCGATTCCGCGCAGTAAAAGATGTCGCTCAGATCAAACCCGGAGCCGTCAAACGCCGCCGCAAAATCATCCGCATGATCCGCCATCGGCGTGCCCGTGGCAGCGCCCACCAATCTGTTCCCATCAAAGGCACCGACCAAAACCGCGGATGCGCTCTGCCGATAGACCTCCAGATACCGCCGCTCATAATCGAGATCGCCATCATAAAGATACGGCCAATCCCGAAACACTGTGATCCGCAACCGCGCCACATCATCAAGCGCCGCATCCAGCGCCGCCGCACGCAGCACCTCGACCCGCATCACGACACCTGCCGGATCCAATCACTCAGGTTGTAATAGGTCACCACCCGCGTGATCTTACCATCGGCCAGCGAAAAGAACGACCCGGCAGGCAGGCGATACCCCTGCCCCTTGGCCTGCGGCAAACCCGCATCGGTCTCCAGGTAGGTGCCATTCACCATAAACTCCGCCGCGCCGCGCGTCCCGTCTTCGGCAGTAAAGATCACAAGCTCCGTCAGCGTCTCGTCATAACAGCGCGCCATATGATCACAAAACGCCGTGAAGGCCTCTTTGCCGATCCGGATCTCGCCCTCGTTCACGTGATGGGCCACGTCGTCCGACAGGCAGTCCACCATGCCCGCGATGTCCTTTCGATTAAACGCATCGAAATACCGCGTGATTGTTGCTGCACTCACAGGCTGCCCCCCCATTTCATCGCCAACCGATCCACCAACTGATCCCGCGTCTGCCGGTACGCGTTCAGCTTCTGCTCCCGCGTTTCGCCAAGCCCGGTCGGGTCCATGATCGGCCAATACTCCACCGTGAGATGATAGTACCGCGTCAGGTCAAGCGCCCGCCGCTGCGACGCGGGCGACAGCGCCACGATGAGGTCAAACCCCGACAGAGCCTCGCCATTCTCTTCCAACTCGTCAAAGCTGCGCGACCGATGCCGGTTCAACTCAACGCCGATCTCGCCACAGACGGAAATCGCAAAGCCGTCAATCTCAAGATCGTTCACCACACCGACGGATTGCACATAGGTTTCAAAGCCATAAAGCTTTTTCATCACGCCCTCCGCCATCGGAGAGCGCACCGCGTTGTGGTCACAACAAAACAGGATCGATTGCGGCAGAGCCCCCAACGCTCAGCCTCCGAAATGCAGCACGCAGATCAGCGTGAACAGCCGCCGCGCCGTGTCGTCATCCACCGTGACCTTGCCGTCTAGCCGCTCCTGGAGGATGCGCGCACCCTCGTTGTGAATGCCCCGGCGCGCCATATCGATCGTCTCGATCTGGCTGGGCGGCAAGGTTTTGACCGCGTCAAAGTAGGATTTGCAGATCTGGAAATAGTCCTTCACCACCTGGCGGAACGGCGTCAGCGACAGATGAAATTCCGCCGCCTTCTCGTGTCCTTGCGTCGTCACATCGAAGACCAGCCGTTTCTCGCGGATCGACAGGCCCACATTGTAGGGGCCATCCGGTGCCACGCGATCATCGCGGGCTGGCAATTCAAAAGTGTTGTGCTCCATCAGATCAAACATCGCCACGCGGCGTTCCTGTTCGATCTCCGGTGTGGGCGGCGGCAGATTGCCGTCATCCAACTCGATATGTGCAATGCGAGTCATGGGTGGTGGTCCTTCGTCTGCGCACCTCCCTAACGCGCGGGTTGCATTGGCGCAATCAGGCGCAAGGCCTAAGGGCGCAGCTCGTCGTCTTTCGGCATCAAACCGTATTTCTCCGCCACGCGCCACACGTGGCGGGGCACCATGTTCTTGATCCGCGCCGGATGTGCCCGCCGCAAGTGCAGGATCGTCTCAATCGCCTTCATTTCCACCCGCGCGCGTGCGAACTCAAGCCCACGTGGCCCGGTGCGCGGCTGCAACCAAGCCACAATGGGCCGCACCCAATCGGGCATCCGCCGCAATGGCAAGCCACCGGCAGCCCGCTCCGTATTGGCAAGAAACCCTCTCACTGCCGCATCGCGCTTGCCTTTGTCGCTCAAATTGCGCCGAACCACCCGATCTCCCAATCGATCCAGAACCGCCGCCCCGCGCGCATTCCGCACAATAAGCCACTGATCGCCGTCACCGCCCATGTACCCAACCGTGATGTCCGCGAGGCGGTTCGTGTAATCGACACAGGTCTTGCAGGTCATGGGAAAGAAATCCGCCGGCAAATCCGAAAGCGGCAGCTTCAAGAACGGCACGAACCGCGGCTTGCGCCCATCGTCGAACCGCATCTCCACCCGGTAATCGGCGCGAAACTCCAGATAGGATACGGTCTCGGGGCGATCATCGAGCAGCCCCAGAAAGGAATGAAAATTCGCCGTCGTCGTGTTGTCCGAACACGGCGTGCCAATCACCGTGATCTCGTCAAACCCCAGCTCCGCCTCCAGCGCCCGCAGCGCGTAGACCTGGCACGGCACACCCACCACCGCAATCCGCCGATGCCCCGCCGCCAGCGCTGGTTCCAGCAAAGCCAACAAGGGTCCAAAACCCATGCGCATGCCCCGGCACGCCGCCATATCCGCCGCCTCGGTCACGATCACCGGCATCGGCTTCCAGCGATCCAAAGGATCAGGCGCCGTCGCGAGCACCGCGTCCACCGCCCCCGCGCGCAGCAGTTCCGCCGCGAGCGCAGTGGTCAACCCCGTCCACTGCGCGCCCTCTGCCGCAGGCTCCAACCGCGCGCGGTACATGGCTTGCGTGACGCCAAAAAACGCCTCATCCCCGGCACCCGGCACACGCCCGTGCACCCGCGCTTCCAGCGTTTCATAATCCGGTTGAATAAACTGACAGGCGCGCCCGCAGGCCCGGCCATCGCCCATGCGCGAAACACCACAGTCCGTGCATAGTCCAGCGCGCGGCGCGCCGCCGATCTGCGGCACTTCCAGCCCTACGCGCCCGCCATCCATGCCGCACCTCGCCTCACATCCGATGTGTCAACTTTACTTGACACACAGATCAAAAGCGAGTCCCAGCTTCTTCTTTTTCGAAATATGCCAAAGCCTCAGCAGCCACAGGCACGACCGCACATCAGCGCGTCACATCACAAATCGCGCGAGGCCGTTGCCGCAGGCAAAAGGCCGAGGCATCCAGCGCGCGTCAGCGCACCTTCAGCGTCGCCAGACCAATCAGCGCGAGGATCAGCGAAATGATCCAGAACCGGATCACGATCTGCGGCTCCGCCCAGCCCTTCTTCTCATAGTGATGATGGATCGGCGCCATCAGGAACACACGTTTGCCGGTCCGCTTGAAATAGAGCACCTGAATGATCACGCTCAACGCCTCAACAACAAAAAGCCCCCCGACAATCGCCAGCACGATCTCGTGCTTTGTCGCCACTGCAATCGCCCCCAAAGCGCCACCTAAAGCCAATGACCCCGTGTCGCCCATGAACACCGCCGCAGGCGGCGCGTTGTACCAAAGAAACCCTAGCCCCCCGCCAAAGATGCCTGCCGTAAAGATCAGGATTTCCCCCGTCCCGGGCACGTAATGCACGTCCAGATACTCGGTAAAGTCAACGCGGCCCACGGCATAGGCGATCACACCCAAGGTCCCTGCCGCGATCATCACTGGCATGATCGCCAACCCGTCCAACCCGTCTGTCAGGTTCACCGCATTGGCGGCCCCCACAATCACAATCACCGCAAAGGGCACAAAAAGGAAACCAAGGTTGATCAGCGTATCCTTGAACACCGGTAAGGCCAACTGGTTCATCAGTTCACTAGGATGATACTGCGCCGCCCAGAACCCGGCGAGCCCTGCAATCACAAATCCCAGCAATAACCGCACCTTACCCGACACACCTGCGGTGTTCTGCTTGCTGACCTTGGCATAGTCGTCCGCAAAGCCGATCAGCGCAAAACTCATGGTGACAAACAGCACCATCCACACAAACGGATTGTCCAGCCGCGCCCAGAGCAGCGTCGAAGTCAGCAAGGCCCCAACGATCAAAAGCCCACCCATCGTGGGGGTCCCCGCTTTCGCAAAATGTCCTTCCGGGCCGTCATTGCGAATGGGCTGCCCCTTGCCCTGCTTCTTGCGCAAAACGTTGATCAGTGGCTTGCCAAACATGAAGCCGAATAGCAAAGCCGTCAGAAACGCGCCACCCGCGCGGAAGGTGATGTAGCGGAAGAGGTTAAAGAAATCCCCGCCATCCGACAAAGCGGTCAACCAGTACAACATAAAATCACGCCCCTTCCACGTCGTCGCGCGCGGTGCCGTGGCCCATCTGCCGCACCGCGTCAACCACGCGTGCCAGCCCCATCGACA